>CP047921.1:300000-600000 GCA_010202845.1 Candidatus Saccharibacteria bacterium oral taxon 488 | reverse complement strand
CATAATCCAGCTTGACGAAAAGGTAATGCGGGTTTTTGGTGAGATAGATAATACCATCGTACCTCTGCCGGTGGACTATACTAGTGAGCAATACCAAGAATATGTCCGGTCTGACCACGAAGCTAATGCCGATTATATTGCAGCCTGTATTTTGGCGGCGAGCCGGTTGGGTGAAGCTATGGGTTATCGACCGCCGATTGAAGATGTCGCGCAGTGGCGCCAGTGGGTGGCAGCAAATCCGGTAGTTCTTGACTAGCCATACTTCAGGTATTGTGATATAATTGCCAAACAATATTAATTTACTCCGAGAACTCGGCCATCCGCGAGGCACGGACGTGAGCAGAGGTTACGGAGTCGCACATAAAGGAGGAGCTATGGCTCAAGACACTGGTATCAAGATTCGTATTCGCCTGAAAGCGTACGACCATAAAGTCATCGACCAGTCAGCAAAACAAATTATCGATACGGCAATTCGCACCGGCGCGAGCGTGGCCGGCCCTGTGCCGCTGCCAACTCGTCGCAGTACCTACACGGTGGTAAAAAGCCCGCACGTCTATAAAATGGGCGGCGAGAGCTATGAGATGCGCACCCATAAGCGCCTCATTGACATTACCAATGCCACGCCAAAAACGATTGATAGTCTGCAGAATCTGAGCTTACCGGCTGGTGTTGACGCTGAGATTCGGATGTAATTGGTCGCTAATCCTACAGTAGAATTTACCACGATCCCGCTTGATAATCACAAGCGGGATTGCTTTTATTTAGAAAACGTAGTACGGTAGGAGTGTACTAAATAAATACCGTCTATGACGGTGGAGGGACGTATGGGAATACTAAAGAAAACGGTAACGGCGCTTGGGCTGTCGGCGACGGTGTTTGGCTTGGTGCTGAGTGGCGCACCAGTTGCGAATGCTACCGAGGGTGTTGTCTTCAGTGACGCAGTTGGCTTGAGCAAAGATGGCTCGTTGTGGCTGTATCAGAACAATGCTATCCCGGGTTGGCCATTTAGTGGCGGTTCGACAAAGATCGGGCAGGGCTTTAACAAATACACAAACATTACATTTGCTGACATGGATGGTGATGGTCGTCCTGATATCGTTGCCTATTCAAAGAATCAAAAGGCTCAAGTATTCCGTAACAATGGTTCAGCAACGACGCCATTTGCTGACAAGCCAGTTGCGAGCGACATCGACCATCGTGGTGGCGCGGTATTTGCTAAATTGAACGGTAAGGATAGCCCAGTCTCACATGTTTATGTCGATGCTAACGGTAACTTGATGGCAGGCAAGGTCTATCTGCGCTACAAGAAGCTTGAAGGGACGTATGATTTCGTGTCAGATGAAGCCCGTCAAATCGGTCACGGTTGGAATAATGCTCGATCGATCGTTGCTGGTGATTTGAATGGTGATGGTTATGATGATATCGTCGCAGTACGCCAGGACGGTACGATGTGGGCATATCTCAATCGTGGACGCGACAACAAGACGACAATGTTCGAGAGCGGTCGTCAAATCGGTCATGGCTGGAACGGGTTTGATACCATTATGCTCGGTGATATGAATACTGATGGCCTGGCGGATATTGTCGGTCGGACGAAAGACGGACGGTTGCTGCAATATACAAATAGCGGCAATATGAATTGGCCGTTTAGTAGTGGTTCAGCAGAAGTTGGTCACGGTTGGAATGGATTTAAGTCGGTCCATCTGACAAACATGTGGTAATTTATTTCTCATAACCTAAACTTAGGGCAGCCTCGCTTTCATGCGGGGCTGCTTTGCTATGGTATGCATGGTATGATATGATAAAAAAGCTTATGGCAAAACAAAAATCGCGAACGTACGCTCGTAATCGCTCAAAGGCAAGTAGCATCACCAACCGCAAAGGTCGGGAGCGGCTGTATGAAAATGACAGCACCTTTTTCGTAAAGTTGGTGGTATGTGTCGTGCTGGCGGCATTGTGGTTGCGACTGAAGCAGCCGATTGAGCTGGGCGTGGTAGTAATCCAGGCGTTGCCGGTTGGACTGATTGTCGGGCTGCTTTTAGTTGTGTCGGTTGAGAAGTATCAATTTAATCGCAAGATTTGGTACGTGACGCTGATTTTAATGGCAATTGTGACATCATTTACGCCCGTAGGGATTATGATCTAGCCCGGGGTTATATTTAGGAAAAACAGAGGCCGTAGAGTGCGATACCGGCCGCGACTGAGACATTAAATGACTCCTTGGCACCCCGCATGGGGATTTCGACGATGTGATCGCACCGCGCTAGAATGTCCGGCTCAATGCCATGGACCTCCTCGCCGAGGAGCAGGGCAAAGCGGGCTGGTGGCCGAAACGTATTGAGCTCTGTACTCGACGCTGATTGCTCCAGGGCAATCACAGGTAAACGTTCCCTGTTGGCATTCTCCGCCAACCACTGACGAATATCGGCTACGTAGCTAAAAGGCAGCATTGTTTCTGCGCCTAATGCAGTCTTGTGAATCTGGGCGGTCAACCTTTCGGTAATGTGCGGCAGCCTTGGGTCGATAGACCGGGGGTTGGCCAATCGTAAATCGGGGTACGGCGTATAGCCGCTAAAGATAATTTGCCTGACGCCAAAGCCTTCGGCTGTTCTCATAATTGCACCGACATTGTACGTCGAGCGAATATTGTGCATGAGAAGGGTAATTTCTGGCATGCTATCATTATAGCACTCGCCCAAGGATAAGCTTTTTGCTATAATAAAATTGATGGATGAAGATCGAATTCAACAACAACGTCGCGATCAAGATGAAGACGCAACCCGGAAACGAGCGGCGATTTTAGGCCTACAATATCTGGATGCTCGTGAGTTTGAACAAACAATTCCGCTGATTCGTGATATTTTGACGATTGAAGAGATGTATAACGGACACGTTGTGCCACTGGCGATAAACCCTGACGAGCAGTCATATCGATTTGGCATTACGTCACAGACACCACAATCATTAGTAGCGACGATGACTAATAACTACCGCGAGCAGGGTATTATTGCTAAGTTCTTCCTGATATCGGCCTCGGGCTTTCGGGCCTTAATGCTGCGATTTGATCCGCCGAAAAAAGTGATTTATGATAATATCGAAATCGCCAAAGAGGGCGATAGTGACACCCTCCAGCAGGTCAGCCAGACATTGGCGACCGTCGGTACAAACGACGTGTTTAACTATTTGATCGATCAGGCGGATCGGCTGAATGCATCGGATATTCATATTGAGAATCAGCGCGACACCATTCGGGTGCGGATGCGCGTTGATGGCGCGCTGCACTCGGTGGCGGAGCTGGGCCGTGATCGTTATCGAGTTATCATGGCGGCACTGGCTTCGCGAGCAAATATTTCGACGGCGTCCAATGAGCCGCAGTCGGGGCACATGCAGCAAGAAATCCATCGTGACGGGGTATCACACCTCCTTAACCTCCGTGTCGAAGCGGTGCCAACCATGTATGGTCAAGACGTAGTGCTGCGCTTATTTAATTTTGACACCTCGATGCTGAACCTAGACTTGCTCAGTATCGGTGCGGCTGAACGGGCGCAAATTGATGAGATTATTTCTCATCCGCGTGGCCTGGTGCTGTTAGTTGGGCCAACCGGTTCGGGTAAGTCAACGACTTTGTACAGCATTCTCAATGCGCTCAATACACCGGATCGTAAAGTGATTACACTGGAAGACCCAGTAGAAAATACCATTCCTGGCATTACGCAGATCCCGATTGATACGACGGCTGGCCAGCGGTTTGATGATGGGTTGCGTAGCGTGTTACGTCTTGACCCAGACGTGGTGATGGTTGGTGAGATTCGTGATCAGGAAACTGCCAAGACAGCAATTCAGGCGTCGATTACCGGGCATCTGGTGCTGTCAAGCTTTCATGCTAACTCGACGTCAGCGGCATTTAGTCGAATTATTGATATGATTGGGCAGAATCCAATTTTTAGTTCAGCGGTGCGGCTATTGATAGCTCAGCGGCTGGTGCGACGGCTACATGATGAGAGCAAGGAAGAATATGAACCAGATGAGGCAACACGCAATTGGGTAAAAGAGGTTATGCAGGATCTGCCACCACATGTTGATTGTCCTGATCTTGATACGTTCAAGCTGTGGCGACCCGTGGCGACCGATGAGGTGCCGTTTGGTTACAAGGGGCGTATCCCGGTGATGGAACAGCTGGTGGTGACTGAGGAAATTCAGAAATTCCTGCGAGGTGATATCGCCGACGTTCACACTGAAGCAATTGAGGCTGCAGCCAAGAAACATGGCATGGTGACGCTGCTACAGGCAGGCGTGCTAGCGGCTTTGCGCGGCGAGACGACACTTGAGGAAGTTAATCGAGTTATCTAGTGGATATCAAAAAGCCGCGCTGAGGCCAGCTCTCCGACAGCTTCTATTATGATCGTTAGCATGTGGCGAATAGGGTTATGTGATAACACGAGCGACGGTTGGCGCTACTCGCTCGTCAAACGGCGAAGGAATGACT
Organism: Candidatus Saccharibacteria bacterium oral taxon 488; assembly: GCA_010202845.1. NCBI lineage: Bacteria > Candidatus Saccharimonadota > Candidatus Saccharibacteria bacterium oral taxon 488. The sequence continues at coordinate 595,514 of CP047921.1, read as the reverse complement.
TCCTCAGCAGTTGGGTTTTCGACTAGTCCAGCTAGCGCTTCGGCGGCCGCCAGTTTATGTTGGTCGGTGATTTTTTTCACACCGTGATCCAGGGCGCCGCGGAAGATGCCTGGGAAGGCCAAGGAATTATTAATTTGGTTTGGAAAATCACTGCGGCCAGTGGCAATGACTGCTACACCCGCCTCTCGAGCGACGTCTGGCATGATTTCTGGAACTGGATTGGCTAGGGCAAAGATGATTGGATTATCGGCCATTTTTTGTACCAATTCAGGCGTAAGTAGCCCAGCGCGCGACACACCAATGAACACGTCAGCATCGGTGATGGCGTCTTCAATTGAGCCAGCTTGCGAAGCGTCGACGTATTCTAATAGCGCAGTTTTTTCAGCATTCAAATCGGTGCGAGACGAGCCAACAATGCCGCGGCTATCTACCGCCACGATGTTCCTTGCGCCGTATAGATGTAGCAGTTTGATGATGGCCGTACCAGCTGCGCCTGCGCCAATGACCACGAATTTACAGGCTGCCAGGTTTCGTCTGGTCAATTTCGCAGCATTGATTAGTCCTGCTAACACCACGACTGCCGTACCGTGCTGGTCGTCATGAAACACGGGGATGTCCAGCTCAGCTTTCAGGTGCTCTTCAATCTCAAAACATTTTGGTGCAGCGATGTCTTCGAGATTAATTGCCCCAAAGCTCGGTGCGATTGCCTTGATCACAGCAATAATTTCTTCTGGCTGGTGAACGTCCAAGACAACCGGCACGGCGTCGACATTGGCGAAATGCTTGAACAGTAGCGCCTTGCCTTCCATCACCGGCATGGCGGCTTTTGGTCCCAAATCGCCTAATCCTAAAATCGCTGAACCGTCAGAAACCACGCCGACCAAATTATTTGTCCAGGTGTACTTTGGTAGGTCTGCTGGATTTTCGGCGATCGCTTGGCTGACCGCACCCACGCCTGGGCTGTAATAGGCGCTTAATTTATCGCGATCCAACTCCTCCCGGTCGCGCAAACTGGTGGTGATTTTACCCTTATATTTTTTGTGTAATTCAAGTGCTAGTGTATTGTAATCCATGCGGTCAATTATAGCGCAGTTTAGTGAAGTTTTCAGGAGTTGTCATCTTTGGGTAATTGTGCTAAAATTGGTAACTGATTGTATCGGTGATATTAAATATCGAGTCTTTCAGTGTGGAGCTATAGGGATACAACTATATGGCCAGCTGTTAAGATCCCGAAACAGAGGAAAACAGTATGAGTTTTGATCTAATCAACAAAGTCAATCAAGCGCAGAAAAAACAAGCAGTTGTTGATGTCCGCAGTGGTGACACCGTGCGTGTGTACCAGAAAATTAAGGAAGGTAACAAAGAGCGTATTCAGATGTTTGAGGGTATGGTTATTCGCACCGACAACAAGCAGTCACACACCTCGCGCATCACGGTTCGTAAGATCGCATCAGGTGTTGGCGTGGAAAAATCATTCTTGCTGCACAGTCCGCTGATTGAGAAGGTCGAAATTGTTCGCCGCGCCAAGGTTCGCCGCAAGTTCCTTAGCTTCCTACGCAAGCGCTCTGGTAAATCAGCTCGCTTGACCGCCAAGAACTTTGACCGTGCTGCTGTCAATAATGTGCACGATGCTAAAGCTGAGGCTGAGGCGGAGCGCCTGAAAGAAGAGGCTGCTAAGGAAGCCGCTGCTAAGCAAGCTGAAAAAGACGCTGCTCAGGCAGAACTTGACGCCAAGGCTGCCGAGGTCGCAGCCCGCCATAAAGAAGCGTAATTGATTTGAGACATACAGACCGCCCTCTCTGGGGGGGCGGTTTTTCATGGTATAATGCCAATATGTCGATCTTTCATTATATTTCCGTTTTCGTTCCGGTGACTTTGGCATTTGCGGTGCCGTATGTGTTGCGCCATCATGGCTTTACTGATGAAAAGAAGTATCGCTGGTTGTTATATTGTGCCTGTGTGTTGTTTTTCATCTCATGGTATTTGCCGTCGCCGCTGATTGAGGGGCGAGACACCAGTTTTACCACGCATTTCGTGGGCGGCGGATTGTTTACGGGACTGTTGTGGATATATTTAGTGTTGGCGATGCGCTGGCGGGCGCACTGGCTGGTAATGGCGTTTTCGGTGTTTGCGCTGGTGTCGGCGCTGGGCTGTATCAATGAGCTGGCGGAATTATTCATGGTTAAGGTAGGACTAGCGCGTATTACGCTGGACGATACTAGTTGGGATATTTTGGCAAATACGCTGGGTGCGGCGGCGGTGTGGATCGGCTGGGTGATGATGAATTTGAGTGCGAAAAAGGACGCGAACGGGGATCGACGCGCACATGATCCTCGGCATTGATGAGGTCGGACGTGGGCCGTGGGCGGGGCCGCTGGTGGTGGGCGCGGTGATTTTGGGCGGCGCTGAGATTGAGGGCTTGGATGATAGTAAAAAGTTGGCTAAAAAGTGTCGTGAGGCTCTGGACGGAGCGATTCGCGAACAAGCGGCTACGTGGGCGCTGGGCTGGGTGAGCGCCAAGGAGCTAGATGATCTTGGCATGAGCCAGGCGCTGAGATTGGCAACACGGCGAGCGGTCAAGCAAATTCAGGCGCAGTGTAAAGAGAAAAATTTGGCATTTGATGAAATTATCATTGACGGGACGGTTAATTTTCTGGCGGATACAGCGCTGGAGCGATACGTGACGGTGATGGCCAAGGCCGACGGTTTGATTCCCAGTGTGTCGGCGGCGTCGATCATCGCCAAAGTAGCGCGTGATCAGTACATGACCGAGCAAGATGCGGTCTATCCAGGGTATGGCTTCGCGTCAAATGCTGGCTATGGCGTGGCCAAGCACCAGGCGGCGATTGAGCGGTTGGGCGTGACGCCGCTGCATCGACTGAGTTTTGCGCCGCTACAGAAGTATGTGGAGGCGGGTTTGCTACCGTCCTCCGCCAGAGTACACTCTTCACTCACATCTCCACCGGAGATGTCTCGTGAGCGTTCGGCTGAAACGTCCGCTCTTCGCGAATGTTCCACGGCCTCTGTCGGAGGAGATAGCGAACCCGTTGCTCGCCTATCCACTACTCGCGACATTGGTAATGCAGGTGAGCAAGCAGTAGCAGATCAGCTAGTGGCGGACGGACACGAGATCATCGTCCGCAACTGGCGGACGCGGTACTGCGAAATTGATATTATTAGCATGAAAGATGATGTGCTGTACTTCACCGAGGTCAAATACCGTAAGAATGATGACTTTGGCGATGGGCTGGCGGCGATTACTGTCAAAAAACAGCGACAAATGCGTTTTGCGGCGGAATTATTCATAGCAAAACATCCGCAGTACGAAAGATGCGACATGCAGCTGCTGGCGGTGGCTGTTGATGAAAGCAATAGTAAGCAATCTGTGATTATGGACTAGCTGCGTCACCTGCAATATGAAAGTACACGGGATTAACTAGTCGTCAAGTGCGTCAATAACCGCTGCCTTATCCCGCTCAATCAGCGCCACTCTGCCGGCGATTTCGCGGATACCCAGGTCGATGGTACGCGTCAGGGCTGGTTCGGCGCGCAGCGGCGCGGTAAATTCGGTGAAATCGTTTAACTCATCGCGGGTCAACAGAGCGCTGGCGGCGTAGCGGATAAAATTATCGTAGCTTTTATCGCCGCCAAAGGTATCTTTCACCCACGACCAATTTTCTTTCAGCCAATTCCAGGCAATTTGCCGGTTTTCCCGCGTGCGGATCAGATAAATAAACCAACGGCTGGCGTCTTGCGGACGGATAATATCAGCATCCTTGATCGCTGTTAAAATTCGTTCGGCGGTTGCTGGATTTTTCGTCGATGTCAAGCTTAGCGCGATATCAACCTGCAGGTCGGCTGACGGCGTATTCTGGTATATCGTAAAAAGCTTGTCAATCATTTCTGGCGTCTCGAAGTATCTGACATTGGCATTGATGATTAGCGGGCGAATTTCAGCTGGTAAATCATCTGGGTTAGTCTCATCAAAGCGTCGTTTGGCTTCCGTGAGCGCTGCTGAGTCCTCGCCGTATAACATCAAACCTAGCGCTGCCGTGCGCCGCTCGCGATCGTCATCAGACTCGCCGTCCTGCTCATCCCAGCCAAGTTCCATGAATGTATCGCGGGCAAATTCAACAGAAATCTGCTTTAGCCGAGCGCGTCCTGCTTCACTGTCATCGACGAATTTGCGTAATTCCACCAAATTTGTCCCAGCTTTATTAAAGACTCTTTCATTGGTTTCGTGCTGAAAGACGCGTACCAGCGGCAGTAACGCCGCCGAACTTTCTCGTCCAGACCGCGCCAACAACGTCATGTCTTGCAACAAGCAAATTTTATCTAACGTCGGTAATTCTGCCGCCTTTTCAATCAATCGATCTCGCGTTGCTGAGTCGTAGTGCGTTACGAAATGTCCGTTCAGTCCGCAGTTTAGCCGAACGTCGCCATTTGCCGTAAATGTTTTCTCGCGCTCGGTCAGAATATTATCAAGCGGCTGATTGGCAAACAGCGGAATTGGCCACAAGGCGTCGGACGGTTGATGATCACCGATGAAAAAGCGTTCCTGGTTTAACGTGACAGTAGGTTGCTCAGCCGAATTATCTTGTTCGACTTGCACAATCGGCAACCCCGGCTGAGAAATCCAGGCGTTCATCAATTCAACAATCGGCTGGCCGCTGGCAGTTTCTAGCTCCTGCCACAAATCATCGCCAACAGTGTTTTGGTAAGCAAATTTTTCAAAATATGACTTCAGCCCAGAGCGAAACGCCTCCTCGCCGATCAGCCGCCGCACCATCACTAATAGCCGTCCGCCCTTGGCATAGACAATCGCCGGGTCAAACAAAGTGCTGATCTCGTCCGGATGATTAACGTCGGCCTGCACTGGTTGCACACCATCCAAGCTGTCGCGCCGCAGCGCCGTGGTGACCTCACTCGTCGCAAAATCCTCCCACATCCGCCACTCAGGGTGTAGTGCGTCGACCGCTACATATTCCATCATGTTGGCGAAGCTTTCGTTTAGCCACAAATCGTTCCACCACTGCATGGTCACTAGATTGCCAAACCACTGGTGGCTGAGTTCGTGAGCGATGACGGTGGCGATGAAGCGCTTGGACGACTCCGGTGTTAATTTTGGGTCAGCCAGCAAGCAACTTTCGCGGTAGGTGATGAGTCCCCAGTTTTCCATGGCACCCGACGAGAAATCTGGCAGCGCCACGTGGTCAGACTTTGGCAGCGGATATGGCACGCCAAAGTATTCATCATAAAAATCAATGGAGCGCGTGGCGATGTCCAGCGCAAAATCCAGCGTCTCCTCGCTCTGGGCTGGCGTGGCCCAAATATTAACTTCAACGCCGGAGGTGGTATGAGCGGTTTTCTTATGTAATTCGCCGACAACAAAGGCAAGTAGGTAGCTGCTCATTCGTGGCGTGGTGGCAAAAGTTGTTATCAGCGTGCCATCCTTTTCGGATGATTCAGTGACGGGCATATTACCAAGGACGGTTAACTCCGGAGCAGTGACGAGCGTGACGTCATAGGTTGCTTTGGCAGCTGGCTCATCAACGCATGGGAATACCTCGCGGGCGTGGTGTGATTCAAATTGGGTGGCAAACAATTGCTTTTTCACGCCGTCGTGGGTAAAGTAGCACGGATATAGTCCGTGCATAGCATCGGTGATAGTGCCAGAAAACTCAACACGAACGGTGTGCTGGCCACTGGATAATTCTGGGCACGATAGGCGTAACTCATCAAATTCACCGTGAGAAAACTCAGCTGGCTGATCGTCAATCAACGCCGTATGAATGGTTAAATCTTTGGCGTGCAGCGAAACTGACCCACCGGTTGACTCGCCAGAAATAACCACCGTGCCAGAAAACGATTTTTCTTCGGCGTGCGTCAGATTGAGAGTTAGTGTGTAATGATTTGGTATAAAGCTGTCAAGTAAGCGTGGAACTGTTTTCATACTTTCATTATAATATAGATATGACAACGAGGAAAATTAGACGGCGGCAGATAATGGTGTTGCTCGTCATGGCGGTAGTGGGTGCAGTAGTGTGGGCGGTGCAGCTGCAACAGCCGCGGGTTGCACCGACTTCGCCGTTCATGCAGCGGAAATTGTTTGGTGACTCAAACGCCCAGGCGGAGTTAGCTAAACTAGAGGTTAAAGGTCGCGCACCCAAAACGGGCTATAGCCGCAAACAATTTAGTGATGGTTGGGGCAAAATTGGTGGTTGTTCTGTACGTGAAGTGATCTTGGCACGGGATCTAACGGAAACAAAAATTGATGATAAATGTCGCGTGTTGGCCGGGACACTACGTGACCCGTATACCGGCCGGACGATCAAGTTTCAGCGCGGGCCAGAGACTTCGTCGAAAGTACAAATTGATCACGTGGTGGCGTTAAGTGATGCGTGGCAGAAAGGTGCACAGCAACTACCACGTGAGGAACGAGAAAAATTAGCGAATGACCCACTAAATTTATTGGCCGCTGATGGGCCCGCCAACCAAGCCAAAGGCGATGGCGACGCGGCAACCTGGCTGCCTCCTAACAAACCGTTTCGCTGTCAGTACATTGAACGGCAGGTGGCGATCAAGCGTAAATATCGTCTGTGGGTAACAAATGCAGAAAAAGAGGCGATGGGTAAGGTGTTGGCTGGCTGCGGCTCGACGTAATGAGTTGAGCTTCCAAGGACTTGATTGGTTGCAAATATCGCCCAAACCGCTTATACTAAACCCATGAAGATTTATCTTGGTTCAGATCATCGCGGGTTTGCGCTGAAAGAAAAAGTATTTGCGTATTTGGCGAAAAGTGGCTATGCAGTCGAGGATGTCGGTGGTCGTGAGCTTAATCCTGATGACGACTTTCCACAGTTTGCGGCAGCGGCAGCGCTGCGAGTGATTGGTGATGGCGAGGATGATCCACGGGCAATTTTAATTTGCGGCGGCGGTCAGGGTATGTGTATGGCGGCGAATCGTTTTAAGGGGATCCGCGCCAGTGTTATTTGGGATGCACATGAGGCGAGGATGACGCGGCGTGACAATAATTCGAATGTATTATGCCTGCCGGCTAGGGTCCTCGAGGATAACGAAGCTGCCTGGAAGGGCATTGTTGAAACGTGGCTCAATACTGCATACGCGGATGCCCCGCGGTATAATCGGCGTAATGCGCAACTGGATGAGATCGTATGAGTAGTGTTATCGCCCCGGCAATTTTGGCAGAAAATGCCCAGCAATACAAAGAGCAAGTCGATAGAATTACCGGCTTTGCTGAGCGGGTGCATATCGATTTGACTGATGGTGAATTTGCGCCGACCTTTACGGTCAGCATCCCAGAATTATGGGCACCAGAAGGTTGGACGATTGATATTCACGCCATGGTGAACAAACTAGATGAGTATGTACCGAAGTTAATCGCACTGAGGCCGCATTTGATTATTATTCATGCCGAGGCCGAAGGCGACGTGTTGGGGGCACTCAAAGAAATTAAGCGCTCGGGTATTATGGCTGGGCTAGCACTGCTCAAGCCAACAGTGCCGCAAACCGTCGAAGAGCTTATCAAAGAGGCAGAGCATGTCCTGATTTTCAGCGGTGAGCTAGGTAAGTTTGGCGGAACAGCCAGCCTGATGCAGCTGGAAAAAATTCGGCTCGTCAAGATGATTAATCCGAATGTTGAAATTGGTTGGGATGGTGGTGTGATGGTTGACAATGCTTATAGCCTTGTTCAGGGCGGCGTGAACGTCCTGAACGTTGGCGGGACAATCCAAAAAGCAACTGATCCACCAGCAATGTTCGCTAAACTCCAGCAGGAAATTAGCAAGACGGGTGTGCTCGGGTAGTTTACCATGAGCCAACTCACGACTGGCCAGCTAGAAAAGAAGGCGCAAGAGTTACGGCAGCTGATTATTCGCCAAGTGACGGCTGCTGGTAGTGGTCATGTGGCGGGACCGCTGGGGTTTGCTGATGTGATGGCGGTGCTGTATTTTCGGATTCTTAGATTGCGGCCAGAAGAGCCGGATTGGCCTGATCGCGATCTGTTCGTCATGAGTAACGGCCATTATGCACCACTGCTATACGCGGCGATGGCGATGCGCGGATTTTTATCGGAATCAGAGTTAATGAGTTTGCGGCAGTTTGGCTCGCGGCTACAAGGGCATCCGGAGCGGGTAAAATTACCAGGGCTAGAGACGACGAGCGGGCCGCTTGGCTGCGGTCTCAGTCAGGCTGCTGGCATGGCATATCATTTGCAGTATTTACAGAATTCGGAACGCTTCATATATTGTAGTTTAGGTGACGGTGAACTTAATGAAGGCAATATTTGGGAGGCGGCGATGTTTGCAGCCAAGTATAAATTAGGCCGGCTAATCACTATCGTTGATCGTAATACTATTCAAATTGGCGGCGATACAGAAAAAGTCATGCCGCTGAATGATTTGGGTGAGAAGTGGCGCAGTTTCGGTTGGCAGGTGCAGGAAATCGACGGGCATGACGTGGCGCGAATTATCGCGGCAATTGAAGCAGCACAGGCAGTACGCGAGCAACCGAGCGTGATTATCGCGCATACGGTACCTGGGCGCGGCGTTGATTTTATGGAGGGCGATTATCGATGGCACGGCAAGGCGCCAAATGCCGAGCAGGCCGCCGCGGCGCTGACACAATTGGGTTTACTGGCTAAGAAACAGCCGGAAGAAGGGGTGGGCGTATGAGCATGTTGCGGGACGATTGGCGCGCGGGAAATACCGCGTCGATGCGGCTTAGTTTTGGCCATGGGCTAGTTCACACAGCAATGAACAATAGTCAGGTTGTGGCGCTAAGCGCTGACTTGGCAGGAAGTGTTGGCTTTGGCGAATTTGCCGAGCGAATCGGTGCGCCGCGGTTCATTGAGGTTGGTGTGGCGGAGCAAAATCTGGTGACAGTGGCGTCAGGACTAGCAGCGATGGGTAATATCTCGTTTGCGGCTAGCTACGCGGCGTTTAGTCCGGGGCGTAATTGGGAGCAAATTCGGACGACAATTTGTCTGAATAATCAGCTGGTCAAGCTGGTCGGTTCACATGCCGGGCTGAATGTTGGTGCGGATGGCGCGACGCACCAAATGCTGGAGGACATCGCACTGATGCGGAGTTTACCAAACATGGTGGTCTTGGCACCAGGTGATGCCTACGAGGCCGAAATGATGGCAGCAGTGATGGCGGCTGATCCACGGCCAAATTATGTGCGGTTGCCGCGAGCTGACATGCCGCTGTTTTTGGATGGTGAGGTGGCCATAGGCCGAGCGTCCGTACTGCGCCAAGGCACTGATGTGGCGTTACTCGGTACTGGCACGATGACGTATCAACTCCTCATGGTGGCAGAACAATTGGCGTACGCCGGCATTCAGGCAGAAGTCGTGCATTTTAACACTATCAAGCCGCTGGACGAAGCAGCGGTCGTTGCCGCCGCCCAAAAATGCGGCCGTGTGGTGACAGCAGAAGAAGGGCAAATTGCCGGCGGATTTGGTAGCGCGGTGGCGGAAGTACTCGGCGAGAAATTGCCAGTCAAAATAAAGCGTATCGGCGTCCGCGACCAGTTCGGCGAAAGCGGCTCGGTAGCTGAATTATGGCAGAAGCATGGACTAGATGTCGAAGCAGTTGTCCGGCACGTAAAAGATAACCTATCATTTATTTAGGCTTGCGCAGACGCCAGGGAATTTCTCGAGCGTCCACAGCTATACAGGAAATTGTCACAAGTGTCGCGATCTCCCATGCTGCTGCATAAGTGAAAATACCGAGTTCCCTCATGAGGATTGACCCCATGATGAGCCAAAAGATAAGACCAGCATTTTGACGAAAACCGTACAAAAATAAATTGTAAAACCCCTTCGCCTCTTTTCATTTTCCGTCACCGCTGCTATAATAACCATAAGTAGCATAAGGGATAAAAGGGTATATGGGACTGACAATTTCTGACATTCGGCGCAATACCACGCATGCGCGCCATTTGATGCAGCGGACACGAGCGCAACATTTTGCGGTCGGGGCGTTTAATATTGATAATCAAGAAACGCTGATCGCAGTGGCGCGGGCGGCGCAGAAGCTCCAATCGCCAGTGCTGGTGGAAGTATCAGACGCCGAGGTTAAGGCCATGGGGCTGGAGAACGTGCGCGATTTGGTGGATAATTATAAGGCTGAATACGGCATCGAGATTTATTTGAACTTAGATCATGGGCCGACGGTGGAGGGCTGCAAGCGGGCGATTGACGCGGGTTATGAGTTTGTGCATATCGATATTTCCCAGGCAAATCACGATGCCTCGGATGAGGAAATCATCGCCAAAACCCGCGAAGTTGTCGAGTACGCCAAGTTCACCGGCGCGTTGGTGGAAGCCGAGCCGCATTATTTTTGGGGTTCATCAAACGTACATACCGAGGCGATTGATTATGAAGAAATTAAGAAAACCTTTTCCACGCCGGATGGCGCGCGGGCATTTGTTGAAGCGACGGGAATTGACACCTTTGCGGCGGCAGTGGGGAATTTGCACGGGTTGTATCCGGTGCCGAAAGTGCTGGATTTGGAATTATTAGCGCGCATCCGCGAGGCGCTTCATTGCCAGATTTCGCTTCATGGCGGATCAGGTACGCCGCTGCATTATTTTGAGGACGCAGCAAAAATTGGCGTCTCCAAAATCAACATCAACTCCGACATGCGCTACACTTTCCGCACGACGCTGGAAAAAACCTTACGTGAAAATCCAAACGAATACGCCATCGTCAAACTAATGCCACCAGTGTACATGGCCGTTCAGGAGGTGGTTGAGACGAAAATTCAAGCCTTCGATTCAGCCGGAAAGGCGGTGGTGTAATGGCGAAAATTATTACTGTCGGTGCAGGCGTGCAGGATGTTTTTTTAAGCCAGTCAGACGCCTTGGCTCCGGTATGCGATAGTCCAGAACGTTGTTTTGCTAAGTTAGAACTTGGTGCCAAGGCCGACGTCAACCAGATCCATTTTTCGACAGGTGGTGGTGCGACGAATGCCGCGGTAACCTTTGCCAGGCAGGGCCACGAAGTGATGTTTTTGGGCGTTGTCGGCCGTGATCCGGCTGGCCAAGCGGTGTTGGATGATCTGGACGCCGAGAATGTTGATACGCGGTATGTTCGATTTTCTCAAAAATACAATACGGGCTACTCGGTATTGTTATTGGCGCCAAACGGTGAGCGGACAATTTTGACGTATCGCGGCGCATCAACGCATTATCACGCGGCTGATTTTACCGTGGCGGATATTGCGGCTGATTGGCTATATGTGTCGACGCTGGCGGGTCAGATGACGGTCTTGGATAAGGTATTTCGTGAGGCGCGAGCAGCTGGTATGAAAATTTGCTTTAATCCAGGCAAGCGAGAGCTAGCACAGCGCGAGAAGTTAATGGGACTGCTAGGTGATGTGGAGGTATTGGCGCTGAATAAAGAAGAGATGCAACAGTTAGTGCCGGGTGATGATCTGGAACAGCTGGTGCGGCGAGCGAAAGATCTCGTGCCGGTGGTGTTGCTGACAGACGGCGTGAATGGCTCGATGGTATCTGATGGCGTAACGATTGTCAGAGCAGCGATGTACGAGGATGTGCCAGCAATTGATCGGACTGGCGCAGGTGATGCATTTGCCAGTGGCTTTTTGAGTCAGTGGGCTCATGGCGCCCAGCTGAAGGACGCAGTAGTATTTGCCAGCGCAAATTCAAGCTCGGTCGTCAATCATATTGGTGCTAAAACCGGTATCTTATATCAAGGTGCGCGACTACATGCCATGCCACTAAGCGAAAAGGAGTTTTAATGTCAAGAAACTTAACAAAATTATTGGGTGATTCAGTGCGGACACGAGTTGCCGTGAGTGAGCTCAGACGAATGGCCGGCGATGATAGCGATGCGAGGTTGATTACTGAGATTTTAGCTCGGGCTCATTCAATTATCCGTGCGCTTGGGCTTGATCCGGCGGACACGACGGGCAGAGAAGTGTATCAGGCGCTAATGGCTGCTGCGCCGCGGATTGATCAGACAGCCTGGGCGAGAGCTAGCGACTGGGTGATGATGGATTTTGACGGGCAGGTTATCTCATTTCATCCGGTGGATATCGTCGAAAATTATCATCATCAATTACCATACGGTCAACATCGTATCGAATCTGGTAAGCGCGGGCTTGGCTATGAAATAACCCGTCGTTTTTCAGCCCATCCGCGCACGCATACGCCGACTGTTGAGCGCGTCGTCTGCGAGGGCGGGATTTGCTATGTTGCCTCGGCCGTCAGTGAGCCAGTCAAGTCCGCGTCGCCGTTCCAGTTACCAGTAGCCAACGCTAAACCAAAACGCCGCAAGTCAGCTGCCGTGCCCGTAAAATCTAAAAAATCTGCTAGTAAAAAACCTCATAAAAAGTCCCAGCAAAACGCAAATACCCTGAAGAAATCCCAAAAAGTCTGAATTGACACGATAGGTGATCAGCAATAAGTCTTATTTGCTTGTACCAGATCAATGATCTCGTCAACGCTATCGGTGATAGTATAAATATCCAGGTCTTTCTCGACGATAGCTCCTTCGGCCAACATATGGTTGCGGAAAAAGGCGTCCAAATCGCTCCAAAACGCTGTGTCGAACAAGATCACCGGTGCACGGTTGGCTTTTTCAGTCTGGATTAGCGTTAATATTTCCGCCAGCTCATCCAACGTACCGAAGCCGCCCGGGAAGTAAATATAGGCATTGGCAAACATGGTCATGACAATCTTCCGCGGCGCAAAGTGCTGAAACTCAAACACCTCGGTAGTATACTTATTGACTTCCTGTTCATGCGGCAGCCGGATGTTGAAGGCAATTGACTCGCCGCCAGCAGCCCGCGCGCCCTCCTGGACGGCCTTGTTGGCGCCTTCATTGGCAGCGCCCATAATGCCGTGTCCGCCGCCGGAAACGATGGCGTAACCGAGCTTGGCTAGCCGTTCAGCTGTTTCTTTTGCAGCGTGATAATAAGCACTATTTGGATCGGTGCGCGCCGAGCCAAAGATGGTTATTGTTTTCTGATATTTTCGGAGAATTTCGTAGCCGCTCTGGATTTCGTCTTCCATCTTGCCGAGGCGGAACATTGCAGCTTGTAGCTGTACATCACGCGGAATACATGTATGTTGTGGAGTCATTGAAGTGCCCTTTTTGTTTTATCGCTGATAACTTGTTAACTATATCATGAACAATCGGTATTTGTCAACGATGCTACAATAGGAAATGTGAATCAATTTAATCTCGTTTCCAGGTATCAGCCGACCGGCGACCAGCCGACGGCGATTGCTCAGTTGGTGGATGGTTTGGAGCGGGGCGAGCGCGAGCAGACTCTATTGGGCGTGACGGGGTCAGGCAAAACCTTTACTATGGCAAATATTATTGCCCGAGCCAATGTGCCGACGCTGGTGTTGGCACATAACAAAACCTTGGCGGCGCAGTTATTTTCTGAGTTTAAGGAGTTTTTTCCGGACAATGAAGTGCATTATTTTGTCAGTTATTTTGATTATTATCAGCCAGAAGCCTACATCGCCAGTAGCGACACCTACATTGAGAAAGACTCAAAAATTAATGATGAAATCGATCGGCTGCGGCATGCGGCGACCTCGGCGCTGCTGACGCGGCGCGACGTTATTATCGTGGCGAGCGTGTCTTGTATTTACGGCATTGGCTCGCCGGAGACGTATGCTGATATGGCGATCCAATTGACGGTCGGCGAGCGGCGGGTGCAGGATAAGTTTATTCGCTTGCTGACTGATATTCAGTATAAGCGCAATGATGTTGATTTCGTGCGCGGTACTTTCAGGGTGCGTGGCGACGTGGTGGATATTTTCCCGGCTGGGCAGGACACGGCGGTGCGAGTGGAGTTTTTTGGCGATGAAGTTGAGAGACTCACGCGAATCGATCCGCTGACTGGCGAGATTTTGGATCAGCCAGCTAGCCTGACGATTTTCCCGTCTAGCCACTATTCGACGCCGCGTGAACGAATTGAAAAAGCCATCACTGGCATCGAAAAAGAATTTGACGAGCGGCTGAAATGGTTTGAGTCGCACGACAAATTACTGGAGGCACAGCGCCTAGCTCAGCGCACTAAATATGACCTGGAGATGCTGAAAGAAACTGGCTTTGTCAAAGGCATTGAGAATTATTCGCGCTATCTGACTGACCGCGAGTCAGGCGAGCAGCCGGCAACGTTGATTGATTATTTTCCCGATGATTGGCTGCTACTGGTCGATGAGTCGCATATGACCTTGCCCCAAGTCCGCGGCATGTATAACGGCGACCGGGCGCGCAAGGAAGTGTTGGTGGAACATGGTTTTCGTTTGCCGAGTGCGCTGGATAATCGTCCACTGAGGTTTGATGAATTTGATCAGCATATTCATCAGGCGATTTATGTTTCTGCTACGCCGGGCGACTATGAACTGGCTCACTCGCCAAAGCCGGCTGAACAGTTGATTCGGCCGACGGGGCTGCTTGATCCGCCGATTGAGGTGCGGCCGACTGACGGGCAGGTTGATGATTTGATGGAGGAGATTCGCCAGACCATCGCCAAGGGCCACCGCGTACTGGTGACCACCTTGACCAAGCGCATGGCCGAGGATTTGAGCGCTTATTTGACGGACAATGGCGTGAAAACGGCGTATCTACACAGTGAAATTGACACGCTGGAACGCGGCGATATTTTGAAGGATCTGCGACTGGGAACGTACGACGTCTTGGTTGGTATCAATTTGCTGCGCGAGGGGCTGGATCTGCCAGAAGTCAGTTTGGTGGCGATTATGGACGCTGATAAAGAAGGGTTCCTTCGTAGTGAGCAGGCACTGATTCAGACGATTGGCCGGGCGGCGCGGCATGTGGATGGGCGAGTGCTGATGTACGGCGACAATGTGACTGACAGTATGCGGCGAGCGATTGATGAGACGAATCGTCGGCGTGCGATCCAGCAGCAATATGACGAAGAGCATGGCATCACGCCGCAAACTATTCAAAAGAAGATTGACGATGGCTTGCGTTCTATCATCCCGCAAAAAGAATCGGACAAAAAGCCAAAACTTGATTTGAAGAAGATTCCAAAGGACGAATATCCGACGCTGATCAAGGAGTTGACTGGTCAAATGGAGCTGCATAGCGCCAACCTGGAGTTTGAAAAAGCCGCGGAGCTGCGTGATTTGATTGCAGAAATTCGCCAGACCATGTAGAATGAGGGTAGCATAAGCGGAGGTAATAATTATGACACAAAAGAAAATAACATCAACACCAGAGATGGTGCAGCCGGCACAGGACACAGATGTTCCGCCAGCTCCACAGTATGCATCGCAGCCAACAGCATACTACCCTCAGGCTACAGTTGATCCAAATCGCGGCAAGGCAAAGTGGCTGACATTTGAGTATCTGCTGGCGATGGTATCAACAGTCGTTTCGGCGTTGTTATTTGCGCAGGTATTGGTGGCGTTGTTTGGCGCTTGGGTGAAGGCTAATGGTGCAACGACAACGACTTCGACTTCGATTGGTGGCTGGTTGGCTGACATACTGTCAATAAATATGGTGACACCAGGGACGGGTATCGTCATGGCGGGTGTGTTGGCGACACTATTTGCAGTCGTTGCGCTTATTACATTTGGTCGTGTCTCGCGGGCTATCTCGGACCGCGACAACTACACTAGCCGGACAGCGTATAAAGTAGTAACATACGGCGCATTTGGTGCATTAATAATTCCAGCAATAGTGCTTGTAGCAAAAATAATAACAGTTCTCATTAGTTCACTACTATTTATCGGTGCGGGCAGTGCCGATAGGGTGTATGGTGCGCTATATCTCGCCGAGTTTGTGCCATATCTCTTGGCATTAGGGGTAATCGGCGTGACGTTGTGGATGCTCAAGGGGATTATTTCTGGCCGTAACACATCTAAGACAATGTCTCTGATTTTGCTGGGTGCAGCCGGAGCGGTACTGGTTGCCGGGGCGATCACGGCAGCCGTCCAGGTACACGATACTGGGTCGACATACACTAGAACCAATGTGCAGCGCAACATCCGTTCGACAATGTGCGATAAGTACGGAGTTGGATGTGACTAACAAAGCGTCTGGGTGGGATAAGGACGGTGGGTTCGTCTTGCCGACCGTCCTTGTAGCGAGCATTATGCTGTTGCTGATTTTGTTGGCTGGTCTCCAGCTGGCGTCGGCAGCAGCTAATGCCTTGATGGAGCAGTATTATAATCAGCTGGCGCGCGAAGCGGCTGAGGCCGGCGTGGTGCGGATGAATGAATGTATCAGTCGTGGCCATGACAGTGCCATTGCCTCGGGCGTGCGTCCAGGTACTGATTGCCGCGGCAATGGTACAGCGATTGACGTATTTCGTAATGACAAATTACGTTCGTATTTTATTGGTGAATACACCTCAACAACTAACCCGCGGCGTGCTGATGTCAAGGGCTACCTTGAGTTGATTCGAAAATCTGATGGCCGCCCGTATAAGACCTATATTTACAATTCACGCCAGCAAGCTATCCCGGAAGTTGATTTTAAGGGGACGCGCGCCAGTAAGCGCTGGTGGTGTATCGGTGGCTCAGTCTGTCTCGATTTCGGTGCGGGCGGGTCAAATAAACCGACTCCACACCCTCATCCAACACACTCAAGTGGCCCGTCCCATGAGGGTTTAACAACGATTTCCGATCGTAATGGTAATTTGAAATTCTACTCTGACGGACTTCGTATCTGGAACTCGGCACGGAATATTATGCAGGTTGATAGCTCGGCTCCCGATGGCAATCCAACATGTGACGATGGTCAAACAGCATACTATAGTGAATCACCACAGGGATTGTGCGGTTCACGTACTGGTACGCAGGCAGTGGTTGCTTTCCCGATCAATAAGGAAGAGTCTAAATATCTCGTAGTATCAAACTCGGCAAATGGTCGTGAGCGGGCAAAATTCGGTACGTTATACTACCACGTCGTTGATTTTACCAATGATCCACTCGGACGAGTGACGAAAAAGAACATGTCCATTGGCATGGCGGGCAGTTTTTCGCGCAACTATTCTGGCGAGGCGATGAATGCCGTGCCGAATAATGCGGGAAATGGTGCGGTGGTATATACCTATCGGCCGGGTTCGCCGAATCAAGTCTATGCCTTCAATATTTTCTCGACCGACAACGGAGCGACTATTCAGACGCCAAATGCAGCAGTGTATAATGTGCCGTCTGGTCCGGCTCAGCCGTGTATCGTGCAACCAAATCCATCAAGTCCTTCGCGAACGGGATTCGGCTCGATTAACTTTAACAACGAGGCCACCAAAATGCTGGTGTTTATGGGGGGTAGTGTCTGTCCAAATCGTAATGGTAACGCTGGAGTATTACACGTATTTGATATATCTGGGGCTGACACTAACATGACGCCAATTGCTCATTGGTCGGTCGGTGTATATAACAATGATCCACTTGATAATAGCCTAGGGTATGCAGCTGATTTCTCGCCTAATGGTAGTCATGTCTATGTGTCAAAAATATATACCGGTGAACTGTTCCGGTATGACATTACTAGTCGCAATAGTAGTGCTATCAAAACAAGTGAGCGGTTTATCGGGTTTACCGGCTGCGAGCATTTCAGGGATTGTGTAATATCTGATTCGCTCCCTAACTCATCAACGCCAAATCACCCTGACTGGAAAGGACTTGGCGGTGATGGCGGTGGACAAGTTTTGCGCGGCCCAGATGGTCGAGTGTACGTAGCGGATCGTGGGGCCAACAAGATTAGCTACATTGAGCGACCAGACGCACCAAATGCGGCAACCGATGCGGCAACGGCGGCGGCTATCGGTTGGAACCGCGGTGGGTTATCACTTGGTTCAGGAATGAGTATGTACGGTCTGCCGCAGATGGTGACGCTCCATTCGCCGCGACTGCTAAGTTATTAGATTTTCCTTGAGACAGTGCTATAATAGACTGTATGACAACTATTTCTACCAGTGATATTCAGCACTTGGCGAGTTTGAGTAGTCTGGCATTAGCTGATGATGAAGTTGATGGACTGCGCCAAGATTTGGAAAATATAATTGGCTATATTGAGCAGCTCGGTGAGCTTGATACGGCGGGTGTGGAGCCAACTTATCAAGTGACGGGACTAGAGAATGTCTGGCGCGAAGATGAGGTTCAGTCAGGGGTTTCCAGAGAAGTACTGCTTAACTTGGCGCCTGAAAAACAGAATAGTCAAGTGAAAGTGCCGCAGGTATTGTAATGAGCCAGATTAGTGATTTTGCCAGAAAAAGCGCGGTCGAAAATGTTAAAGAAGCACTGCGGCGAGCGCGCGACACTGAAGAATATTATGCGCTGCTGAGTTTGACAGAAGAGCGGGCGCTGGAGCGTGCCGAACTGGTGGATAAGGGTGAAATTTCTGGCCGGCTGGCTGGCGTGCCGTTTGTGGTAAAAGATAATTTCTTGGCCTTTGGGGCGCCGACAACTGCTGCTTCAAAAATGCTCGAGAATTTTGAGGCGCCGCTCCAGGCAACAGCCGTTGAAAAATTAGAAGCTGAAGGTGCAATTTGCATTGGCAAGGCGAACTTGGACGCCTTTGCTCACGGCGGTTCGACGGAAAACTCAGCCTTTGGTCCGACCAAAAACGCTACGGATAAAACTCGGGTAGCCGGCGGTTCTTCGGGCGGTTCGGCGGTAGTGACGGCGCTTAACGTGGTACCGTTTGCACTGGGCACAGATACTGGCGGTTCAATTCGTCAGCCGGCCAGCTTTAACGGCGTGGTCGGTGTCAAGCCAACCTACGGTGCAGTCAGTCGCTACGGCGTAGTAGCTATGGCCTCGAGCACCGACACCATTGGTTGTTTCACCACGAATGCTGATGATGCTAATTTGGTGATGGAAATTATGGCGGGCCGCGACGGCAAGGATATGACGACGCTGCCGGACTTTTGGCAGAACCAGCCAGGCTTTACCAAGAAAAAGATTGGTTTGGTTAAGCAATGTATGACTGACGATGTGGACGCGGCGGTGCGCCAGAAAACGCTTGACTATGCTGAAAAACTGAAGCAGCTGGGTTATGGAATTGAAGAAGTAGATCTAGATATGATGCAATATTCGCTGGCGATGTACTATATCATCGTGCCGGCGGAACTGTCGTCAAATCTGGCACGCTATGATGGTGTGCGTTATGGTCACCGAGCGGCCGAGGTGAAAACGCTGGCGGAATTGTACGGCCGCAGCCGTAACGAAGGTTTTATGACGGAGAACAAGCGGCGGATTATGATCGGTAGTTTCGTGTTGTCGAGCGGTTTCTTTGACGCTTACTACATGCAGGCGCAAAAAGCGCGCACGCTGCTCATTAACGAGTTCAAAAAGTTGTTCACTGAGTACGACGCGCTGTTAATGCCGACGGCGCCGACACCAGCATTCAAACTTGGTGAGAACACTGGTGATCCGATCAAGATGTATCTGTCTGACATCATGACCGTGCCGGCTAGTCTAGCTGGACTGCCGGCAATTTCTGTGCCGGCTGGAAGTAACGACGAGGGCTTGCCGATCGGCGTGCAGCTAGTTGGTAATTACCGTTCGGATGGAAGCCTGCTGAAACTGGCGGCGGAAGTGGAGGTCATCTGATGGATGGATTGTTGATCGCGCTAGTGGTGGCGGCGCTGGTGATCGGTGGCCTATTGATGCTATTCATTCAGTTGACGTCAAAACAAACGGAGAAGCTCGACCGGGAACTATACCGAAAAGTCTGGCAGGCGGTGCAGCGTGTGGCTGATACAAATAATCCCGACAGTCTGCAGATGGCGATTATCAAAGCTGACAAGCTGCTGGACCGGGCGATGCGCGAATATGGCGTTAGTGGTACGACGATGGGTGAGCGGCTCAAGGCACGGCGTGGTTTGTGGACGAATGAGGACGCAGTTTGGTCGGCGCACAAACTGCGTAATCAGATTGCCCACGAAAGTCGGGTCACTATCACCACCCAGACATTCAAGCGGGCAATGGCCGCATTTGAGCAAGCACTAAAAGATTTGGGAGCGTTATGATGAGTGTATATGATGAATATGAAATGACCATTGGCATCGAGTGCCATGTCCAGCTGGCGACCAAAACCAAGCTGTTTAGTCCGGCTGATAACGACGCTCGCGACGCTGAGCCAAACGAAAAAACGCATGAAATCGATTTTGGATTGCCAGGCATGCTGCCGGTGCTCAACAAGCATGCTGTCGAGCTGGCGGTGCGTGCTGGCAAGGCGTTGAATGCGCCGATCGCCCGCGTTAGCCGGTTTGATCGCAAACATTATTTCTACCCTGACCTGCCAAAGGGCTACCAGACATCGCAGATGTATCAGCCGATTATCTTGGCTGGCTATGTTGACGCGCCGCTAGAAGACGGTTCGCTCAAGCGGGTGCGGATTCATCATGCGCACATGGAAGAGGACGCTGGCAAGTTGACGCACCACGACGGTTATTCGCTGGTTGACCTCAACCGCGCTGGCACGCCGCTGATTGAAATCGTCTCTGAGCCGGACATGCATTCTGCCGAGGAGGCCAAAGCGTACGCTTCGGAGCTGCACAAATTGATGGTCTACGCTGGCGTTACGCACGGTGATTTATACCACGGCAACATGCGGTTTGATGTTAATATTTCGGTGGCTAAAAAAGGCGCGACCGAGCTTGGCAAACGCGCAGAAGTCAAGAACCTTAACTCGTTCCGCAGCGTCGAACGTGCCGCTGAATACGAATTTAAGCGCCAAGTCGACTTGCTGGAAAGTGGTGAATCGGTGGTGCAGGAAACTCGCGGCTGGAGCGACGACAAGCAAATCACTACTTCGCAGCGCTCGAAAGAGGACGCCCAGGATTATCGCTACATGCCCGATCCGGATATCCCGCCGATTGTTTTGACTGACGAGGAGATTGCTCACATGCAGCAGTATATGCCGCTGATGCCAAGCCAGTGCCGAGAGCGTTGGGCTGATCTGGGGTTGGATCATTCGGTGATTACGACGATCCTCGGCCATCAGTCGCTCGCGATATTGCTTGACGCTATCAAGACGCTGACGGTGCATAACGAGCAAGCTGTTCTTGATGAGTTGGGAGTTGACAAGATAAAATATCAGCGGCTGGTCAAGCGGATCTTTAACTGGTTTGCTTCGACGCCGGAGGAGCTGATTGATATGGATCTCATCGGGGAGGGCTATGTCGGGCCGCGTCGGTTGACGGAGCTGTCACTACTCGTCGAGAATAGCGACGTGAGCTCGACTGGCGGCAAAGAGCTTTTCCTTAGTCTATTTGATCGACAATATCTCGAGCAGGGGCCGCGCGAGATTGCCGAGAGTAAGAATTTGTTGCAGGTGTCTGATGAGGGAGCGATCGCAGCCATCGTTGACGAAGTATTGAACGACCCAGCCTCAGCGGCATCCATCGCTGATATTCGCTCGGGCAAAGACAAAGCTATCGGCTACCTCGTCGGTCAAGTCATGAAGCGCTCTAAGGGCCAGGCCAACCCGAGCCTCGCCCAGAAACTAATCCGAGAGCGACTGTAATGAAAACATTCACGCGTATTCAGCCAACCACCACGCAGACTGTCGGCGAGGCGTACAAGCGCTCGGCCGTCATCAAGCGGTATCAAGCAGAGGATGGTGAGCAGCATGAGTTTACAACCTTCTTTTCTGAGGAGTTAGTGTCAGTGTTGGTGGTGGCAGTGACGACGGATAGCAAGATCGCTATGACCTATCAGTTTCGAGCTGGTCCAGAAAAATGGCTCTATGATTTTCCCGGCGGTGACGGGGAGCCGGGTGAAGCAGTAGAGATGGTAGCGCGGCGTGAACTAGTGGAAGAGACCGGCTGCACGCCAGGGCACTTTGAATATATTGGTGAATGCTATGAGGGGCCGTACATCAATATCAAGATCGCAGTGTACTTGGCGACTGACTGCGTGTACAATGAGGATGCAATCCACCTTGATGAAGCTGAAAGTAGCCAGGGCGCTGAACTACGGTTTGTTTCAGCGGCAGAGTTGTTTGCTATCGCTCGGGCGGGTGATTTATGTGTAACAGGGCCATTCGCGCTTTTGTTTGATTATTTAGATAACCTACGACAGGAGGAACTATCATGAAAAAACCAACCAAAGCTATCATCGCTGCCGCTGGCTTCGGTACGCGGTTCTTGCCGCAGACCAAGGCCATGCCAAAAGAAATGATGCCGCTGATCGACAAGCCGATTATCCAATACGTCGTCGAGGAATTAGTCGAAGCCGGCATCAAAGATATCATTATCATCGGCAGCGCCAACAAACGAGCAATTGAGGATCATTTCGACAGGCCGAACGAGGAGCTGCTGGTTAATCTACGGGCGGGCGGCGCCAAGAAGCAGCCACTGATTGACATCGTAAATAATTTGTCAGAGATGGCTAACTTTGTCTATATCCGCCAAAAAGGCCCGTACGGTAATGCCACACCGTTGACCTGCGCCGCGCATTTGATCAATGGTGATGAGCCGGTTATTTATACCTTTGCTGATGACTTTATCGCTGCTAGCCCTAGCCGATTTCGCCAGATGATCACTGCGGCGCAAAAATTAGACGGCGCGGTGCTATCGTGCAAGAAGATTATTGATGATGCTGAATTTGATCGTTACGGTGTGGTTAATGGCGAGCAGGTTACTGACGGCGTGATCAAGATGACAAACATCGTTGAAAAGCCAGGCAAAGCCAATGCCCCGTCCGATCTCGCGAGTGTCAGTAGCTATTTGCTGCCGGGCGAGTTCTTTAGCTATCTCGAGAAAGCCAAGCATGCGTTTGATGGTCACGGCGAATTTACGGTGCAGCCGATTATGCAGAGCATGATTGATGACGGCCATAGTTTTTATGGCGTAGAAATTACCAATGGCACATACTATGACACTGGCGATAAGCTAGAGTATCTCAAGACAGTGATTGATTTTGGCATGCGTGATCCGAAGCTTGGTGCGAGTCTTCGCGAATATCTAGTCAAGCGGCTTGAGGAAAATGGCGCCAACTAAATCGTCGAGAGAAAGTGGCCATGAGGACAAGAAGGCCGCCGACCCACGTCCCTCGGTAGCCCGCCGAGCCATTGATCGCATCAAGCGTGATAACGAAAATGGCGCCCGGCAGGCAATGATTGAAGATCTGTTTTTTGATTTTCATCGATCGCGGCGGCAGATCTATTGGATAAACTTTTGGCGCGGCTTTTTCTTTGGCATGGGTAGCCTTGTGGGCGTGACGGTACTGATCATGGTGTCAGCTTGGCTGCTCGGGCGGTTTGCCGACGTCTTTCCGGCGCTGGCGGATTTTCTCAACCAGCTGATTGATACCATGCAGCGGCGGCGCTAGCATGCTATACTGGGTGGAGAAAGAGGAGGTGGCGCCCACAAGGGAGGCGCAATAAATAATGGCTACCAAACATACGACAGCTTCAGCTCAAGCCGCGGCCGCGTTGCAGCCGTCTGATTACGTACACCTGCACAATCACACCCACCATTCGCTTCTGGATGGGCTGACTAAAATTCCTGACATGGTGGCACGGGTGAAGGAGCTGGGTATGGAGGCCTGTGCCATTACTGACCACGGCACGATGTCGGGCGCGATTGAGTTTTATAAAGCGGCCAAGAATGTTGGTATCAAGCCAATCATCGGCATCGAAACCTACGTAGCAGCCCGCACTCGCCACGACCGTGACCCCGCCAAGGACAAGGCACGTTATCACTTGACGCTGCTGGCGATGAATCACAAGGGCTATCAAAACCTGATGCAGCTTAGCACCATCGCCAACCTCGAAGGCGTCTACTATAAACCGCGCATTGACCACGAGCTACTGGAGCAATACAACGAAGGCATCATCTGTATGTCTGGTTGTATCGGTGGTGAGCTGGGTGAGAATTTGCGTAATGATGATTATGAAAAAGCTAAGGAAATTGCTGGCTGGTACAAGTCAGTGTTTGGTGATCGCTACTACATGGAGCTTCAAGACCATGGCCACCCCGAAGCGCGCAGCCACTGGCCGGAGCAGAAAAAGGTCAATGATTACATTGAGCGCATCAGCGAGGAACTGGATATTCCGTGTGTAGTGACTAGCGACGGCCATTACCTCAATCACGAAGACCAGGAGGCGCATGAGATTTTGCTGTGCGTCGGTACTGGTGCGTATTTGAGTGATGAAAAGCGGATGAGCTTGAAGGATTTTGAGCTCCATTTGACCACACCAGAAGATATCATTTCGCGGTGGCAAAAAACCAATCCCCAGGCAATCGCCAACACCAAAGCCATCGCCGATCGGTGTGACGTAGAAATTAAACTTGGCGATATTCTCATCCCGAAATTTCCAACGCCAAACGGTGAGTCCGAAAAGGAATATCTGGATCATCTGGTGTACAGCGGCATGGCGGCGCGCTACGCTGGTATGAAGCTGGAGGATGCCAAGAAATTGCCAAACGACGAGCTGCGCGCCAAGTTATCAGAGGCGCAGCTAGAGCGACTAGACATGGAATTCGGCGTGCTCGACAACATGGGCTATAACGGCTACTTTTTGATCGTCCAGGATTTTATCAACTGGGGCAAATCCCAAGGAATTATCTTTGGCCCGGGACGTGGTTCGGCGGCTGGTTCAATCATCGCTTATGCGCTGAACATCACCGACCTTGATCCGCTACATTATGATTTGCTGTTTGAGCGATTCCTCAACCCGGATCGTATTTCCATGCCCGACATCGATATCGACATTCAAGATACCCGCCGCGGTGAAGTGATCGAATATTGTGCCAAGAAATATGGCTCAGAACGGGTAGCCAACATTTGTACCTTTGGCACCATGGCAGCGCGGGCGTCAGTGCGTGACGTGGCGCGGGTGCTGCAGGTACCATATGGCGAGTCGGACCGGCTGGCCAAGCTCATTCCGCCACCCGTCCAGGGCCGTCATGTGCCTATCAAAAAGTCGCTCGAGGAAGACCCCGACCTTAAAAACGAGTATGAAAGCAACCCGACTGCCAAAACAGTTTATGACTTTGCGTCGCAGCTGGAGGGAACGATTCGTTCGCACGGTGTGCATGCCGCCGGCGTGGTGATTGCACCGGATGATTTGGTGAAATACGTGCCCCTGGAGATGGCGCAAAAGGGCGTGGTGGCGACGCAGTACCCCATGGGTCCGGTTGAGGAGCTCGGGCTACTGAAGATGGACTTTTTGGGCTTGTCTAACCTGTCCATCATTAACAACGCCCTGCGTATTATTCGTAAAGTCTACAAAACGGATATTGATTTATCAACGCTGCCGCTGGATGATGAAGAAACCTACAAATTATTCCAGCGCGGCGACACCACTGGCGTGTTCCAGTTGGAATCGGCTGGCATGAAGCGGTACCTGCGCGAGCTCAAACCAAGTGTCTTTGAAGACATCATCGCCATGGTGGCCTTGTATCGCCCGGGCCCGATGCAGTTTATCGACTCATTCATCAAGCGCAAACACGGCGAAGAAGAAATCACCTACTTGCACCCCGGTATGGAAAACTCGCTGAAGAATACTTACGGCATCTTGGTCTATCAAGAGCAATTTATGCAGATTTCCAAAGAGTGGTGTGGCTTTACTGGCGGTCAGGCGGACACCCTGCGTAAGGCGGTCGGTAAAAAGAAAATTGATCTGATGAAAAAGGTCAAGCCAGAGTTTGTCGAGGGCGCGGTCAAGGTTGGTGGTGCGACTAAGGAAATCGCTGAGCAGTTTTGGGATGCATTGGAAGAATTTGCTAACTACTGTTTCAATAAGTCGCACGCGGCGTGTTATGGCCTGATCGCCTACTGGACGGCGTATCTCAAGGCGCATTATCCTGACGCATTCATGGCGGCGCTGATGACCAGTGACCAGGATGATACTGAGCGCCTGGCCATCGAGATGACCGAGTGTAAGCACATGGGCATTGAAGTGCTCAACCCGGATGTTAATGAGTCATTCGTCGAGTTCGCGGTGGTGCCTGGTGAAAAGAAGATTCGTTTCGGCATGGCGGCGGTCAAGGGCGTCGGTGTCGGCGCGGTGGAAGAAATTATTCGTGCTCGCGAGGCTGATGGCCCGTTCAAGTCGGTCGAAGATTTTGCCAAGCGAGTATCGACCAGCAAGTTCAATCGCAAGGCCTGGGAGTCGCTGATCAAAACTGGCGCCTTTGACAGCTTTGGCGACCGGTCTGACTTGTTGTTTAATCTTGACACCATTGTCGCCTTTGCTCAAAAGACTCAGAAAGAGGCCGCGTCGGGGCAGACTGACCTGTTTGGTATGCTTGGTGATGAGTCGGCTGATGTTCAGTCAACGATACAGCTACAGCCAGCGCCGGCCAAACACACCAACAAAGAGCGGCTGATGTGGGAGCGCGAGCTGATGGGGCTGTATATTTCGGCGCACCCGCTCGATGCGTATGAAACATATCTCAGTGAGCAAGCGCAGCCATTAACGCAGCTGGTGCCAGAATATGACGGTCGCCTGATGACGATCGGCGGTATTATCACGACGGTGCGCACCATCGTTACCAAGTCAGGCAGCAAGATGGCATTCGTTGGGATCGAAGATAAGTTTGGCGAGGGCGAAGTTATCGTCTTTCCGAATTTGTATGAGCAAGTCGGCGCCAAACTTGTCCAGGACGCTGTCATTCGGGTGACCGGCAAAAACTCAGCCCGTGATCGGGATGGTAATTTGGGCTCAGAGAGCAAGATGATTGCTGATGAAATTGAACTGATTTCTGACGATGATCTCCGGCAGTATCAGTCGACTGGCCGTAAAATGGAAGCGCCAAAGATGAGTAGCAAGGTCAAGCAAGAGCGGCGTACGGCATTTCGAACTCAAACGACTCAGCGAGCAGGCGCAGCCCGAGTATCGACAGCGAAAGGGACGAACATGAAGTCAACACCGGCCGACACGACAAACACGCCACCGCGTCCAGCAGTCACGCACGCCGTGCCCGAGACAGAAAAGCTATTTCTTCATATCAAAAACCCGAGCGACCATGATAAACTAGTAGCACTCAAGTCGCTCTGCTCCGCATACGCTGGCGTGACTGATGTAGTGCTAGTGCTGGGTGAGGCTAATAAATCCGCCATGCGCATGCCGTTTCGTGTTGAGGCTGGCGATCAGCTCATGAGTCAGCTGCGTCAGACACTGGGCGACGAGTGCGTAGTCTTGAAATAAGAGTATTCCCCGGGCTTATTGAATGTTAAGCTCTCGTCGTCGCAGGAGCTTATTATACCAGCGAATCATACCGCGCCGTACTGGTCGGCCGATCATATTACCAAGCGATGCACCGATGGCGATGGCCACGCCGATCATGATAGCTCGTGCGAGGACGGCCAGTGACAGTAAAAATTCAGGGTCGGTTGGCGGATTCTCTATCACACCCATCAAGCCGTTATAGAGCGACAAACCCGGCACCAGCGGTACGATGCCAGCAGCAATAATGGCCACTGAAGGAAAGCGCCATAGTCGGGACGCGAGTACCGCTGTCAATCCGACCACTGTTGCTGCGGCGCCGCTGGCGATGACAACTCCGAGTGACCCAATTAGCGTACTTGACACCCACCATCCCAACACGCCAACACCGCCGGCAATCAGCATTCCGAACAAACGCGCGTGATTGCCGGCCGCGAAACCAGCAGCAATAATCAGCGCCCCCAAGTATTGCGCCCGTATGTCTGCCGCTAGCCCCAGCCGATCCGGCGTCGTTGGAAAACTGATGCCAAATCGCTGAATGATGTATAGCCCGGTCATCACGCCGACAATGATACCAATCGTCGCCATAATCACCCGCAGCAGTCTGGCATTTGCCGTCACGTAGTATTCGTCAATCGCATCCTGAAAGGCGCCGACGATCATCAACCCCGCCACCAATAGCACGATACCGCTGATCACCAGCATTGTCGTATCAACCTGCCAGCCCAGCCAGCCATTCAGCCACTGGGCAGCGCCCGCCGCCAGGGTGATTAAGAGTGCGGTGATGATTTGGAGGTAAAATGTTGCGAGGCCCCATTTGTCCAGAATCCTCATCGTCGCCGTCGCCACGAAGCCCATCACAAACGCCAGTCCGCTCATCAGAATTGAGCCGTTAAATAAAATCACCACACCCATTGATACACCACCGCCCGCCAAACAGGTGACCCAGCGCGAGTACTCGCGTGGGCTAGCGAGGATTTCTTCGACACGTTGCTCTGCCTCGGCTAATGGCAAATGAGTGTCACGAATTAATAGCGCAAGGTTTTGCAAGGCTTGGATAGTTTGGTAATTAACATATTTTAAGGTGATCGTTCGCACTAAGGTGAGCGGTTCACGTTCGGTGCCGCGATCTTGGGACATGGTGATGAGTGTTGAGCTAACATCAATATGAACACGCCGTCTGCAGTAGGTATCAGTAATTCCCAAGGCCATGTGCACGACGTCTCGTGCGGTCACTCCCATTGCCAGTAGCTCCTCGGCAATTGCCATCGTCATCCGTAGCGCACGCATATTTGGCGTTAAGCTCTCGTCGATTTTATCCAATTGCCAAACGGGTGCTGGCACTGGCAGTCGTGGTATGCGCCCTAATGATCGCTTGATAAATTCAGGTACTTTTCTTTTCACAGCTGTTTTCACATCACTACTATAGCGCCTCTTGGCTAAAATGAAAATAGTTTAGTGGGTCGAGACCTGCATGGGTGATACAATAAGCTTATGGACGAACGGCAGATAGCTCAACTTGAGACAATAAAAAATAAAGTGCGTGATACATTAGGCGGCGACCCATCGGGTCATGCTGATGATCACGTTGAGCGGGTGGCACTGCTGGCGGAGCGTTTTGCTAGCGAATGCAGCGAATCAGTAGATCTGCAAGAAGTGTTGCTGACGGCTTGGCTGCATGACGTCGACGACTACAAACTAGTCGGCAAGGCGCAGGCAGAGAAATTGACGAACGCGGTCAATAGTATGGCGGAGGCGGGAGTGGCCGCTGGCCTACGTCAGGCGGTATTAGAAAATATTGCGACGATTGGTTATAGCAAACGGCTGAACGGCCAGCAGCCGCGGCGGCTGGCGGGGCAGCTAGTGTCTGACGCTGACATGTGCGATGCTATTGGCGCGGTTGGGATTGAGCGAGGGTTGATGTATGCCTGCCATCACGGTGGGCGGATTTTTGACCCCGCGGTTTGGCCAAATGTTGATCTAGCGGCGCACGAATACGACATTAACGGCAACACGCATGATACCGACGGCTTTATTAATCACTTTTTTGAGAAGCTGCTGAAGTTGAAGGGCTTGATGCTGACGGAGCCGGGGCGAATAGAAGCGAGGAAGCGTCAGCACGTTATGGTTGATTTCCTTCGTGCCTATTTCCGCGAGAAGAATGTGCCGGAGTGGAGTGAGTTTTTGGAAGGGTATTTACTTGATATAACTAAGGCAAATGATTTACAATAGGCGGACAAGGACTATAGTATGAGTGAAGTTTCAGAAAATATATACCCACTGCTGGTAGAACACAGCATTCATGACAGGAT
This sequence comes from Candidatus Saccharibacteria bacterium oral taxon 488, assembly GCA_010202845.1. NCBI lineage: Bacteria > Candidatus Saccharimonadota > Candidatus Saccharibacteria bacterium oral taxon 488. The sequence continues at coordinate 566,036 of CP047921.1, read as the reverse complement.
GGAATATCACAAAGTTCCGTATAACGTTGTCGGCGGGCTAGGTCTACATGCAGTTACCAACGCTGCCAAAATTGATTGGGATAATCACGTTGTGTATCTGCCTAGCGGCGTGTACTTACCATGTTTACGCGAAAATGGTACGGTGCGAGACCTTGATACATTAGTGCAAAACACAGATAAGACTGTTGTGAAGGGTTGCCAGCAGGAAATGACCGATACTATCGGTGATAAGTTAGTAATTTCAACCTTTGGACTTAACCCATACAAGAAAAATCGTCGTGGTATATTTGACTTTGTTGGTGATCGTTATGTTGCTGTTGAAGGAGAAGAAGAAAGTCGTCTATACTGGCGTCTTGGCGGTATTGAGACGGAAATTCCTTTATCTAGTCTTGATCAGTGGCTTGTGAAGAGAGATGGCGAGACGGTGTGTGCTGTCCTTAATCCAATTGCTCAGTTAGGAGCGTACGGATGTCGTTCAATTACCGGCTGGCGTCCAAAAGACAAAGAAAAAGTCGAGGAGTTAATAAAAGTTATAATGCCAAACCGTAAAATTTCAGATATTCCGCAAGATTGTCGCGATCAGTATTATACGTTCAGGGAACAATCAAAAAAAGTTGCCGAAGCTAGAAAAAAGTTAGGCTGGTTTGGGCTAAAGGCTGGATTGCTATCATTCCTTGAGCGTCAAGAGTGGGCGGTACGACTTGCTCAAGGCGAACTGGATGGCGTACTCAGTGGTTTCGTCGGCAAGACGTGATCACTTGATATAATGGTAGCTGTGAATCAACGGTTGCAGCAAAAACTCAAAACCCTACCGCGCACTCCCGGTGTCTATTTTCATAAGTCGGCCAGCGGCGAGATTATTTATGTGGGCAAGGCGGCGGCGCTGAAAAACCGCGTGCGCCAGTATTTTCAGGATTCGCGCGGGCGGGACAATAAAACCATGGCGTTGGTGGCGGAAATTGCTGATACCGATTGGATTGAGACCGAGAGCGAGGTTGACGCGCTGTTTCTGGAGAGCGAGATGGTCAAGCGCTATATGCCGCGCTACAACGTGCTGCTGCGTGATGATAAGTCGCAGATGTATGTGCGAATCGACATGAAAAGTGAGTGGCCGACCGTCAGTTTTACGCGCAATCCAGCCGATGACGGTGCAGAATATATTGGCCCGTTTTATAATGGCTTCGCCTTTAAAAAAGCCTTGCGATATTTGCGGCGAGTGTTTCCGTATTTGACCAGGCAGCGACGGCCAGGGCAGTCGAAGTTGGATGAAGATTTGGGTTTGAGTCCGCGGCTGAGTGATGGGCCGGAGCTATACAAAGCTAATCTACGCAAGCTCATCAGCTATATAAAGGGCAACCGTAAAGCCATCGCCGCTGAGCTGGAGCGCGATATGAAAACGGCGGCTGGACTGCACGATTTTGAGCGGGCGGCGGATCTTCGCAATAAACTGCGTGCCATGCAGGAATTGCAGCGGCGGGTTTGTTTTGGCGATAAAGAATTTTTGGACATTTCAAAAGACAAGGCGCTGGCTGATTTGGCAAAATTGTTGGGTCTAAAAGGTATTCCAGCACGCATCGAGGGTTATGATATTTCGCACATGAGCGGGCGGCAAGTGGTCGCCAGTATGGTGGTATTTACCAATGGCGCGAGCGATCGGGCGGAGTATCGCAAATTCAAAGTCAGCGAGAAAAATGATGATACTGGCAATATGTATCAGACGATTTTTCGCCGGCTGAGCGAGCGTAATCTAAAAAGCTGGGGCCGTCCTGGTCTGCTGCTCATTGATGGCGGCAAAGGTCAGCTGGCGGCGGCTATCAAAGCGCGTGATGAGCGTGGCGTCACTGTGCCGATTATCAGCATCGCCAAGCGTGAGGAAGAGCTGCTAGTGCATAAAACTGGTTCGCAGATTGATACGGCGTTCATCAAACAGCTCCAGTCGCAGTCGCGGGCAGGCGTCGCTATTCACGAAGACGGCGATGTTTATGTGGTGAATTTACATCCAGGCCAGCGTAACGCCGGTTCGCATTCAAAAAACTTGCGAGCCAGTACCGAGCAAAATCGTAAAGAACGTCCGACGACAGACGAGAGCGGTCTCGCGACAACCGACATCATCAAACTGTTCCAGCGCATCCGCGATGAGTCGCACCGCTTTGCGGTGAGTTACCACACGGCGCTGAAGCGTCAGCAGCAAACGAAAAACCAGCTGGAAGAAATTCCTGGTGTGGGGCCAAAAACCCGCGCGAAATTGCTGAAAAAATTTGGCAGCATCAGCCGTATACGGAATGCCTCACTCACCGACCTGGAAAAAATCGTGGATAAAGAGCTAGCGAAAAAGATCATGCTTATGCTATCATCATAAGTATGATACGAAAGCATGGATTTACCGTCATAGAAGTACTAATTGTCGTTGTGGTTATCGGCATCTTGGCGGGTATCGGTCTCGTCAGCTATAACGGGTGGCGCAAAGAGACGGTGCGTAAGGCTATAACGTCAGATCTACAGAATGCGCTATCAGCGGCGGAGCAGGAAAAAAACTTCAAAGGGTCATACCCAACGACATTGCCGCAGTCGTTCAAGAGTGGCTCGCCAGACATCGTAATCACTGTACGAACAATCCCGCCGTCTGGCTCGACGCCGGCCGCGATCTGCATTGAGGGGACGAGTAGTCGCCAGCAACTCCAGATGCACATCAAGAGCACTGAGCGCAAGGTAGTCGACGGCGCCTGTTAGCGTTATGATATAATGAAATGTAGTCATGAGACGACAATTTGCAATATTTTTTGTCAGGTGGATACTTAATTCTGTTGGCATCTGGGTGGCGGTGCGGCTTCTCGGGACGAGTGAGCCAGTGGTCGAGACGACGGCAACGTTTGTCCTCGCTGGTTTAATTTTTTCGATCGTCAACTCTATCTTAAAACCAATCGTTGTCATTTTATCACTACCGGCGATCTTGCTCACACTCGGTTTATTTACGCTGGTAGTGAATGGCATCATGGTTTACATATCATTGGCACTGGCGCCGGGATTATCCATGAGTTTTGGCTCGTCAATTCTTGCCGGAATCATACTCAGTCTGGTAAACTATATAGTAAGTAGCGCCTTCGTTATCAAGCCGGCGCCAGAATAAGGAGAAAGTATGTCACTTGATACTATTTTGCCGTATGTCACATTAGGATCAGCCATTTTGATGATCATTGCCATATTGTTGCAGCAGCGTGGTGCTAGCTTGGGCGCAGGCTTTGGCTCGTCGGGCGAGCTGTTCACCACGCGGCGAGGTTTTGACAAGAACTTGTTTGATGTGACTATTGTGTTTGCTGTTGTGTTCGTGCTGTCGATCTTGGCGAGTTTGGTGTTGCCGAGTCTGAAGGGCTAGGAGCGCGCCTTGGACACAAAAAAATCATCTTGGAAAAAATTTCTGCGGCTGGACTTCGCAACAAAAGACCTTGATGGGCAAGCGCAAAAACTGACTAAAACGACCTTGCGTCACACGCATATGTTTATCTCTTCGCGCCTCGAACATTTGGCTGGAGTCAAGCGCCATGTCCTGGGGTGGATCTTTCTGGTTATTCTATTGATTACCATCAGTATGGTGCAGTGGCTATCGTTTCGTGAATTATACGCTCATAATGCGCCCGCCAAGGGCGGGTCGTACTCAGAGGGTGTGCTGGGGCCACTAGAGACGCTTAATCCAATCTTTGCTCGTAGTAGTGCCGAAAAATCAGCGGCCCGACTGATGTTTGCGAGTCTCTATAATTATGATACGACCGGACACATCAAAGGAGACCTCGCTGAGTCGGTCACAGTCAATGAGGCCGAGACTGAGTACACGGTCAAATTGCGCCGTAATCTCAGGTGGTCAGACGGAGCGCCACTGGATGCTCGCGACGTGGTGTTTACTGTTAATTTACTCAAAGATGCGCGGACGCAGTCAACGATTACCGGCTGGCAGTCGATCAACGTCAAGCAGGTTGACGAGCGAACGGTGCAATTTATCCTGCCGGCCCCATACGCACCATTCATGCACGCCCTCACCTTTCCGGTTTTGCCTCAGCACAGCCTCAGTGAAGTTAATCCAGCTGAGCTACGCGAGCATGGTTATGGTAAGTCGCCCGTAACCTCTGGGCCGTTTGCTATGCGGATTCTACAGAATGCCAATGCTGAAGGGTCGAAAAAAGTGCTTCATCTCGTGGCGAACTCACAGTATCATCATGGCGCGCCAAAGCTGGATCGCTTTCAGCTGTATGTATATCCGACGCGGGACGAGATCACCAAAGGTCTCAAGACGAGTGAAATTATGGCCACACCGGAGTTGTCATACATGGCTCAGTCAGACCAGATCCGTCACATGTATGCCTCGCGGTCGTACGCTATTAACGATGGTGTCTACGCATTATTTAACACCCAGAGCGAAATGGTGAGTTCGCGCAAAGTTCGACAAGCGCTGGTCCAGTCGATTAATACCCAAGCACTGCGTGATAAGTTTGCCTTTGCCAAGAAGCCACTGCACGGCCCAATTTTTGACGACCAAGTGGATGGGCAACTGGCCGGTCGTTTGCCGTATGACACAGAAGCAGCGAAAAAATTACTGGACGAAGAAGGATGGAAAGTAGTCGGTAATCAGCGTAAAAAGGGCGAGCAGGTTTTGCAATTGTCGTTCGTGACGCTCAAGGGCTCTGATTTTGAAACTATTGCGCGTGAACTCGTAAAAGTCTGGCAGGAAACGCTGCATATCACCGTTGACCTAAGGGTGGTTGATCCAAATGATGCCTCGCAGAACGTTTTGCAGTCCGTCCTGCGGCCGCGCGGCTTTGACGTGCTACTGTATGAGTTGGTGCTGGGCGGTGACGCTGACGTCTTTGCCTACTGGCATTCGTCACAGGCCAATCAAGGCGGTCTCAATTTTGCTAACTATAACAGCGCGGTGGCCGATGATGCCCTCGCGGCTGGTCGCACCAAACAAAATGCCAAACAACGAGTGAGCAAATACCAAACGTTTACCAAGCATTGGCAGTCTGATGTGCCAGCCCTCGCACTATATCAAGTGCAACTGGATTACATTCACTTGCGTTCCGTGTCGGCGCTCGGTAAGTCGATGCGGTTAGTATATCCCACCGATCGGTTCGCCGACGTGATCTACTGGACGGTTCGCCGTGAATCCGTTTACAAAACACCGTAATCAGGTATAATGGTAAGTGGTCATGCGGGCGTGGCGGAATTGGTAGACGCGCTAGCTTGAGGGGCTAGTGAACGCAAGTTCGTGGAAGTTCAAGTCTTCTCGCTCGCACCAAATGTAACAGAGCGGCGCGTTGGCGGAGCGGTTACGCAGAGGTCTGCAAAACCTTTTAGACGAGTTCGACTCTCGTACGTGCCTCCAGGATTGTCGATAAAAGCTCTCTTGGGGAGCTATAATATAAGTGAAAATATTGAGTGAAATAAAGTTGAATTTGCAACTGAATTTTTGTATTTTGCGAAGGGAGAATATTGATTTATGTTTTCAATATTAGGTGCAGTATTATTTGGAATTATAGCAACTATGACAGTTCTTGTCGCTTGCGGCTTGCCTTTGGGCGAATTTACCATGGGCGGACAACATAAAATCTTACCTAAGAAATTGAGGGTTGCGGCAGTTATTTCAGTGGTTATCCAAATTTTTGCCATGATAATTATTTTGCAAGCCGGAGGTTTTATTTCCTTGTGGTTGTCTTTTACGGTTACTAAATATATTTGCTTCTTCTTTGCCGCTTATCTATCGTTAAATACTATTATGAACATCATTTCAAAAAGTAAGAAAGAAAAATATGTAATGACTCCAATTTCACTTATAGCCGGAATATGTTTTTGGATAACGGCACTTTAGATGTAGTATGTAAAATGAGGATAATCTACAGACAGTTTGTCTAATTGAATAGAATAATTTTTGAAACAGTAAATCGAGTTTGGCATGTCGGCCAACAAGACCAGTATCATTTATGTTTAGGTCAACCATTTACGCCATTTCGGTGTGTAGAGTCGTGACAGTATCATTTTAAAGCGTCTTAAGATAATCGTGTACGATTATTAAATGTATTGCCATCGTGGATGTGTACTATTTGTTTCATGGCTTATAGTATACTAAATCTATGAAACGACCTCCAAATGTTCAGCATATACTCCAGCTGATTAGTTCATTAATCGTGCCGATGTATTATATTCATCGTGATATCGTGCCGCCAAAACGATCACCACTGAGGGAAAATGATGCGGAACATTCCTGGGCTTTAGCATTGTTAGCGTGTGCGCTCGCTCCGCAGATTAATCCGAAATTAGATATTGGTAAAGTTGCCCAATTTGCCATTGTTCATGATGTTGTAGAGGTCTATTCGGGTGATGTATCGGCAATGGATAGCCAGGCGGCAAATTCATCTGAGCGAAAAATTCGTGAGGCAGCAGCGTTGGAGCGTATTCAATCAGATTTCTCATATATGCCATGGATCGCTGAAACGATTAAGGAATACGAATCTTTTTCTAGCGAAGAAGCATGTTTCGTCTATGCGCTTGATAAATTTATGCCGGTTGCCTATGACTATCTTGATGGAGGTGAGTATGCTCATCATTGTCGCACAACTCGTGAAGCGTACCAGTATCATATGATACCGCATCGCGAAAAGGCCCAGAGACATCCTGTTGTTGGTCGATATTATGATGAGGTGCGGGCGCTGCTAGATGCTCAGCTAGATCATTTTTATGATCCAGAAAATGTAGTATAATTGTTGTAGACGCGGGTGCTAGCTACATAATATTTAAAATTATGTTGCAGGGGGCTTGACGTCATGAATAATGGTAAATACGCGCGAGTGGCGGAATTGGTAGACGCGAGGGACTTAAAATCCCTTGACCAAAAGTCGTGCGGGTTCGATTCCCGCCTCGCGCACCACAATTGTTACAAAAGCCGCCGATAAAAGGCGGCTTTCGTTATGAATAGTTGAATTCTAGGGTGCCAGACCCAGATAAATTAGGTGTTTCGTCCGGTCATCTTTCGCCGAAAGATATAGATAGCGAGTGTGAAGATAACGGTGGTATAACACAAAACGATCAGTAGATGTGGTGTGATGACTTGCCAATTCCCCTCAATGCTGCCTTTAATGGCGGCAACACTGTGGTAAAATGGCAGTGCTTCCGCAACCATTTTAAAACCACCACCGATGAGATCAACCGGGACAAATACGCCCGACAGCCAGCCAGCGACATTGGTGAGCAGGGCGCCACATATACCGCCAACTGCTCGCTCGTTAATGAGACTGCCGAAGAATAACCCACATCCAACAAATAGAAGCGACGTTACCGTTGTAATAACGATTGCCCCAATAATATGCACTGAAAAGTCGAGCCCGATAAAGCAGGCGATAACGAGGGTAATCACTGCCTGCATGGTAGCAATGATAATCATCGGAATTGTGTATCCAATGATAAAATCTCGGGCTGTCATAGGCGAGGTAAACAGACGCATCAGGAATGACGAGGTTCGGTCTTTTGCTAGGAGCATGCCTGAGAATAGTGCTAGGAATGCCGTACCGAACATTGCGATACCTGGTGCCAAATTTCTGATGGCAAACATAGTGTTATTGGCTTCGGCGGGAATGCTGGCATTTATAATAGAGAGCAGTCCAAGCAAAACGAGTGGAAAGACTAATCCAAAGAATAGATTGATCGGATCGCGTACAACTTCTTTTGTACAGCGTTTAGCAAATAGTAATGATCTCATCGAATACCTCCTACAAGTGCGACAAACGCATCCTCGAGAGTGTGCGTATTGGTTTGTTTTTGCAGTTCTGCTACTGTACCGATCGCCACGAGCTTGCCGCGCGCCATAACGCCGACACGATCAGACAATGCTTCAATTTCCTCGAGATAGTGGGTTGTGAGCAGCGTCGTCACTGTACCTTTGAGTGACTCAATTGCCCCCCATAACTCACGGCGCGAAAAAATATCAAGACCTAGCGTTGGTTCGTCAATGAATAATATTTTTGGATTTGAGATGAGCGCCATGGCGATCGACAGGCGTCGCTGCATGCCGCCAGACAAATGCTTAGCTTTTTTATGTTCGACAGTTTCGAGCTTGAATTGGCTTGCCATACGCGAGGCGCTCTCACTGGCGTTATGAGCAGATTGTCCGTAGAGTCCAGCGATCAGTTCGAGATTCTCGCGGACTGATAAATTACCAGCTACAGCAGTTTCTTGTGGTGAAACGTTGATCATCTGTTTGACTGCCTGAGGTTTTTCGGTAATACTATTGCCGAGTAAAATAGCATCACCTTGTGTTGGTTGGCTTAAGCAAGATAACATTTTAATCAATGTCGTCTTACCCGCACCATTGACACCAAGTAGTGAAAATAACTCACCCTTTTCAATTGATAGATTAAGGCTGTCGACTGCGACAAAGTCACCGTAGCGTTTTGTTAAGTTGGTCGCAGTGATTGCATTCATGATTTCATCTCCGTATCATTGAGTACGGCGGTGATTGTATCAATGACTTTATTCTTAGTCGGAATAGCAATTCCTTGCTGCTTGTCGCCGAGCATGATAAGTGTATCGCCAGGCTTGATATTAAAAATATCTCGTGCCTCTTTGGGTATCACAATTTGCCCGCGTTCGCCAACCTTGACTGTCCAAGCATGTCTACTCTTTGGTTTTGTCATATAATTCCTTTCTTTCATATAAATATGATTTATATGAATAAGTATACGACTATGATGCGCTGCGTGTCAACAATGAGTTGGCATGATTTTGCCACTATACGACTCGTGTGTATGGTATAATTATGTGTATAAGGTACTAACCATAAGGAGAATAGAACATGGATGCAGTAATAATAACCTTAATTATCGTTGGTGTCGTTATCGTTCTGATCGTGGCGTTTTTGATCGGTACGTACAACGGACTGGTGACGCTGCGTAACCGCGTCGAGGAAGCATGGAGTGATATCACTGTCCAGCTCAAACGCCGGACTGACTTGATTCCAAACCTGGTTAACTCAGTCAAGGGCTACGCCACGCACGAGAAAGAAGTATTTGAAAAGGTTACTGAAGCGCGGTCGGCTATTATGGGTGCCAAAGGCGTGGCTGATACGGCTCAGGCGGAGAATATGTTAGAGGGTGCCCTAAAGAGCCTGTTCGCTGTCGCTGAGGCGTATCCGGAACTGAAGGCTAATGAGAACTTCTTGCAGCTACAGCAAGAACTGGTTGACACTGAGGATAAGATTCAGGCATCGCGTCGCTTTTATAATGGCGGCGTTCGCGATTTGAACACAAGGATTCAAAGGTTCCCAGCTAACATGGTTGCCGGCATGTTCGGCTTCCAGGCAAAAGAATTCTTTGAGGTTGCTGATCGAGCAAGTGTTGAGAATCCAGTCGAGGTGAAATTCTAAGGCAGGATAATCTTTGCCTGAACTAGGCCGCTCGCCTGTTTTCGGCGGGCGGTTTTTGGTATAATAACTACATGTATAGTGCAATTTCTCATAATAAGCGAAACACCGTGCTGATCATGGCAGTGTTTGTGGCGATTATCGGCGTAATCGGTGTACTGGTCGGTATGTATCTACGGAACTATTCATTGTCGTTGATCATTGTCGGTTGTGCGCTGCTTTATGCGTGGTTACAATATTATATCGCTGGTAAATTGGCCATGGCGATGAGCGGTGCGCAGCAGATTGAAAAGAAGGATGCGCCGGAGCTGTGGCGAGTAGTAGAAAACCTCGCGATTGCTTCCGGCATGCCGATGCCAAAAGTCTACATTATTGACGATCCAGCGCCAAACGCGTTTGCGACGGGCCGCGATCCAAAGCACGCTATCGTCGGTGCGACTACTGGGCTGTTGGAAATTATGGACAAGCGCGAACTCGAGGCGGTGATGGCGCACGAGATGAGTCATGTGCGTAATTACGATATTCGCGTTAGTATGATTGCCTTTGGGTTGGTGAGTGCTATTGGGTTGCTTGCTGATATCGCACTCCGGATGATGATATATGGCGATGATGATGACGGGGATACCAGCCCGATTGTCTACATCGTGGGTATTATAGTAGTAATCTTGGCACCGATTTTAGCAACGATTACGCAACTGGCAGTCAGCCGCCAGCGCGAGTATCTCGCGGATGCTTCGGGCGCGCTCTTGACTCGCGACTCGGAGGGGTTGGCGATGGCACTGGAGAAATTACAAAGTTATGGTCGGCCAATGCGCAGGCAGAGTACTTCAACAGCGAACTTGTTTATGAATAATCCGCTGCGTCCTGGCTTTTTCTCAAAGTTATTTAGCACCCATCCGCCACTAGAAGATCGAATCGCACGTCTGCGAAGTAATGCAACGAAGATGTAATCATGACGAAGTCAACCAAAAAACAACACACCACGCGGCGTAAACGAGCAACTTCAAAAGCAGATAGTCGCGCCGCGACAAAGAAAACAGTATCGTTAAAAGAGGGGCTTAATAAGGCTTGGCAGCGACTAACGCAGCGCCGCCAAGCCTTTCTCCGCCGTCGGCCGCACCGTAGTTTTCGAGTGACCAAGCGGCGTGACTATCGTCGTTCACTCAAGTTACCGGGCTACTTTGCACTGACCAAACAAGCATGGCAACTGATGCGAAAGCACTGGCGGATCTTCGTTGGGTTGACGGCGATATACGCGGTGCTGGGTGTGTTGCTGTCGGGGTTGATTTCGCAAGACACATATCAGCAGCTAAGGGATACGATCAATGGAACGAATCAGGGGGGCGCCCTGGGCACTATTGTGCCGACGTTGATGCTATTTGCTGGCGTGGTTACCAATCAGCTCGGTGGTTCGACGGGTGGCGTAGCATCGTCGCAGCAGGTTATTGGCGCGCTGATCGGGCTGTATATATGGCTGACGACAATTTGGCTGGTTCGCGGCGTAATTGTCGGTAAGCGTCCAAAGATTCGCGATGGGCTGTATAATGCGGGCGCGCCGGTCATCGCCCTGTCGGTCCTAGTGTTTATCGCGCTCATTCAATTATTACCAGCAGCGATAGCGGTCATTATTTATGGAGCGGCGGACACGTCAGGCATGTTGCAGCAGACGGTGGTGTTGATGTTGGCGGCCGGCGCCACCATATTAATCGTCACCTTGTCGATATATTGGCTGACGAGTACGTTGTTCGCTATGGTAATTATTACCCTACCGGGGATGTATCCACTAGAAGCGGCGCGACTGGCCTCGGATGTTGTCTTGGGGCGGCGGATGCGAATTTTGCTGCGATTAATGTGGCTGCTGCTGGTGCTCGCCGTGGTTTGGGCGGCGGTGCTTATTCCGGTCATTACGATTGATGGTGCACTCAAAACGGTGATACCGGCGTTGAACTGGCTGCCGCTGGTGCCGCTCGTGGCGTTGATGTTAGTGGCGTTCTCGATTGTTGCCTCGGCGTGCTACATCTATCTATTCTACCGAAAGGTCGTCGCTGATGACAGTGCGCCAGCTTGATAGGCAGGCGGCCGAGCAACGAATTGTCAAACTGCGAGATCTGATCAATGATTATCGCTATCACTATCATGTGCTCGACGAATCGATCATGAGCGAGGCGGCGGCTGATAGCCTGAAACACGAACTGTCGCAACTAGAAGAGCAGTTTCCTGAACTCGTTACACCAGACAGCCCAACCCAGCGGGTGGCCGGAAAAGCGCTCAGTAAATTCGCTAAGGTTCAGCATCAAACGCGAATGATTTCGCTGCAGGACGTATTTGACCGGGCAGAAGTTGCGGCGTGGATAGAGCGTATGCACAAAGTGCGTAGTGACATCACTGAAGAATTTTTGTGTGATATCAAGATGGATGGCCTGGCCTGCGCGCTAATTTATGAGGACGGTGTGCTGGCGCGGGCCGTGACGCGTGGCGACGGACTAGTTGGTGAAGATGTGACCATGAATGTGCGGACGATTCAGAATGTGCCGCTAATCCTGCGCGCTAACCAGCGATTTGCTCATTTTTTGCGCGGTCGAACGGAGATTCGTGGTGAAATTGTGATGCACAAGGCCGACTTTGCAGCATTAAACCAGCGTCGGCGAGCGGCCGGTCAGCCAGAATTTGCTAATCCGCGTAACTTGGCGGCGGGGACGATTCGCCAGCTTGATCCAAAACTGGTGGCAGAGCGTCCGCTCAATTTTGTTGGCTATGACATTATTCGCGACAACCTTGAGGACACGCCGACGATTGCCTTTGGCTATCAAATGATGAACGAGCTGGGTATCACCACTAGTCGGCAGACACAAATTGTCTATGGCTTGGATGAAGTGATGAGCTATGTTGATCATCTGGATGAAGTGCGTCAGTCACTGCAGTTTAACACCGACGGAGCGGTCATCAAGCTCAACGACCGGCGACAGTTTGCCGAGCTGGGTATTGTCGGCAAAACACCGCGAGCGGCAGTGGCGTATAAATTTGCCGCCGAAGAAGCTACAACCATCATCCGCGATATCGTCATTTCCATCGGTCGAACCGGTGCGGCCACGCCAGTAGCGGTGTTCGACCCGGTGGTGGTGGCCGGTACGACGGTGCAGCACGCTAGTCTGCATAATGCTGATGAAATTTCTCGGCTGGATGTGCGCCGCGGCGACACGGTGGTTATTTTTAAGGCGGGCGACATAATCCCTCAAGTACAAGCCGTACTGAAAGAATTGCGGGCGGCAGATTCTAAGCCGATTGATTACTCGGCAGAATTGGCTCGCCAATATCCAGAGCTAGAATTTGTAAGGCCAGCAGGCGAGGCGGTGTACCGCGTTAAAGGTTTGAGTGGCCCGCTGATTTTGAAGCGGTCTCTGGCGCACTTTGCCTCCAAAGGCGCGCTGGATATTGATACGCTGGGCGAGAAAAATGTCGAGGCGCTGGTCGAGGCTGGGCTGGTTAATGACTTGGCGGATATTTACAAGTTGACGAAAGATGATTTACTGCAGCTGGAGCGCTTCGCTGAGATTTCTGCGCAAAAACTCATTGATGCCATTGCTGCTAAAAAACAGCCAGTGTTGGAACGATTTTTGTTCGGCCTCGGCATTCGTCATGTCGGCGCGCAGACGGCAATTGATCTGACAAACCACTTTGAGAGTCTTGAGGCTATGTCTCGCGCGACCATTGATAAGCTGCGCGAAGTGGATGGTGTGGGTGAAATTGTTGCCGAGTCAATTGTGGCATGGTTTGCTGATGAAGACAATGTGACGCTGCTCGAAAAATTTGCTGACTTGGGCGTGACGCCGCAGTTTAGCCAAAAATCTGACCGCCTGGCTGGCCAAAGTTTTGTTATCACCGGCACCCTGCAGTCGATGGGTCGTGATGCTGCTGCTGAAAAAATCCGTAATCTTGGCGGCACCTTCCAAACCGCTGTTGCAAAAGATACAACATATTTGGTAGCGGGCGGTAAAGTTGGCGCCAGTAAATTGAAAAAAGCCGAACAATACCGCACCAAAATTATTGATGAACAAACATTGTTAGAGCTTATACGATAACGGAGGTAATAACCATGACTCAGCAATCACATCGCGCCCTCACCATCAAACCCGCCGACACGGTTATATTTACGGCGATGTCCAAGAAGTATTTTTACATGAGATTTTTCGTAACGAAATTTGCGCTTGAGCAAGGCGTTGTGCCAATCAATCCGTTTACCAGTTTTGACTATTTTCTACTCGACGCGGTGGAGCGTGACACGGTGCGGCGCGCCAATAATACGCTGGTGGCGCGCGCTGATGAGCTGTGGGTATTTGGCGACATCGCTGATGGTGTGCGGGCGGAAATAGTTCAAGCCTGGCAGCAACATAAAGCCGTCCGATTTTTTGCGTTTCGTAACGACAAGCATATTTACGAAGTTGAGATTGGCGAATTGGTTTATGAAGATGGCGTCGAAACATTAACCCAACGGAGGTAACTAGATGATCCGATTTTACTTACAAAAGTTAGTTCGCGACAAAGTGGTAAAAAAGTGCCTGGATGATCCAGAATTTTTGCATACGGAGTACCGGACATTAGACAAGCAAGCGTTTCGCCGCGAGCTGCTCCGCAAGGTTCACGAGGAGGTAGATGAGATTCCGCTGGATGATAGTCAGCGTGATGAATCGCTCAAAGAGCTGGCTGATTTGCAAGAAGTCGTTGACGCGCTGCGCCAGGCCTTTGGCTTTTCTATAGAGCAAGTCCAGGAGGCGATGGTGCATAAAAAGCAGGATAATGGCGGTTTTGATAATCGGCACTATATTGAATACAATGATTTTACGGATGACAGTAGATGGGTGGAAGTACTGCGTGCTCAGCCAGGGAAGTATCATGAAGAAACAGTGGATAGCGAAGAGCAGAGCCATTGTACGAGGATTAGCAAGGGTGTATACCGGCACAGCAAATCAGGCAAGCTATACAAGGTGATCGGCCTCGCATTGGAAACTGAGACGGAAGATCTTTTGGTGATCTATCGACCTCTCTATGAAAATGAATATGAACTATTCGCCCGCCCCGTCAGTATGTTTACGGAAACAATAGTACTGGACGGGAAATCTGTGCCGCGATTTCAGAAAATAAACTCCAAAGCTCAGGTGTAAGCGTGATGAAGACAATCACTTTTATCACCGGCAATCAGCACAAAGCAGATTATTTATCGCGCATGCTAGGTCTACCGCTGAAACATCGGGCGGTTGATTTAGCAGAGATTCAATCAACTAGTTTGGAGGAAGTCGTTGAGCATAAGGTGCGTCAGGCGTATAAAATCGCCAAATGTCCGGTTTTGATTGAGGATGTGGCGCTTGAGTTTACAGCATTGGGAGGACTGCCGGGTCCGTTTATTAAGTTTTTTGTGGAGGCGCCGAACGGTTTAGAGAATCTTTGCCGGATGCTTGATGGCTTTGGCGATCGATCGGCAGTGGCGGCATGTGTGTTTGGCTATTGTGACGGCGAGCAGGTCAAACTATTCCGCGCTGAACTTGGTGGCGTCATCGCCAAGCACCCTGCCGGCGATGGCGGCTTTGGCTGGGATAAAATATTTTGCCCGGATGGCTACGAGGGTAAAACTCGTGCCGAATTAACGCCAGATGAGGACGCTGAGACGTACCGCTTATTCAAGCCAATCGATGTCGTCCGCCAATTTCTCGCCACACTTGAATAAACACATGCTATTATTTATATATGAAAGTGATCTACCTAGCTGGCAAAAATCTCGACAGGGCGAATCGCGTGGCGGCAACTTTAGAGGCCTCCGGCTATAGCATTCCGTGCAATTGGTATTATAATTACAAAGACGACGAGACAAATTTCGGCCCAGAAGATGAGGTTCAGGCCATTCGCACTGCCGATGTTTTGGTGTATCTATGGGAATCCGACCAGGAGAGCGCACGCTACGAAGTTGGCATGGCGATAGCGCTTGGTAAACCAGTGGTCGTTGTTCATGATAACCCGAAATGGTTTTTACAACTACCAAACGTTCGTGCGGTCTCACGGGATGAGGATATTATAAAGGCGCTGAGTGAGGTTGGTTGACGAAGGATTCCCTATGGCAAAACCAGTGCTACGGCTACACTAAAATAAGAAATGCTATAATAAACCCCATGACAAAACATATCAATCTCGTCACTGGTAATCCGCGTAAAATTGAGGAAGCAACGGCCACGCTTAGCCAATACGACATAGCGGTGGAGATTATTAATCTAGATATTGATGAGATCCAGCACCGTGATCCATTAAAAATTACCGAGGCTAAGGTTCGGGCAGCGTACGAGAAGGTTGGCGAGCCGGTTGTTGTCAACGATAGTAATTGGGAAGTGCCCGCGCTCGGTGGCTTTCCGGGTGGCTACATGAAAGATATCGCGCACTGGTTGATGCCCGAAGATTTTTTAGCTTTGCTACGCGACAAAGATGATTGGCAGATTATTCTCCATGACATTGTTGCTTATTACGACGGGCATACTCTACAGACGTTTATCTTTGATCAGCCGGGGAAGTTTGTCGCTCCGCCGCGTGGCAAGAGTGGTGCGTCGGTTAACAAGATTATTACGATGGATGGTAGTAACGGCCTGACGATGTCCGAGGTGTTTGATCGGCGCGACCAAGGCTTGGCGGTCAGAACCGACACGCTGCAGCAATGGCATCAATTTGCGCAGTGGTATATCGCGCAGTAGCTGGTTTCTATGAAGTTCGCGCCATACTGGCAGTAATAAGCGTGGCGCCAATCACATCATCAACGCTGGAGCCGCGAGATAGGTCGCTGATTGGCCGAGCAAAACCCTGCAAGATCGGCCCGTATGCATGGCCGCCAGCCAGGTGTTCGGCTAGCTTATAAGCGATATTGCCAGAATCAAGATTAGGGAAAACAAGGACATTAGCTCTGCCAGCAACCGGACTGTCCGGTGATTTTTTCTGGCCGATAGCCGGGACGATTGCCGCGTCTAATTGCAGTTCGCCATCAATTAATATATCGGGTCTCTCTGTTTTGACGAGCCGTAGTGCCTGCGTGACGAGCTCGACACTGTCGCCACCAGCGCTGCCTTTCGTTGAGTATGACAACATAGCCACGCGCGGCTCCCAGCCAAGTGACGCTGCACTACCCGCTGAAGCCACAGCAATTGCCGCCAGTTGCTCGGCGTTTGGCTGAATGTTCATGCCGCAGTCGGCAAAGAGCAATAAACCTTGTTCGCCACCCTGAAACTGTGGAATGTCTATCACGAAAAAGCTGGATGCATACCGAATATCAGGTGCCAGCCCAACAATTTTGAGTCCAGCTCGCAGCACGTCTTTCGTTGGATGATCAATCCCAGCCACCATAACGTCAGCCTCGCCGCTCGTTAGCATCGTCGCACCGCGACTGATAGCGTCCTCTTTCCCATCAAGCAGCACCGGCTGCACCGCACCACTTTCTTCTAGTGCGCGCGCTGCCTGCTGGATGATGTGATTATCGCCCTCAGGAAATACCACGCGCGGCGGATTTGAAGCTAAAATTTTTGCTAAGTCTCGTATGTGCTGATTCATGAGTATAGTATAATGGAAGCATGGACGAATTGACAATTGAACGCGCATCCCACATCGCCGAATCTGATGTGGCAGACATCACTAACCTCATCGCGGCACTCACTAGTAAGCCGCACCCAGCTGATGCTGAGTTATTGCAGCAGATCATTGACTCGCCAAGTCATGTGCTGCTATTGGCGCGGCTATCGGGCAAGATTGTCGGCATGGCAACGGCAGCACTGCTACTCGGGCCGGCTGCTGGGCGCAAAATCTACCTCGACGATTTTGTGACCGACCCGAATGTACAGGGTAAGGGTGTTGGTTCTCGACTCTGGGACGCTGTCATCGACTGGGGCCGCGAGCAGGGTGCCTTGAAATTAGAATTCACATCGCGCCCAGAACGTGAAGCAGCGCAGCGATTCTACTTGAAAAAAGGCGCGGTCGTGCGTAGCACTAATGCCTTCGCCAAACAATTGTAGGTAAATATTGATCAAACCCCTTGTGCTTTTTAACAGAAAAGCGCATAATATCGTCAGAGCTGGTACGCATAGGGGCGTTTCCTATGCTGCCATCCAAAACAAACACACGAAATTGCCCCGGGTGGGCGCGTAACAGCTCTTTTTTATTCGTCAAGTGGCGCGTTTGACAGCGCTTATGGTATGATAAAAGGGATGTTCAAGAAGTCGTTTGAGAAAAAAATGATACGCTATGTCCGGCAATTTTTTGCCGACCATGCTGATGTCAAGTTGATCGCAGTGACCGGGAGCGCCGGTAAAACGAGTGCTAAAACAGCGATCGCTACTGTGCTATCGCAGCAGTTTGCTGTCGCCATGCACGCTGCTGAGCCAACGTCGCACTTACAAACCCTTCTGCAGATCATGGGCGTGCGCTACCCCGAGAATCGTCCGGAGGAGAAGTGGGGATTTTGGCACCGCCGCAAGATGATGCGAGCTGTCAAAAAGCGTGCTCGCGCTGAACATCCCGAAGCCCAGATTATCGTTCAGGAGTTCAGCCCAATGCAACCTGGTTTTAATGCATGGTTTCAGCAGGTTATTTTGCCGGATATGGCCGTTGTGACGTCAGTCACCTCTGGCCGCATGCGGGTTGAACATACCGTCGAAGAGGTGGCCGGCGAGATGCTCACATTGGCGAATAATGCTCGCTTTGCGGCCATTAACCGCGATGACATTGACGGTCGATTTGCCGCATTTTTGGCAAATCCCCAGATGACGACATATGGCACCAGCGAGGTCGCTGAGTATTATTTTGAGCAGCATGATTTCTCGCTGGAGCACGGTTATGTCGGCAAGATTATCGGCCCGGAATATCCTGATGGTATCGCAGTGACGCTGCCACTACTTGGTGAACATAATCTGCGGCCAGCCGTCGTGGCGATGCTCGCTGGGGTGCGGATGGGCATGACGAAAGAGTTGATTGAAAAGGGCTTGAGTCAGTTACTTCCGCTGCCGGGTCGGATGCAAGTGCTTCGCGGCGCGGATCAGACGATTCTGATTGACGATAGCTATAGCTCGTCGCCGCTGACGGCGCTATCAGCACTACAAACGCTATACAGTCTCGAGGTGCCGCAGCGTATCGTGGTGTTTGGTAATATGAATGGGCTACGCAAGGATACGCAGGCCGGTCATGCCAAGCTCGGCGCTCAGTGTTCGCCAGACGAGCTGGATTGGGTAGTGACCGTCGGTGAGATGGCTAATCAATACCTGGCGCCGGTAGCACGTCGTCGCGGCTGTCAGGTTAAGGAGTGTCGTGATGCGCTGATGGCCGGCGGATTTGTGCGCGAAAAACTTCATGCGGGCGGCGTGGCTCTCTTCAAGGGTTCAAGTGGCGGTGTTTGGCTCGAGGAAGCGATTAAAATTAACCTACACAGCACCGAGGATGAGAAAAAATTGGTGCGCCAGTCGCCTGACTGGATTAAGCGAAAAAATGAATTTTTCTCGCGCTTTCGCGGATAGTGATACAATGAAAGTATAACGAGGAGGAATATGGACGACAAGGGTACGAATAGCAAGAAAACACCAGCGGATAAAGCCACTGCATCAACACCGCTGGCAGCGTCGCAGTCGACGGTCACATCAAGCTCATCACAGTCGACAACGACTCCGCCTACACAGACTGATCAGCCTGTATCGACGCCAGCGCAACCAGCACCGCCGACGTCGCAACCGCCGATCATGAATTCGGTTATGCCGCCAAAAAAGAAAACCGGCCTCATCATCGGTATTATTACCGGCTCGGTCGTATTGCTGCTGGCTATTGCTGCGGTACTATTGTACTTTTTCTGGTGGCAAGATCCGCAGAGGATGGTAACTGATGCAGTGGTTAATTCATTCCAGACCAAAAGGGTGGTTTCCTCGGGCAAACTCGTCATGAATCTCGGCAACGGTAATCGTATTGATGTCAAGCTCAAAGCCGTTGCTGACTCACCAAAATCAAAAACCGAGGCCACCATTACATTAGCGATCAACGGCATGGAGATCCAGCAAGACGTCATCCTCACAATGGTGGCTGATGGCAAAGGTACGATTTATATTAAGAGCGAACATCTAAAAGATATCGTGCGCCAGATGGTAGAGACGATCATCAAGGCTCGAAGTCGGGGGATGCTACCAGATACGCGGTCGACGATGGTACGCGACCAGATCCTCAAACAGTTTGATGAAAAACTTAACAAAATTGAAGGCAAGTGGCTTAAGGTATCATTTGATGAGCTTGGAGCATCACGTACAAACAAAGACACGTGCTCTCAAGAAATCTTTGATTTGATCAATACTGACCAGCAGGTGCGTAGCGAACTGATCAACGCGTATCGCAAAAACAGCTTTGTGACGGTCAAAAAGGACGCTAAGGTCGAGCCGCGTGATGGTGTGCCTGGCTTTGAAATTGATTTAGCTTCGGACGGTAAAATGTCAGACAGACTACGCGCATTTATCGATTCTCTGGGGGATACGAAACTTGGCAAGAAAATTAAAGAGTGTTATGGCGACAAAGTATTCAATACAGCAAATAAAACTACGTCATCAAAGAGATTGCCTACTATACGCATCTGGGTCGATCCGTGGTCACACCAGCTTAAAGCGCTCGAAATCAAGGCGCGCGGATCAGATGGCGACAAGGATCGGAATCTCACTATAGACATGACGTTCGACTACAATAAGTCAGAGCAAATTGATATACCGTCAGACGCCGATAATCTTAAATCAGTACTTCAGGATTTTGCCGGCTCATCACCAATACCGCCGCCGTTTGCTAGGGGTGGTGCCTCTACGGATGAGAACGATGAAGACGCCGACACTAGCGTCGAGAGATGATATACTAAGGAGTATGAAACGCTACAATCCGACGGAAATTGAGAAAAAATGGCAAGATAAATGGGAGGCTGACGGCACTTATGTCACTGATCTTAGTGATACAACGCGCCCAAAGTATTACAGCTTGAGTATGCTTCCTGGTATCACCGGGGCTGGCATTCACATCGGTCACGGTCGGACGTTTCAGTTTGCCGACATCAAAGCACGCCTGAAGCGTCAGCAAGGTCACAATGTGTACCATCCAATTGGTTGGGACAGCTTCGGACTGCCAGTGGAAAATTACGCTATCAAGGTTGGTAAAACGCCGCGGGTAGCACATGACGAAGCTAAGGCTCATTTCATTGCTCAGTTGAAGCGCCTCGGCTTTAGTTATGATTGGTCAAAGGAGATTTCTACTGCCGACCCTGAGTATTACAAGTGGACTCAGTGGATTTTTACGCAGCTATACAAGCACGATTTGGCGTACCAGAAGGAGCAGCTACAATGGTGGTGCGATACCGACAATACGGTGCTAGCTAACGAGCAGGTTGAGGGCGGCAAATGTTGGCGCTGCGGCAATCCTGTCACCAAGCGCAACCTCAAGCAGTGGTTTTTCCGTATTACGGCCTATGCCGATGAGATTTTGGAGGCAACTGACGACTTGGATTGGACGGAAATGGTCAAAACTATGCAGAAAAATTGGATCGGTCGGTCGGTCGGTGCGGAGGTTGAGTTTGCGGTTGAAGGCTGCGACGATGTCATCACTGTTTTCACTACGCGCCCTGACACGCTGTTTGGTGCGACGTATGTGGCACTGGCACCAGAGCATCCGCTAGTGTCTCAGCTGGTTAATGCCGACACGCGTGCTAAAGTCGAATCGTACGTTCAAGCGGCGCAGAAAAAATCCGACGTTGAACGCCAGGAAAATAAAGATAAAACCGGCGTCTTTACTGGCAGCTATGCCATCAATCCAGTCAATGGTCAGAAAGTGCCAATTTGGGTGGCGGACTACATCCTCGGTGGTTACGGCACTGGCGCGATTATGGCGGTGCCGGCGCATGATGAACGCGACCTGGAGTTTGCCGAAAAATTTGATTTGCCAGTAGTGCAGGTGATTGAAAAGCCAGAAAACTCGGCGGATGCTGGCTGTTACGCGGGTGAAGGCGAATTGATTAATTCGGGCGATTTTGACGGCCTGCGCAGCGAAGAGGCTCGTGAACAGGTGGTGGCTTGGCTGGAGCAACAGGGCCTGGGTCGGAGCAAGACCACCTATAAAATGCGCGATTGGCTGATTTCTCGCCAGCGGTACTGGGGCGCGCCAATTCCGATGGTTCATGTTGATGGTTTCGGGCCAATCGCTGTGGCGGATGAGTGTTTGCCGGTGATTTTACCAGAGGTCGAGAACTTCAAGCCGACGGGTGGCAACACTTCGGTATTGGCACAGGTTGATGATTGGGTGCGCGTGTGGGTTGACGTTGAGACGGGTAAAACTGTGCCAATCACCGAGCCAAAGCCAGCGGGCGACAATTGGCATGAGGGGCGACGCGAAACTGATACGCTGGACGGCTATGCCTGCTCCAGTTGGTACTTCCTACGCTATCTCGATCCGCACAACGACCAGCAGGCGTGGAATCCAGGGCTGATCAAACACTGGGCGCCAGTCGATTATTACAATGGCGCCGATCATGCGGTAGCACACCTATTGTATAGTCGTTTTTGGATGCGCTTTTTCTATAAACTCGGTCTAGTGCCGACACCGGAGCCGTTCAAACGAATGATGTACAATGCTTACATCATGGCGCCAGACGGTCAAAAAATGAGTAAGTCCAAGGGCAATGTCATCGATCCGATGGAAATTATGGACAGTGGTTATGGCGCTGACGCACTGCGCGTATACGAGATGTTCATCGCGCCCTATGATATGGATGCACCGTGGGATCCGCGCGGGGTGCCGGGGACGTATCGGTTCTTAAACCGAGTGTGGAATGTGGTACAGGAGTTTATTGAGGCGGCTACATTACCTCCTCTGACAGAGGCTGTGAAGTGTTCGCGAATAGCGGACGCTTCAGCCGAACGCTCGCGAGAAATCTCCAGCGGAGATTTGAGCGAAGAGTGTACTCTGGCGGAGGATGGTGATGTAGTCGCGGAACTGTTGCGCCTCACTCACCTCACTATCAAAAAAGTCACTCGTGACATCGAGGATGAAAAGTTCAATACGGCAGTGGCGGCGATGATGGAAATGGTCAATGGCCTATATAAGTTCAAAGAATCGCACGGCATGCAAGCGTTAGAAACGTGGCGGTTTACTTTGGAAAGTCTGCTACAGATTTTGGCACCATTTGCGCCGCACATAACTGAAGAATTGTGGCAGGAATTGGGCCATGCTGATACCATTCACGTTAATCACTGGCCAAAGTGGGATGAAAAATATCTGGTGAGCGATGTGATAACCATCATTGTACAGGTCAACGGCAAGCTCCGATCACGGCTGGAGCTGCCAGTTGATACCGATAAAGAGACGATTGAGCAACGAGCGCTGGATGACGAGAAGGTTCGCGCCTATCTCGACGCCCGGACACCGAAAAAGGTGATTTATGTGCCAGGGAAGTTGGTGAATATTGTTGTCTAGGTTAGTTACCGAGGGGCTTAGCCGTCACCGAGCCATCCCGGTGTACCTCGACTCGTACGCGTGTTCCCCGTGGAAGACCAGTGAGCTTTTTGGATTCCGTAGCACAGCCCACTATATCAATTTGGGTAGCAGCATTGGCATCCCTTACAATGGAGTCTGCTGCTGCACATACATCTGAATCCTTTGTGATATCAGTTTCCGTGGGGTTATAATGCATCATAGAAGAGCCAACTAGGGGTGATTCCGCCGGCTCTTTATCGGCGGCGATACCTTTAATGCCGATGCCGAGACCTATCCCCATTATTGCTAGCATTGCCCCTGACCCGAGGGCCAGTTTCAGTTTACCTAATGGACGTAGTGTTTCCCCGGGCTGAGAGAGTGAATTGTTCTTATCCATAATTAGTAGGATGTATCCTTTCTATCGTAAGTGATGCCTATGATATTACCATAAATATTATATAAAGTCAACAATACCCCTGACAGCGTATTGCCACTGCTCTGCATCCCCTTGAGAAATCTATCAAAAACCGGTATAATGAAGCCCAAGTGTTACGATAAACTGAAATAAAGGAGATTTTTCTATGGCACAACCAAAAAAGCAGAGTAGTCCGCGCAAGACCGGTCTGCGTCGCAGCCACTTGGTACTGAAATTAGCACGCCGCGTCAACGGGACGTCACCAGTGAAAGTCAAGACGACCAAACGCGAGACCGGTAAGAAGAGTACAAAATAAACTAACACGAACAGGAACGTTTTTGTCATGGCTTCAAACCGTCATTTAGGACGAATCGTCGCGTTGCAGACGTTATACGAGATTGAGTTTCGCCAGGAAGTTGGTGACAGCGAGGTTGATGTCGCCGATATCTTGACGCGCAATCTTGAGAAATACAAATCATCAGTCGATGATGTTGAGTTTGTACGAAGTCTGATCGATGGCGTCACTGCGCATAAAGCAGAGCTTGATGCTAAACTTCGTCCACTAGCGCCAGAATGGCCGATTGAGCAGATATCGCGAATTGACCGGACGGTACTACGGCTCGGGCTGTATGAATTATTGTTTTCTCGGGCGGCGGTGCCACCAAAAGTGGCCATCAATGAAGCAGTGGAACTGGCAAAAACGTTTGGTTCGGATAACTCAGGGAAATTTGTGAACGGTGTGCTCGGCACAGCGTATCGCTCCCTTCAAGAGGATGCCGATGAAGACAAGCAGCTTTGATCATATCAAGAAATATTTTGGCGGTCGCAAAAAACCGTCGATCCAAGAAATAGTTCGCGAGCCAACCGCCGGCGGCGTGGTGTTTCGACGCAATAAAAAGGGTGATGTTGAGTTTCTGCTCTACCAAGACGCGCGGGATCGCTGGACCATTCCCAAAGGTCATGTTGAGCCGGGCGAGACAGCGCAGGCTGCTGCCAAGCGTGAAGTTGGTGAGGAGGCTGGCCTCAAGAACATCGAGGTGTGCGGTTGGCTGGGCAAAATTAATTTTCGCTATCGCCGACTTGATAAGTTAGTGCTGATTTCGCAGCAAGTGTACCTGATGAAGGCGCTTGATCCGGACGAAAAACTGCAAAAAGAAGACTGGATGAATGGCCTGGCGTGGTTTACCTTTCATGAGGCGCTGGATGAGATCGAGTATGAGGATATTGGCAAGCTGATTCTGCTCGCTATGAAGCGAATCAGGCAGGAGAATCTATAGATGAGCGGGATGAATACGGCGCCGTATCAGGAGTTTGCGCGCGAAAAATTAGGTTTTGAGTTTACAAATTTGGATTTGCTGATTACGGCTTTAACTCATCGTAGTTATGTGAACGAACACCGAAAATCAGTCCATTGCCACAATGAGCGGCTGGAATTTTTAGGTGATGCGGTGTTGGAGCTAGCGGTAACGGAGTACTTATTTACACATTTTTCTGAACCGGAAGGGATTTTGACAGCCTGGCGGGCAGCGCTGGTGCGGACGGAAAGTATTGGCAGTGCGGGTGATGCCTTGGGTTACGGGCGGCTGATTCGTATGTCGAAGGGTGAGAAAAATGGCTCGGATCGGGCGCACTTGCAGATTTTAGCCAATGCCTTTGAGGCGGTGATCGGCGCGATTTATTTGGAGCGTGGCTTTGACGATGCGCGCGATTTTATTCATAAGCATATTATCGTTAAGCTAGATGGAATTTTGGAATCAGGCAGCTGGCGCGATCCGAAGTCGTATTTGCAGGAAATTTCTCAGCGTGTTGATGGTCAGACGCCGATGTATAAAGTTTTGAGTGAGGAAGGGCCAGATCATGATAAGGTATTTACGCTTGGGGTATTCGTTGGTGAAACGCTGATGGGGCGCGGCGTGGGTCCGTCCAAGCAGGTGGCTCAACAGCAAGCCGCCCGCCAAGCAATCGCTCGATATCGGGCAGCGGATTCTGAATAGTGATTATATCTTTTCTCAGCGCCTAACCGGTGTTATAATCAAAAGGATGAGTAACACAATTTTTAAACGTACCAAGATCCTAGCGACTGTCGGTCCGGCAACGATGAGTCAGGATAAAATTAGTCAACTTATGCAGGCCGGTGTCAATGGCTTTCGTCTGAATTTCAGCCACGGTAGTTATGACGAGCGGCGTGAGCAAATCGACTGGATCCGCACGGCCAGTCATGAGCAGGGTAAACCAGTTGCCATTCTCCAAGACCTTCAAGGTCCAAAAATCCGCCTCGGCGTTCTCAAAGACAACATGCTGACGGTGCGGGCTGGTGATGTGCTGACGCTTGATTCGTCGATTACAGAACACAATGGAAGCTTCAATCTGCCTGTCCAATATAACCTCGCTGAGAAAATGAAAGTTGGCGAGCCGCTGTATATGTTTGATGGCAAGATCAAGTCGATCGTTCGTGAAATTGCTGGCCCAACGGCCATCAAGGTGGAGGTGCAGAATGACGGATTTTTGATGAGCCGTAAAGGGTTGAATCTGCCAGATACCGATTTTGGTGGTGATATCTTGACACCAAAAGATATCGCCGATATTGAGTGGGCAGCCAATCAAGATTTTGATTATGTGGCGCTTAGTTTTGTACAGACGGAGGACGACATTATCGATCTGCGCTCGCGGCTGACGGCGCTGGGCTCGGATGCGTATATTATTGCCAAAATCGAGACCAAGTCAGCGATCTCTGATGAGCATCTGGAGGAAATCGTCAAGGCGAGTGACGGCATCATGGTGGCGCGCGGTGACCTGGCGGTTGAGGCTGGGGCCGAGATCGTGCCAGTTATCCAACGGCGTATTATCGCTCTTTGTCGTAAATATTCTAAGCTCAGTATCGTCGCGACACAGATGATGGGCAGTATGGTTGACAATCCTGAGCCATCTCGCGCTGAGGTGAGCGATGTTGCCAATGCGGTCATCCAGGGTGCTGACACGGTGATGTTGTCGGATGAAACGGCCAACGGTAAATATCCGATCGAGACAGTGCAGGCGATGCGCCGGACGATTATGTACACTCAGGAGCACAGTGATGTCATGGCGGTTGAGTCAAGCGAGAAGCGTCGTAAGCACGATGCGCTGCTCAGCTACACGGCGGCGCGGTTAGCCACAGAGCTTAAGGCGCGGGCAATTATTGCCGAGACTAGTACGGGTGTAACTGCGGTGAATGTCGGCGCCTTTCGGCCGAATATGCCGATTATTAGCGTGACTGATAGCCAAAAAACCGCTCAAAAATTAGCACTCAGTTACGCCACGCGCTCATACGTTCGTCCAAGTGGCCTGGGTTCGGCCAATAAATTAGCAGAAGAATTGAAGGCCGAAGGTTACTTTGGCGAGGATCCAGTGACGTTGGTATTGGTTAGTGGCCATCAACCGGGCCGGCCGGGCAAGACCGATAATATCCAGATTCGGACAATGGAGTAGGACGAGAAAAGGGTGGGCAGATTTTTCAAGCAAACAATTCGTGACGTTAATCTCCGCGGGCTGACCGTCCTGGTGCGGGTTGATTATAATGTGCCCCTAACCGCGACCGGTGGGATCGCCAGTGACTTACGCATTCGCGCTAGTTTATCGACTCTGCGCTACCTACTAGAGCAACGCTGCAAGATTGTCCTGATGAGTCACCTCGGACGACCAAAGGGGGCTGATCCGGCATATAGTCTGCGTCCAGTAGCGCGTCGACTGGCTGAGCTGCTTGGGCGGCCAGTGCGGTTTATTGATGGTTGTGTTGGGGATAAGCTTCGTCAAGCAGTGCGGCATATGGCGGCTGGTGATATACTGATGCTCGAAAATCTGCGGTTTTATAACGAGGAGTCGCGCGATGATATGGTGTTTGCCAGGGCAATTGCCAGGGCGGTGCGACCAGATTACTTTGTGCAGGATGGCTTTGCGGTGGTGCATCGAGCTCATGCCAGTACGCACGCGATTACATTATATGTGCCGGGGCTAGCCGGTGATCTATTGGTGCACGAATACACCACGCTAACCGCAGCGATGTCGCGTCCAGCACGCCCCCTGGTGGCAATTATTGGCGGTGTGAAAATTGCTGATAAGATTGCGCTGATTGAGCGGCTGATTGATAAAGCTGACACAATCCTCATCGGTGGGGCGATGGCCAACACCTTCCTCGCCTATCGCGGCCATAGGATGGGTCACAGTACGATTGAGCCGGATCAAGAGCAAGTGCTTGCGGCTATCTACCGCCACGCTGCCGAGAAAGTTGGCAGTGAGCGGGTCGATCAGTTTTTGCGGCTGCCTAGCGATGTAGCGGTGGCTTTGTCGCCAGAAGCATCGGGTGATCGTCATGAGGTGTCGGTTGATGGGATTGGCGACGATGAGATGGCGCTAGATATTGGTGCTCAGACGATGGCGCAATTTACCTCAGTGATTGCCTCGGCGAAAACAGTTATCTGGAACGGGCCGCTGGGGTATTCGACTAATCCGTTGTTTGCCCGGGGGTCGGCTCGGATCGCCGAAGCCATTGTACAAAATCGCGGCGTTACGTCAATCATTGGCGGCGGCGATACGGCGGAGTTTGTCCTTGGGTGGGATGGGCATGACGGCAAGCAATTTTCGCATATTTCTACCGGTGGCGGGGCTAGTCTCGAGCTGATGAGCGGTAAAAAATTACCAGGTGTGGAAAGTTTACTAGACGCACACGGACTAAAATGATACACTAAACATAAGCATTATGACGCGAAAAACACTCATTATCGGCAACTGGAAGATGAACCTCACCATGCATGAGGCCAGTTTGTATTTACATAAGCTGATGGAGCAGCTGCCGGTACACCGCGACGTCGAGGTGGTGGTGGCGCCAACGATGTTGACACTGCAGAGTTTGAGCTTGCAAATCAAGCGTCGGATCGTCAAGCTCGCCGCCCAGAATTGCTACTGGCGCGACCATGGTCCGTATACCGGCGAGGTGCCAGCGTCACACCTACACGGTATGGTCGATTATGTCATCATCGGTCACTCCGAGCGGCGACATATATTTATGGAGAGCGACAAGGATATTCGTTTCAAGGTGCAGGCGGCACTGCGTAATCGGCTTCAACCAATCCTCTGTATTGGTGAAACAGCGCACGAGCGGACGCTAGGCGAAACGCGCGAGGTGCTCCAGGATCAGATTGTAAACGGCCTCGCAAACATAACAGCCGAGGAGATAGACCATGTGGTGATCGCCTACGAACCGGTCTGGGCGATCGGTAGCGGTGAGTATGCGCAGCCGAGCGATCTTATGAAGGCGCTTAGGGTAATTCGCCAGCAAATTACGCATTTATTTGGTAAAGAAGCAGCCGAGACGGTGCGCGTGGTGTATGGCGGCAGTGTTTCGGTTGACAACGCCGGTGATTACCTTGCGGTGGCGGGACTTGATGGATTATTGATCGGCGGAGCGAGTCTGGACGCATATCAATTTACGGAGATAGTAAAAAAGGCGCATAAGGAATAGGGGGGGCTTATGTCAGACATTGATTTTGACGAACTTGATCGGGCGGTGACGTCACTGATGCAAAAGCGGGCAGAGAAAGAAGCGGCTCAGCAGGCGGCTGATGTTGATGCGGACGTGGCGACATCGACAACATCTGCGACTAGCGCCACTGAAGATGCGGTGAACGTGTCGTCGCCTGAACCTGGTCAACCTAGCGCCTCCGCTTCTCAGCCTAAGCCAGTAGCGACACCTCCGGTCACGCCGCCAAGCCCTCAACCCCAGCCAGTTGCGCCGCAGCCTACGGTGTCATTGTCGACGCCGCCGAGCGCACCAGTGGCTGCCGCCCCACAACCGATTGAGAAGCCGGAACCGACGTCGATGCAGCCGTCGCTGTCTTCGTCGGTAACACCAGTGGCCCCTGCTTCGTCAACCTCACCGTCGCCTGCCACCACGCCATCAACGCCGATTCCGCCATTGACCATCAAGCCGCTAACGCCTCCGTCGCCGACTGCTACACCAACAGCGACGCCAGCACCGCCGTCGACGCTCGTGTCTGCACCTGCAGCTCCATCTCCATCTCCAACGCCAGCCATAGCAACCGTACCCGCATCCGAGCCAACGAGTACCAATACGAGCAAGCCACCGGCCTCGGCCGAGGCAACACAATTATCCGCCTCATCGGACACTCCAAGTGCGCCGCCAGCGGCTGCAGCAACACCGACGCCGACTGCTGTCCCGATTTCTGTTACAAAGCCAGCGTCAAAGCCTGTCTCGAAGCTGACGCTCGAGCCGATACCGTCGTTCAAGACAACCTCGTCGCCTGTCTCGCTGTCGCCTGCCTCGACACCAGCACCGTCGACCCAGTCAACAACCTCGGAGCCTAATAATGATAAGCCACAAGATAAGTCACGGACTGAATCACCGGCTTTGCCACAAAAATCATCTACCGAGACGACTTCGTCGTCGGCGGAGGTTAACGGCTTCCCACACGCTGCCTCAGAGACTAAACCGGCTGTGGTATTTCCAGATATCAAAACACCAGATAAAAAGGCAGACGACCAACCCGCCTCAGACGCGCCGCAGGATAAAGTGGCCGATACGTCAGCAGCAAAACCAACTGACGATTCCTCGGATACAGAACGCGGTAACGAGTCAACTGTCGCTCCCTCACCAGCTATTTCGCGTCGACCGTCTGGCCGTTTCATGGACGTTGTACATCCGTCGTCTGTCATGCGCGGGCATAGCGTTTCTCAGTCGCGCACCGGCGTGACGCTTCAGCCGACTGGTTCGTATCTCTCCGGTCGGACTGGTAATGACGGCCAGCAGGGTGTTAACATGGCTGAAACTACTGAGGACACGTCAAGTGATATGATGGCAGATGATAGCACCGCTCACTCATCGGTAGCTGATCGCGAGATCAAGCGTCGACCACCACGCCTCGTTCTGCAGCCTGATCCATCGCACGTGGCTGAAGGTCTGACGTCAGACAATGTGTCGCTCAATACCAAGGACGTGCCTGATTATGAATCAATGGCCAGTGAAGCCGAAGCTAGTACTGACAGCGCCTTTATCGAGGAGGGCTTGCTGGCAGAGGACGCTCCGGTTAAGGCAGCTGATAGTGAGGGGCTGACCATGGATGAGTTGACGGCCGATGATGATCATCTGGTGACGGATGCGGCGGCTGGAGACGAGGTAGCAGAACATCGTGATGAGGCGGCTGATACTGACATTGCTGCTGATCGTACGAGCCTTGAAGCAACCATTGATGAGATTGAGGCCAGCGAGGTCGGTGAGCAGCTCGACGCAGATGCCACATCGGTAGATGTTTCGTCCAAGCAGTCCGCCGCTGATACGTCAGAGCTAGACAGTGAGCTGATGGCGATTGAGTCGATGGACGAAAGTGACGCTGAGACAGTTGATGAGACGCCACGTCGACCGCACACTCCGGGCGATATTCCTCAGCAATACACGGCCGGTGATGAGATCGCACCAGATCCAGAGCCAATGTTTGATGCGGCAGCCAGCCAGCCAGCCAGTGGGGAAGCACTTCAGCCTGATAAGAAAAAATCCGGCATCGGGACGATTCTATTGATCATTCTTTTTGCCCTTATCGGCGTTGGCGGCGGCGCGGCAGCGTACTTTTTCCTGCTATACTATAAGTAATGGACATCCTATCTGAGCTCAATCCTGAACAGCGGCGAGCCGTCCAGCATGATGGCGGGCCGCTGCTTATTTTGGCGGGAGCGGGGAGCGGTAAGACAAAAACCTTAACGCATCGCATTGCCTATCTGATCAGCCAGCAAGGGATTTTTCCCAGCCGCATCTTGGCGGTGACCTTCACCAACAAAGCTGCTCGAGAGATGCGCCAGCGCTTGGCTGATATGCTGGGTGAAGACGCCTCGGATCGACGCTTCATGCCGTGGATGGGGACATTTCATAGTATTTGTGTGCGGCTGCTGCGGATGGATGGGGTGTCAATTGGCCTTAATCGTAATTTTATTATTTATGATGAAGATGATCGACTGGGTCTCATCAAGCAGTTGATGAAATCGCGCGGGCTGACTGATCGCGACATCAAGCCACGCCGTATCGCTGCGGCTATTTCTGCGGCAAAAAATGACATGCTTTCACCCGATGAGTATATGATGCAGGCGGTCGGCCCCGTCAAACAGCAAATTGCCGAATTGTTTGCTGCGTACGAGGCCGCTATGCACCAGGTCGGGGCGCTCGATTTTGATGATTTATTGCTTAAGGCGGTGGAGCTGCTGCGCCAGTCGCCCGACATTCGCCACAAATGGCAGCAACAATTTCGCCACATTCTCATTGATGAGTATCAGGATACCAATGCGGTGCAGTATGCGTTGATCAAGCTGCTGGTCGGTCCAGAGCGCAACCTCTGTGTGGTCGGCGACGATGCACAGTCAATTTATAGTTTTCGCGGCGCAGATTATACCAATATTCTTCATTTTGAGCGTGACTTTCCGGGTGCGGCAGTGATTAAACTAGAGCAAAACTATCGCTCGACGGGCGCGATTTTAACGGTGGCAAATAACTTAATCCAACACAACACCCAGCGCACCGACAAGAACCTGTGGACAGAAGCGGTTGGCGGGATGACACCGCAATTATGGCAACTGTACAGCGAGGCTGAGGAGGCGCAAGCAGTGGCTGACGAAATTCATCGCCAGGCCAGGATGGGCCGATCCTATGGTGACATAGCAGTACTGTACCGCACCAATGCCCAGAGCTACGCCATAGAGCGCGCGCTGCGTCAACGGCACATCCCGTATAAGATTGTGGGTGGTCTGCGGTTTCTGGATCGAGCAGTCGTCAAGGACGTGCTAGCTTATCTCAGGTTATTATATCAGCCCAGTGACCGCGTTAGTTTCGCGCGGATCGTTAACCTGCCAAAGCGTGGTATCGGCGCAGTGAGTGTGGCGAAATTTCTCGACTGGAATGATCAGTCGGGCCGGAATATTATTGAAGGGCTGGTGGCGGTTGATGAGGCTGTAGGGTTGAGCGCTCGCGCCAAGCAGTCGCTGCGGGCGTTTGGTCAATTGCTGCAAAAATTACAACAATTACTGAACGACGCACCAGCCGAGGTTATCGAACAAATTATTGAGCAGACTGGCTACGGCGAAGCGGTGAACGATGGCAGTGTGCAGGCCGAAGAGCGGCTGGAGAACCTCGGTGTTTTGGTAGCTGAGGCGCGCGCCTATGCTGACGTGTCGACATTCCTCGAGGATATGGCATTGATGTCATCAAGCGATGGCCAAGCGGATCAGCAGGTCACCTTGATGACGCTACACGCTGCGAAGGGTCTGGAGTTTCCGGTGGTGTTTATGACTGGCTTGGAGGAAGGAATCTTGCCGCACGCACGGGTATTTGATAGCGGCAAGGCGGACGACATTGAGGAGGAGCGCCGCCTCTGTTACGTGGGGATTACGCGGGCCCGAGAGGCGCTGTTTGTGACCTGTGCTAGTTCACGGACGCAGTTTGGTCAGATCGGCTATAATCTGCCGTCGCGATTTCTCGATGAGATGGGGCTGATGAGCGGTGGTCTGGATGCACCTGCCGCGCCGCCATCCGACGATGCGTTTTATACTGATGACATAGGTCTAGAGGTCGGTGATCGGGTGCGAAGCCCACAATTTGGTGCGGGTGAGGTGGTGGATGTTGACGGGATGGCGGTGACGGTGCAATTTGATGACGGTAATACGAAGAAGCTTAATGTAGAATTCGCCAGATTAGAGAAAATTTGATATAATACATAGCAGTTTGTGGCGCTGTCCACGAGCGAGATTATGGAAAAGAGTTTATCTATTCGCTACCATTCAAAGAAGATTTTTCTATTGATCGGTTTGCTCGTGCTTGGAGTGACATTGATCCAGCTGGCGGATGCTGCACTGGCGCAGGGTACCGAGCGTCCATCACGGAGCGACGGCCAGCGTCTGATGAGTGTCTATGATAAGGGAGTCGAGAAAACAATTATCACTCGGGCAAAAACGGTGCGCGAGGCACTGAAGGCGGCGCGGATTGAGGTTGACGAGCGGCGAGATGTAGTGGAGCCAGCACTTAACGAGCAGTTGGTCGCTAGCTCGTATAATGTTAATATCTTTCGGGCTCGACCGGTAACGGTAGTCGATGGTAGGGCACGTATTCGGCTGACTACGGCTGAGCAAACGCCGGCAGCAATTGCCAAAGCGGCGGGGATCAAACTCTATAGCGAGGATCTTGTCGATATTCATGCCGCCGAAAACGTGGTTGCCAGCGGCACGAATGCGGTCTTGACCATCAAGCGGGCCACGCCACTCCAGCTCAATCTCTACGGGTCACTGGCTGAAGTGCGCACCCACGCAAAAACCGTTGGCGCACTGCTCAAGGAAAAGCATGTCCAGCTGGCCAGTAACGATACCGTATCAATGCCGCTCGGGGCGCCGATTACCAGTGGCATGCGGCTGGATGTTTGGCGCAACGGTAAGCAGACGATTACCACTGATGAAGATGTCGCTTTTCCGATTGAGACAGTGCGGGATGCTAATCGCGAGACGGGCCACAAGGAGGTGAAAGAGGCGGGCGAAAAGGGCCGGCGGACGGTGACCTATGAGATTGAGGTGCAAAATGGCAAGGAAGTGAGTCGTCGGGAGATCGCCAGCCAAGTAACAAAACAGCCTAAAAAACAAATTGAAATTATCGGCACAAAGAATGCCGCTATGCCATATACTGGTGGCGGCAATAAAGATCAGTGGCTATCTGCGTCAAACGTCCCGCGTGATCAATGGGGTTATGCTGAGTGGCTGGTACAGAAAGAAAGCGGCTGGAATCCGAATGCTCGCAGCCGGAGCGGTGCTTGTGGCCTCGCGCAGGCGTTACCATGTAGCAAGGTGCCAGGAAATCCGCTCAACCCAGTTGATTCGCTGAATTGGATGCATGGTTACGTGATGAGACGATATGGCTCGTGGGAAAAGGCGGTGGCGCACAGCAAGGCCAGAGGGTGGTACTAGTAATTATTAGATAAATATGGTATAATACGTCCGTTAATTAGGTACTAGAGCAGAATGATGAAATGGTGGAAATGGCACATAGAGAAAGGCTGGCGGCCAGTTGTTTTGCTGGGCTGCTTCATGGCTTTCGTGGCCGGTGCGGTTGGCCTGCTGCTATCTCAACCTGCCCAGGCGCAAGATAATCACGCCCAGTCGTCAGCGGAGCGGCTGGTGACGATTCGCGACCGCGGCCGCGAGCAGACAATCATGACCCGAGCACGCACTGTACGCCAGGCGTTACAGCTGGCGCGGGTAACGGTTGATGAGCGGCGTGACGTTGTTAAGCCAGACATTGATATGGAGCTGACAGGAACAACATTTACGGTGACGATTTTTCGGGCTCGGCCAGTAACGGTCATTGATGGTTCGCGGCGCTCACATATTACCACGGCGGAGCAGACGCCGCAGCGAATTGCCAAAGCGGCGGGGATCACGCTATATGTCGAGGACAAGGTTGAATTTATGACGAGCGATAATATGTTGCTGGATGGGACAAACGTGCTGATGAACATTACTCGTGCACCGCTGCGAACCGTGACCGAGGAGGTTGACATTGACTTCCCAGTGGAGCAGATCAAGGATGCGAATCAGCCGATTGGTTTCAAGGAAATTAAGCAGCTGGGTGAAAAGGGTATTCGTACCGTGACTTACCAGGCCCAGGCCGAGCGCGGTGTTGAGATCAGCCGTAAGGAAATAAGTAGCAGTATCAGCAAACAGCCTAAAAAGCAAATCGAAGTGATCGGCACCAAGCCGAAAAATCCATTAACGAAGTTGAAGGGTGCGCATATCTTTACTGATTCACGCGGCGTGGCGCACCGCGAAACTTACTATGACCTGCCAATGAATGTTGTCATCAATGCGTGCGGCGGCGGTGGCTACACGGTAAGGGCAGATGGCGCCAAGGTGGACAAGGACGGCTATATTTTGGTGGCGGCGAATTATGGTAATTATCCGCGTTGCTCGGTGGTGGAAACCAGCATGGGTCCTGGTAAGGTGTATGATACTGGTGGGTTTGCGACGCGGCATCCACATGGATTTGACCTGGCGACCGATTGGACGAACGGAGATGGTCGCTAGATGGCGTCAGCTCGCGGGCCGAAAAAAGAATTAGGCCAGCATTGGCTGCGCGACCCAGAAATCTTGGCGGAGATAGCTGAGGCGGCGGAGCTGAGCAACGATGATGTGGTTTTGGAGATTGGGCCGGGACTTGGCACGTTGACCAGTCGGTTATTAGCGCGAGCCGGGCGCGTGGTGGCGGTAGAATTTGACAGGGATTTGGCGTGCAAGTTACCGGGGCAATTTCCTGGCAAAAACCTGGAAGTGATTAACGAAGACATCTTGCAATTTGATTTAAATCAATTACCAACTGGCTATAAAGTAGTCGCCAATGTGCCGTACTATATCACTAGCAAAATTGTCGAGAAGTTGATGACGGCGGAAAATAAACCAAGTTTGGCGGTACTGCTGGTACAAAAAGAAGTTGCCCAGCGTATCACAGCGGAACCTGGTAAAATGAGCATTTTGGCGGTTAGTACGCAGCTATTTGCCCAGGCAGAACTAGACATTGAAGTGCTGCGGCAATTCTTCACGCCGCTGCCAAAAGTTGATTCGCAGGTGGTGGTATTGAGGACTCGCACTGAACCACTAGTCGCCCCTGAAGATCAAAAAGATTTTTTCCGTGTCGTCAAAGCTGGTTTTTCAGCCAAGCGTAAGAAACTACGCTCTAGTCTGAGCGGTGGACTGGGTATCAGCAAAAGTGCCGCCGAACAGTTACTAAAAAAGGCTGACATTTCACCCGATGTCCGTGCCGAAGATTTGGCGATTGACGACTGGCGGCGGCTGCTCAGAGAATGGCGGGCGCAATGATTGCGGCAGATCAGCCGACATGTTTTGACGATAGTCTGCTTGTGGCAATGTCGTCACGATCAGATGGGACCATGCTCGATCGTTCAGCTAGCAGGCACGCCCCACAAGTAGTTGCTAATCGGCGAAAGTTTTGCCAGCAACTAGCCGTGCCATATGAAGATGTGGTGTTCATGGGCGTGCTTTACCTAACGGGTCGGCGCTATGATTGTATCGTTGAAGTAGATGCGGCAGCTACAGCGCGGCATACTCCGGATGTAGTAGCGGATGCACTGGTCACGCGTACACCGGGCGTGGCGCTAATGCTGACTGAAGCTGACTGTATCGCTGTAGTGATGTATGATGCGATCAAGGGACTATTGGCATTACTTCATTTGGGGCGGCATTCGACGGTGGCAAATTTGATGCAGCGGATGGTTGAAAAATTTATCCACGAAGGATCAAAACCCGAAGACATTATCGTGTGGATGAGTCCGAGTGCACAACAATCAACCTATGTAATGAAATACTTTGATCAGGCAACTGATCCGGTGTGGCAGCCATTTTATAAAAAACACCACGACGGCTACTATTTAGATATGCAGGGGTACAACGCTTCTATTTGCCAAAGAGCAGGCGTACCGCCGAGCAATATTCATATCTCACCAATTAATACTATGACCGATCCGCATTATTTTTCGCATGCTCAGGGTGATACAACGGGCCGGACTGCAGTGGTAACAATGATGCGCGGGTGAGCCCTCGGCGAACGCATATCGGTGAAAATTGTTCCAGATGATGATACAATGAGTAGCATGACTAAACAACACGCCTATATCACTACTGCTATTCCTTATGTCAACGGTTTGCCGCACATTGGGCACGCCATGGACTATATGTTGGCGGATGTCTGGACGCGCTATCAGCGGCAAAATGGTCGTGAAGTACGTTTCCAGACGGGCGTGGATGAGCATGGCAATAAAATTGCTGCCAAGGCTGCCAGCCAAAACCAAACGCCGCAGGCCTACGTTGACCAAATGCATGGCAATTTCCAAAACATGATTGCCGAGTTGAATATTTCGGCGACGGATTTTATCCGCACGACTGACCCGCATCATGTTGGCGCAGTACAGTACATTTGGCAGAAGCTGGCTGCGGCTGGTTACATTTACAAAAGCACGTACGAGGGCTGGTATTGCCAAGGTTGCGAGGCGTTCGTCACCGACAAAGAAGCGGCTGAAAATAACGGTATTTGTCCTGATCACCAGTCACCATACCAACGGCTGAGCGAGGAAAACTATTATTTTAAGACCAGTGCTTTTTCGGACAAAATTCGCCAGGCCATTGAATCAAACAAGATGAAAATTGCGCCTGAATTTCGTAAAAAAGAGTTTTTGGAATTGATGAAAGACGGCTTGAAAGACGTGTCGATTTCGCGTCCGCGCAAGAACCTTAGTTGGGGTGTGCCAGTACCAGGCGATGACACGCAGGTGATGTATGTCTGGTTGGATGCGCTGAGCAATTACATCACGGTCATTGGCTATCCTGATCGAGCTGATGAATGGCAGGCATTTTGGCCGGCGGATGTGCAGGTAATTGGCAAGGATATCCTTCGTTTTCATGCCGGGATTTGGCCGGCGATGTTGATGGCGCTGGATTTGCCGCTGCCAAAGGTGCTATTAGTTCATGGCTTTATCAACGTTGGTGGCACCAAAATGAGCAAGAGCCTCGGTAACGGTGTTGGTCCGGCTGATATTATCCCGCACTATGGCGTTGAGGCGTTTCGCTATTATTTCCTACGCCACGTGCCAACTCAGGATGACGGTGACTTTACCTGGGAGAAATTTGAGGCGGCGTATAACGGCGAGCTAGGTAATGATCTCGGTAATTTGGTGCAGCGAGTGGCAAAGATGGTGCAGAGTTATCAGGCCGGTGTTATCGGTGACGCACCACAGTCTGAGCACGATATGGGGCCGTACCGTGCCGACATGGAGTCTTTGAATTTTAACCTAGCAATTGATGAAATTTGGCAGATTATCCGTTCATTGAATCAATACATCGAGCGCGTGCAACCATGGCAGGTGGCTAAAAAACGTGATAAAGACCCCGATGCTGAAGCACACCTTGCAGAGATTTTGGCGCATGCCAGTGGTACATTACTCCAAGTATCCAACATGCTTCGTCCATTTATGCCGCAAACTGCCAAGAAAATTCACGACATGTTTGCCAGCGGCGTTGTGCCATCACAGCTGACCCCACTGTTCCCGCGTCTCCACCTCCACACAGCCGACCCACGTGCGTCAAAAGTAGAAAACCAGGGTAAATAATAATGAGTCTGACGGCGGAGAATAGTATGGCGGCAGACTTACGCTTGATTGACTCGCATTGTCATGTGCACGATACTGAGTTTTTCGCGGATAATCGCGAGGAGCTATATCAACAGTCAATCGCAGCGGGCATCGGCATGATTTGCGTTGGCACTGACCAGCGCAGTAGCCAACAGGCAGTGGAATTTGCTGCAAATCACGACTGTGTGTGGGCAGCAGTTGGCGTTCATCCGCACGACAGCAAGGACGGCTGGGGCGAGATAGAGCGGCTGGTAAAAAATAGGACGGAGAATTCACCGATTGTGGCGATTGGTGAGATTGGCCTTGATTATTATTACAATCACAGCCCGCGCGAGGTGCAAATTCAGGCGCTGGAGGCGCAGCTGCAGCTGGCAATAGATTATGATTTGCCAGTGAGCTTTCATATTCGTGATGGCGTGCCCGACCAGCCGTCGGTGTGGGATGATTTTTGGCCAATTTTTGATAATTTTCATGGGCTGCGCGGCGTACTACACAGTTTTACTGATACGCGCCTTAATTTAGACAAGGGGTTTGCTCGCGGATTGTATGTTGGCTTGAATGGCATTAGCACGTTCACCAAAGACCAGGCGCAACAGGAATTATTCGCCTCGATTCCGCTGGAGCGATTATTGCTAGAAACCGACGCACCGTTCTTGACACCGAAGCCATTTCGTGGTAAGCTGAATAAGCCAGAATATGTGGAGTTGGTGGCAAAGTATTGGGCGATGGAGCGCAAGCTAGTGCTTCACGACCTCGAAAAAGCAGCGACCGATAACACGGTAAAACTTTTTGGCTTGTAATAGTGGAGAGATAATGAATCAGCAGCCAAGACCAATCACAGAAATGATGTCGATTCAAAAGGCGCGGGCCGAAGCGCTGGATTTGGCGACACAAGCACACCCAGAGCGATCACAGCGAGTGGCGCCGCGTCTGTCCGAAGCGGCAGTGCGTGGTAGTGCCGAGGTGGTTGATAGTGCAGCCGAGTCGGTGACGATATCGCTAGAGGAGCGACGAAGACTGGAGAGCTGGGTTGAGGAATGTTTGCAAACTGTTACAGCAATTGGTCGGCTCATTGGGGAGTATCGAGTGGGTTATAATACAGATGCAGCAAGAACACTCGGCGCGTCTGACACCATGCCAAAGGATCATAGAAATAATTATAGACGAGCAGCCTGAAAGGAGGTGATTTATGCCAACGATTCTCAAAAAAGCCCTTGGTCTCGTTTTGGCGGATAACACGCGTCTTTCACGCTCATCTCAATCGGCAAAGCCTGCTCACGCCGCCTCGGCGCCAAAAGTCCCGAAATCGACGCGCTCACTACTGCGACTCACTCGTAAAGATCGGCCGCTGAAAAAATTGACTGAGCGCGAACTGATTCAACTGGAGAGTGAAATTGGTGCAACGATTTTTGGTGAAAAGCCGGCTCACGTCGTCCGACGGACGTTCTTTAACCTCGATAAAACGACGTGGATTTGGCACGAAGAAGTGATGAGCAAGGACGGCAAGCGTCATGAGCTGACGACGCGCTACGAGGTGCAGCCGAAGGGCATCTTGAAAATTCAGCCTAATTATCAGTATAACTACCTCGAAGGGCAGGAATTACAAAACTTTGTGCTGGCAGTTAATGAATATCATGAACGGGTAGCGCGCCAGCTATATAATCGTGATCCGAAAACTGGGCAGTTGGTGTAGCCGCCATCTGGGCCGCTTGGTATAATAGTATGTGTGGAATCCTCTATGATATATCTTGATCACGCTGCTGCCACGCCGATAGATCCGTTGGTGGTTGAAGCGATGCAGCCGTATTTTTCCGAGAAGTTTTTTAATCCGTCCAGTCCATATGCACCGGCGGTCACCGTCAAGCGCGACTACCGCGAAGCCAAGTCGCGCATCGCGCGGGTGCTGGGCGTGGGTGTGGATGAATTAGTGATGACGGCTGGTGCCACGGAGTCGATTAATCTGGCATTTACCGCAGCGTCTGGCGTAAGTTTGATCTCGGCGATTGAGCATAGCTCGGTTATCAATTCTGCGAAAGTGCGCTCGGACGTTAGGCTTATCCCACCGATGAAAAACGGACGCATTGATCTGCAGGCTGTTAAAAAACTGCTGACGCCAGACGTTAGTTTTATGAGCATCGCGCTGGCGAATCATGAACTCGGATATATTCAGCCCATTGAAGAAATTGCCGAAGTTGTGAGGCTTGAGCGCGTGCGGCGCCAGGAACATGGCGAGTCGACGCCGCTTATATTTCATACCGACGCCTCGCAGACCGCGGTGCTGATCGATGTGAAAATTAAGCGGCTGGGTGTTGATTTGTTGACACTATCGGCAGCAAAAGTTTACGGGCCGAAGCAGGTTGGTTTGCTATGGATACGGCCGGGCGTCAAGCTACGGCCAAATATCGTTGGCGGCGGGCAGGAGGCGGGCTTGCGCAGCGGTACGGAAAATGTGGCTGGCGTGGTCGGCTTTGCTACGGCGCTGGAGTTAGCCGCCAAGCGTCGCAGCGGTGAAGTAAAACGGCTGCGAGGTCTGCGTGATGTGTTGGCAAAAAAACTATTGGCGGCCTTCCCTGACATGATTATTTCTTCTGATCAGAAAAAATCGCTGGTTAATTTCCTCAATATTTCATTTCCTGGTGTTGACGCTGAGCGACTGGTGTTTTTACTGGAAGCGCACGGCGTGCTGGTGGCGACGGGTAGTGCTTGTGCGGCTAATGCCGGTACAAAATCACACGTTTTGGCGGCGATTGGGCTGAGTAATGCGGCGATTGATGGTAGTCTGCGGCTCACTCTCGGGCGGTTGAACGATGAAGCACAAGTTATGCGGGCAGCGGACGAGATTATTACTGCGGTACGCGTGGAACGGGAGCGAACGCGATGATTTATCGGTTAATTGGCTTGGTGTTAATTGCAGTTGCAGTCATTGTTGGCTTGAGCCATTATTTGTCGCCTGATGATTTGAAAGATTGCCCGCGCCCGGACTCGGGGCAATGTCAAAAAGCGGGCGCGATCATCGTTATCAGCGGCGGCGACACCGAAGCGCGTACGGCTGAGGCGGTCAAATTATATCAAGCTGGCTGGGCGCCGACCATTATCTTGTCCGGTGCTGCGGCCGATAAATCCGGCCCGTCTAACGCTGCCGCCATGAGAAAACAAGCCGAAGCGGCGGGTGTGCCGGCTACGGCCTTGGTGATGGACGAACGTTCAGAAACCACCAAGCAGAATGCCCAGGAAGTGGCGGGTATCATAGCGCAGCGTGGTATCAAACGCGTCATTCTGGTTACCAGCGGCTATCACATGCGGCGGGCGCTGGCTGAGTTTTCAGTACAACTGCCGAATGTTGAGCTGCGGGCACGCCCAACAACGCACGACAAGCATTGGAGTGCATGGTGGTGGCTGACGCCGTGGGGTTGGTGGCTGGCGGTTGGTGAATTGTTGCGGATTAGCTTGTTCGCGCTGGGAGTGTCGCGCTGATGGCTCGGGTGTTCGTCGGTATGTCGGGCGGCGTTGATTCGTCGGTAGCGGCAGCGCTATTGGTCGAGCAAGGCCACGAGGTGACCGGCGTGTATATGAAAAACTGGTCAGAAGACTTACCGGGCATGCATTGTCCGTGGGCAGAAGATGTGGCTGACGCTAAGCGCGTGGCGGTGGGGCTGGGAATTGATTTTCAGGTGTTTGATTTTCAGAAAGAGTACAAGCAAAATGTCGTTGACTATATGATTCGTGAATACCAGGCGGGTCGGACGCCGAATCCTGATGTGATGTGTAATCAAGAGGTGAAGTTTAAGTTGTTTTTGGAAGCGGCGTTGGCGGCGGGTGCGGAGTATATTGCGACGGGGCATTATGCACGAGTTAAACATGCAGTAGGTGGTGCAGCATTGGGTAATTCCGGCGCGGTTGCCTCACGCCATGGTGCTCACGCCGATTCGTCACTGTCGCCTGCGGAACTCACTGCGTTCAGACAGTCCTCGGCGATTCAGGACGAATCAACGCTTACACCTGGGCTCGTCAAAGCGCCATCACTACCCAACACTGCTCGCTTGCTTCGGGCGCATGATGACAACAAAGATCAAACCTATTTCCTGTACCGCGTGACGTCCGAGGCGCTGGCGAAAACCATGTTCCCGCTGGGTGATTTTACCAAGGCTGAGGTGCGCCAGATGGCTAAGGAGCGGGGTTTGTGGACCGCCAGTAAAAAGGAGTCGATGGGGATTTGCTTTGTCGGACAAGTGGGGATTCGCGAGTTTTTGTCAGAATATGTTGAGACTAGCCCGGGCGATATCATTGATCAGCCAACGGGCGCGGTTGTTGGCCGGCATGACGGGGCGATATTTTATACCCTGGGGCAGCGGCATGGCCTGAATGTTGGTGGCGGCTTGCCGTATTACGTCGTCGGCAAAGATATGGCAAAAAACGAAGTTTATGTGTCGCGTTCGATTGATAATGGTAACCTCTGGCGCCAAGAATTGACCCTGACTGACGTTCACTGGATCAGTCAGCCGCCAGAAGGTGATGCCTATCAAGTTCGGGTGCGGCATCGGGCGCCGCTCATTAATGCGGAAATTACGCGTGTGAACGATAATGCTGGTGAGAAAGTGACGGTTATCTTGTCCGAGCCGCAGCGCGCCGTCGCTCCGGGTCAGTCGGCTGTGATATACGACGGCGAGGAATGTTTGGGCGGCGGGATTATTCGCTAAGCTAGCTGCTACTGAGAAGTATACTTGTGGGCCTTCATTCATCATAGCCTCGATAAACATACCGCGGTTAGGAATTTGACCAAACAATTGTTTTAGGCGTTCAAAATTTTCTTCGTGTTCGACGATACTTTGGGAAAAACGAGCTTTAGCGATTAATCCTTTCTCTCAGACATTGCGCAACGTCAGGATCTTCAAGCTGACGCTTTTCTTTTTCTGCTCTGTCAGACACGGCTTTTATCGGGTCATCAGCAATTAAATCATACACTTCGCGTCGAGCAATACTAAAGTTTAATTTAGCGATTGCTTGAAGTCTCTATGATAGATTCATGCGCTCATGAAAATCGTAGCCCTGTTCTTCAAAACGCATCAACTGCTGGTAGTCAAATATGTTATCTAACATATAGACGACTAGTTTTGAATAATCCCCTCTAAGGTCATCTTCATTAACAGAATCATCGTTAATTGTCATATTCTGTAAATCGTAGAAAAATAAGCGCATCGATCCGTCCGGTAAGGCGGCAAATGATATGCTGTCTCGCGACAGGACGATTCCCGATTGTGTGAGCGTGGCGATATCGGCGCCAAAACCAGTGATATAGGAAGAAATATCTGAAAAATGTTCAATGTGAGAAAGTGGACC
The DNA here is from genome assembly GCA_010202845.1 of Candidatus Saccharibacteria bacterium oral taxon 488. Classification (NCBI taxonomy): domain Bacteria; phylum Candidatus Saccharimonadota; species Candidatus Saccharibacteria bacterium oral taxon 488. The sequence continues at coordinate 522,187 of CP047921.1, read as the reverse complement.
GTGTGTATATGTCTGTGTTCCATCCTTGCTGTCAAAGACCCTAAAAGGAAGATCAGAAAACGGTGTCATACTTAGTGCTGGTAATTCCCGACCGTTTATAGTAGCAACCATTATTTCGTATTCTGGAATAGTGAGAAGTCCTAATTCAGACAGTAGTTTCGCGTTTTCGGGTTCTTGTAATACACTGTTCCATTTCTCTGCCTGTGTATCGGGATCGTCAATACTATTCGGTATCGCCAGCGCTCTTCTTTTTCCATTAATGACTGTGTCAAACACTGTTTTTGAGCCGCCTTCGCCAAGTAGACCCGAAATAATAAAATCTGTATCATTGATTTCTCTTGGTTGGATATGTTCATGTGGCATACTTGGATATTATAACAGATAGAAATAAAAAGTCAATAGAAGTCTCAAGACAGAATTGACGACCGCAGGGAAATAGTGTACACTCTCTAGGAGTAATACATTAATCAAAGAGTTGTAAGAAAAGGAAGAAATTACACATGCTAGCAATTCGTTTGCAACGGTTGGGTCGTAAGGGTTATCCGGTGTACCGCCTGGCAGTACAAGAGGCGCAGCGCCATCCATCAAGCGGTCGCGTGGTCGCGTATGTCGGCAGCTACAATCCACACACTAAAGCAGCAAATATTCAGGCTGAATTAGCACAGAAATATTTGGACAATGGTGCCCAGCCAACACCGCGTGTTGTTAAGTTATTGAAAGAAGCTGGCGTCACCTTGCCAAAGTGGGTTAAAGCGCCAGCTGCTGATAGGCACAAAGCCATCCGCAATCCAGAGAAGCTTCGTAAAAACCAGCCAAAAGAAGAGCCAGTTCAGTCAGATACTGATGAGTCAGGCGCTGAATAATACGACGTGATAAACTGAGACATTTCCCGCCCGCGATGAGGGCGGGATTTTCTTGACAATGGAGGGCTTAGTCGCGTATTATTTGAGGTAATAGTACAACGAAGTAACATGAACATAATAGGGGGTTTATGAAATATTTACAACAACGCAGGCGCCTGCTGCCGACGCTAACAGCAGGGGTTATGATGCTTGGTGTTGGTGGCCTGACGCTACTTGCGATGACGCAGCCAGCGAAAGCTGATCCAATTAACAATACTGATTTTGTCATGACGATTGACACCACGAAACCGGGCGTATCAAACACCGATCAATTTACTATACCGGTGACAGGCGGGGGATATAATTATACGGTCGACTGTAACAATGACGGTATTCCTGACGCCGTGGGCGTGACCGGTAGCCACACCTGCACATACAGCGACGAGGGTCGTCACACGATTCGTATCGGCGGTACATTCCCGCAGATTTATGTGAATAATGCCGGTGATCGTTTGAAAATCATGTCAGTTGACCAGTGGGGAACGGGTGCGTGGCGCAGCATGGACTCGGCGTTTCGGGGCGCTGAGAATATGGATGTCAAGGCGACTGACGTGCCAAATCTCACGAACGTAACGAGCCTGCAAGGTATGTTCGACACAGCTCACTCGCTCAAGGGTGAGGGTGCCAACTGGCAATGGAATACATCAAATGTGACGACAACCGCTAATATGTTCCATGGCGCCGGACAGTTTAACCAAAACATCGGTGCGTGGAACATGGGAAATGTGACGAGCGCTGGTCATATGTTTGCGTATGCAGGGGCGTTCAATAACGGCGGCAGTTCGTCAATTGCCAGCTGGAATACTGCAAAACTTGAATACGCCGATAGCATGTTTGAGTGGGCAAATTCGTTCAATCAGCCGATCGGGCTGTGGAATATGACGAAGGCACACGCTATGGTGCGGATGTTGGCTAATGCGCGGGCATTCAACCAGTCGCTGGCTGGCTGGCAACTGACCTCGCTGCAGGATGTTACGGGGAATCCGTATGCCGGCGGGGCGAATATGCTTGATAATACGGCGCTATCGGTGCAAAATTACGACGCAACACTGACTGCCTGGAATAATGCAGTACTCAAGTCACCAGTGACGCTGGGTGCGGCTGGCCTGAAATATTGTACGGCGGAGGCGGCGCATGCAGCACTGCAAAAGGCAGTGGCCGACGGTGGTCACGGCTGGACGATCAATGGCGATGCCAAGCAGTGCCCGACCTACACGCTGACGTTTGATACCGGCTCAGGCTCACCGGTACCATCTCAAACGGTCGCCTACACTGCCAAGGCGGTGCGGCCGGCTGATCCGACGCGGGCTGGCTATACCTTTGCTGGGTGGTACGCTGATCCAACTTATCTGATGCAGTGGGACTTTAACGTCCATACGATGCCAAATTCTAACTTCACGCTATACGCTAAGTGGAACGCTGTGCCAACAGCGCCGGGTAATCCAGGTGCTCCTAACCAACCGGGTCAGCCGAGTCAACCAGGGCAGCCGGGCGCTTCGCAAGGCCGAGCGGGCAGTCAACTAGCCGATACCGGTACGAGTTTGCTGGTAGCCATCGGGGCTGGGGTCGCGGCCATTATCAGCGGTGCAGTGCTGCTGATGCGGAAAAAACGTTCATAAAGATCCAGAGTATCTGAGGTGACTTGTGCTATAATTACTCCTATGAACGCTCAAGAAATTCGCCTCAAATATCTCGACTTTTACAGCAAACAGGCTCATGCAGTCATTAGGCGCGCGCCGCTGATTCTAACCGACGATCCGACAACACTATTTACCGGTGCGGGCATGCAGCCAATGATCCCGTACCTGCTGGGTGAGCCGCATCCTGAGGGTAAGCGAATCGCTGATTCACAGACGTGCTTGCGGGCCCAAGACATTGATGATATCGGTGATAACCGCCACACGACGTTTTTTGAAATGCTCGGTAACTGGAGTTTGGGTGATTATTTCAAAAAAGAGCAGATCAATTGGATGTGGCAATTCCTGTCCGAAGAGGTTGGGCTGGACATGAACCGGATTTATATCACCTGCTACATTGGTGATGAACGCTACAATATTCCTAAGGATACTGAGGCAGCGGAAATCTGGGCGGAGCTATACGAAACAGCAGGCCTGAGCAGCGGTCAGGCCGATATTGGTTCGGAAGAAGCCGGTTATATGCGTGGTATTCACCCGGGTGAGCGAATTTTTTACTATGATGGTAGTAAGAACTGGTGGAGCCGCAACGGCGGGCCAGAGACCACGCCAATTGGTGATCCGTGCGGGCCGGATAGCGAGATGTTTTATGAGTTTGACTTCATTGAGCACGATCCGAAGTTTGGCGAGCATTGTCATCCGAACTGCGATTGTGGTCGCTTTATGGAGATTGGTAATAATGTCTTTATGGCCTATAAAAAGGTGGCGGACGGTGTGTTTGAGCCGCTAGAAAAGCCAAACATTGATCATGGTTCGGGCCTGGAGCGAATTGCGGCGGCCGTGAATAATGACCCCGACGTTTTCAAGATTAGCTTGCTGTGGCCAATCGTCGAGAAATTGCAGGATTTGAGCGGCAAAAAGTACGCGTCACATACCGAAAGTATGCGGGTAATCGCTGATCATCTGAGGGCCGCTACCTTTATGGCGGTTGACGGCTGCGTGCCGAGCAATAAGGAACAGGGCTACGTGATGCGCCGCCTGTTGCGCCGGGCGATTCGCTATAGTTTTGACCTAGGGATCGAGCAGAATTTCCTCGAGGAGGTCGTGCCGGTGATCGCTGATTTATATGAAGCGGATTTCCCAGAAGTTAAGGAAAACCGCGAGAGTATCATCGCTGTTCTCGTTAAGGAAGAAAAAGCCTTCCGCCAAACGCTGCGCAAAGGTCTCAGGCAAATGCAGCATTATATCGACGACGGCTTGACTGGCGAAGAGCTATTTACGCTATATGATACGTTTGGCTTTCCGGTGGAGCTGAGTACCGAAGAGGCCTATAAACAAGGTATCAAGCTTTCTGATAACTGGCGCGCCGAATTTGATGCGCGAATGGCCGAGCAACGCCAACGTTCCAAAACTGCGCGCAAAGGGCAATTTAGCGGCGGCCTAGAGGGTCACGATCCGATTCATCTGAAATATCATACGGCGACGCACTTGTTGGGGGCGGCACTGCGCAAAGTTCTGAAGGCGCCGGATTTGCAGCAGCATGGCAGCAATATCACTGCCCAGCGCCTGCGTTTCGATTTTAATCACGATAAATTGACACCAGAGGAAAAACAGGCGGTGGAAGATCAAGTCAATGCTTGGATCGACGCAGATTTACCAGTCAGTTTTGCCGTCTATCCGACTGACGAGGCGCTAAACATGGGCGCAATCGGCGCCTTTGGCGAGCGCTACGGCGACACGGTGAAAGTCTATTCCATCGGCGAAGGCGATAACGTCATTAGCTTTGAAGTCTGCGGTGGCCCACACGTCGAACACACCGGCATCTTGGCCGAGGGCGGCAAGCGCTTTACGATCACCAAAGAAGAGGCGAGTGCTGCTGGGATTCGGCGGATTAAGGCGATACTTGCCTGAGGCTGGTTAATTATCCTCGTAAAAAACTAGCCAATCCACATCCAAATGGTATATAATCATAAAGACTATGGTGTTAGATAGGCTTTTCAAGAAGACAGACAAAGATGAACACCAGTACCTGGTCGGTCTCGACATTGGTACGGAGTATATCAAGGCGCTGATCGCCGAGATCAAGGATGATGATATCGAGATTATCGGAGTTGGTCGGGCACAGCAGAATCTGGGCGACATGCATCAAGGCGCGATTGCTGATATCGCTGGTGTGGTGACCAATTGTGAGGCGGCGCTGACTGAGGCTGAGGACAAGGCCGGTGTTCAGGCCAAGCGGGTGATCATCGGTATCGCCGGTGAGCTGGTCAAGGGAGTAACCAACACCATTCGTTATCGCCGACCACAGCCTGATAAGCCGCTGGACGTTGCTGAGATGGAATTCATCATTGAGAAGGTACAGGAACGGGCGCAGGGCAAGGCGCAGGCGCAGATTGCGCTGGAGACTGGCAACGAGGATGTCGAGGTGAAGCTGGTTAACTCGGCACTGGTCAGCATTCATATTGACGGCTACAAGGTGTCGAACCCGATCGGTTTTCAGGGGCGGGACGTCGCGGTACAGATTTATACGGCATTTGCGCCGATGGTGCATATCGGGGCGCTGGAAAAGGTGGCTGATGAGTTAGCGCTGGAGCTAATCGCCGTGGCGGCCGAGCCGTTTGCAGTCAGCCGGAGTGTGCTCGGTACAGATGCGAATTCTAACTTCACGGCGATTTTGATCGACTGCGGTGGCGGCACGACTGACATTGCGGTCGTCAATGACGGCGGCGTTGAGGGCACCAAGATGTTCGGCATCGGTGGACGGAGCTTTACGCGGATGATTGCGACGGATCTGGACCTGGGCTACAAAGAGGCGGAAAAGCTGAAGGTAAATACTGATAATGGCTACATCAAACCGACCCTCAAGCGTAAACTTGACGAGGCAATTGATAAGACGCTTGAGGTGTGGCTGTCGGGTGTTGAACTGGCGCTCGGTGATTTTGATAGTGTTGATCACTTGCCGAACCGAATTTTGCTGTGTGGTGGTGGCGCGAGCTTGCAACAACTGGTTGATGCACTGGCTAGTCAGCCGTGGTATAAGGAGCTGCCGTTTACAAAAAAGCCGACCGTTCAGCATATCAAGCCCTCTGATGTCATCGGTATTACTGACACAACTGGCGACATCACCGATCACACGTTTATCACGGTGATGGGCCTACTGCGGGTTGGATATGATACAATGGTAAGTAATCAAGACGCTCATGGCTTGATGGATAAAGTTAACCGATTACTTAAAATATAGATGAATAAAGATGTTATTTACATTGACGTCGAAGATGATATCACTGCCATTGTTGGCAAGATAAAGGCGTCGAAGGAACGGATTATCGCGCTGGTGCCGCCCAAGCGAGTTGGTGTGCTGCGTAGCGCGGTCAATATGCGGCTGATCGCTCGGACGGCTACGTCGGTTGATAAGCGGGTGGTGTTGATCACCGGTGATACGATTCTGTCTGGCCTAGCGGCGGCGGCCAAGATTCCGGTGGCCAAGACACTCCAGAGCAAGCCAGAAATGGCCGAGGTGCCGGTGCTAAAGGTGGACGACGAAAATGACGTTATTGATGGGCGCGAGCTACCGGTTGGCGAGCTAGAAAAGAGCGCGCAACCTGTTGATGAAACGGATAAAGCGATTGATTCGGCCATCGCTGATTCATCCAGAAAACAGGACGACGAGGCTCCAAAGCCGGCGGATAACGCTAACAAGAACAAGACAGCACCAAAAGTCCCGAACTTTAATCTATTTCGTAAAAAGTTTCTGCTGATCGGCGGCGCCGCGCTGCTACTCATTGGGTTTTTGGTATGGGCGATTTGGTTCGCACCGCATGCGCGAGTGATTATCACGGCCAAGACGACAACGGTGACGGTAAATAAGAAAGTGACACTCAGGACTGACGGGACGACTGATCCGGCTGCTGACGTGATCAAGGCGCGCCGGCAGGAGCAAAAAGCAGAGTTATCCGTTGAGTTCTCGGCAACTGGCAAGAAGAAAGTTGGTGAGCGAGCCAAGGGTAAGTTGCGTATCGCGACCGACTCGATCAGCCTGCTGGACAAGACCGTTCCGGCTGGCACCTCGATTCGTACGAGCGGTGGGATGACCTTTACGACTGATAGCGCGGTGACGTTTAGCCGCTCTAACGCTTCGGGTTCAACCGTCATGGTGACGGCTGCCAATATCGGGGCGGAATATAACGGTGAGAGTGGCTCGGTTTCAGGGATGCCATCAGGAGTTAATGCGACACTCGTTGGCGAGACTTCGGGCGGTAGTAGTCGCGAGGTGACGGTGGTTAGCAGCGACGATGTTAAGCGTGCCGGTGATTTATTGAACGAAAAGAAAGCTGACTCTCTTCGTGGCAAGGTCGAGCAATCATTCGGCGGTTCAACAGTTACTATCAAAGAAAGCTACCAGGAGCAGCGCAGTACGCCGACTCCAAGTGTCGCCGTTGACAGTGAAGCGACCGGCGCGGTGACGCTCAAAACGGTGGTGACTGCCTCAATGGTCGGTATCGAAAAATCAGAGTTAAGCACCTACCTCAAGGCGACCGCCAACAAGGAACTAGAGGGCAAGCAGTCACAAAAAATCTATAAAGATGGTGTTGATAGCGCGCAGTTTGCGCAGTTCAGCGGCCAGGGCAGCAACTTCATCGCTCACATCACCGCCAATGCTGTCGTCGGCCCAACCATTGATGAGGAAAAGGTCAAGGAGCAGTCGCGCGGTAAAAGTTATGGCGACATCCAGTCAGCGCTTGAAGCCATCAAGGGTATCGAAAATGTTGATGTGAAATTCTCTCCGTTCTGGGTGCGCACCGTACCAAATGATACCAAACGAATAAGCATCGAATTCAAGCTCAATGAAAGCTAAAAACTTTCTAGCGCTAGATGTGGGCGAGAAGCGGATCGGTCTGGCGATGGCCGATTCACAGGTGCGGATTGCGGTACCGTTTGGCTGGGTGGCTAGTGACGAGCGGGTCATGGAGGAACTGGCAGAGATTATGCTGCGGCACGATATCTCGCTGGTAGTGGTCGGCTATCCGCGCAATCAGTCCGGCGAGCCAACACAACAAACAGAGTTCGTGGTCGATTTTGTCAGGCGGCTGGGTCAGCTGGACATTGATGCCGAGATCGCTTATCAGGATGAGTCGCTAACCAGCGTTCAGGCCGAACAGCGCCTGGCTGGTAAGATCAAAGATAAGGGTGAGATTGACGCTGAGGCGGCGAGTATTATACTACAAGATTATTTGGAGGTGCACGGATGAAGAAGTTGAAGATTAAAAAACGGCGGTTGTGGCTCATTATCGTATCGGCAGTTGTCGCGGTGGCGGGTGTGGTGCTGCTTAGCGGCGTCATTTGGTACAAACAAATGCTTCGTCCGGTCGATGCCGGGGCGCGGCAAAAAATCAGTGTCGAAATCGCCAGTGGCGACACAGCGCAGGTTATCGCCAAAAAACTTGAAGATAAAAAAATTATTCGTAGTGCCTTTGCTATGACGATTTACCTCAAGTTAAATAACGTTACCGGCACGTTCAATAAAGGCGTGTATAGCTTTACACAAGATCAAGATGTGGCGTCGGTGCTTAAGCATTTACTCGGTGGCAAACCGGATCGGCGTTCGGTACTATTTTATCCGGGGGCAACACTGCGCGACAAGACCTCGACTCCCGCTACTCAAAAGACCGATGTTGCCAGCGCTCTCAAGCGGGCTGGCTACAATGATGAGCAAATTACAGCCGCCTTTGCTGCCACTTATACCGGTGCGGTGCTAAAAAGTAAGCCAGCGACCGCCGATCTTGAGGGCTATATCTATGGTGATACGTATTTTTTGCCGTCAGACGCGACCGCCCAGCAAGCCTTGCAGCGGGCCATCAGTGAGCTAGACCGGGTGGTGACTGAGAATAATCTCGAGAAGAAATTTGCGGCTCGAGGACTGTCGCTGTATCAGGGGCTAACACTGGCTTCAATTATCCAGCGTGAGTCGATTGGCTGTCCAGGTAAAACGACCTGCGAGGACATGCGGCGGATCGCCAGTGTGTTTTATAACCGTCTCAAAAAGGATATGCCGCTCGGGTCAGACGTGACGTATCATTATGCCGCCGACAAGGCTGGTGTGGCTCGCTCGCATACGCTCAATTCACCGTACAATACGCGCATTCACAAGGGGCTGCCGCCTGGGCCAATTGCTTCGCCTGGTCTCGCGGCACTGAATGCTGTGGCCGATCCGGCTCAGGAGGATTACCTTTATTTCTTGAGCGGCGACGATAACGTAACTTATTTCGCCAAGACTGAGGCTGAGCACAAAGCGAACATTACCGCCCACTGCGCCAAAAAGTGCCAATTGCCATAGTTGCCCTCGGCAAATTGCCTATGCTATACTAGGAGTACAGTTAATTCCAAGGAGGGGCAGTATGTCAACGATAGATCAGCAATTTGTAGAATACGTAGTAAAGGCGCTGGTTGGACATCCAGAAGATGTCGTCGTCGAGCGTTTGATTGACGAAAAAGGAGTGTTGCTCACACTGACGGTCAACCCAGAGGATCTCGGTCGGGTTATCGGTAAGCGTGGCGGTACAGCCCAAAGTCTGCGGACGCTGCTCAGGGCGTTGGGGACGAAAAATGATGCGCGCTACAACCTGAAAATTGTCAATAACGACGGCTTTACGAGTGCTAAACAAACTACGACTGCCGCTTCAGATGATGATTCTGTGGACAACTCAACAGATGAAATTGTGGAAAATAACTCTTCTTATGCAGAAAATGCTCGAAAAGAGCTTGCAGAACTAGATGATCTTGATATATAATCATAACTAGTTCAAGCACAGACGATATGCGAGAACAGCTCTATGCGAGCAATGGGTAACCATTGAGAGCCTTATTTGTGCTAAAAAACCGCCTAGCTAAAGGGCGGTTTTTTGGTGGTTTTTATGTGGGCGCGGTATAATGAAGGATATGCGAAAATTTCAAGTTATTACCCTGTTCCCCGAGATGTTTTCTGAAGTCTTTGGAAATTCAATGATGTGGAAGGCGCAAAAGGATGGTATCGTTTCGCTCGAGACGGTGAACTTGCGTGAGTTCGGTCTGGGCCCGCGCCGCCAGGTGGATGATACGCCATATGGCGGTGGCGATGGGATGCTACTGATGATCAAGCCGTTGTGGCGGGCGGTGGAATTTGCCAGGTCGCGAGATGAGAGCGCAAAGGTTGTCTTGATGAGCCCGCGCGGTCGACGCTGGCGACAGGCGATGGCGCGTGTGGCGGCGGATGATGGCCGGGGGCTTATCATTATCTGCGGGCGATACGAGGGCGTTGACGAGCGCATTATGGAATTCGTTGATGAGCAGTGGAGCATCGGTGATTTTGTGCTGACTGGTGGTGAGCTGCCGGCAATGACCATCATTGACTCGATCGTGCGGCTGCTGCCAGGTGTGCTGGGCGGTGCAATGTCAGCGGAGATTGAGAGCTTCTCAGACGGCGAGACACTTGAGTACCCGCAGTACACTCGGCCAGAGGTATTTAATGACTTGCGAGTACCGGCAGTCTTACTGAGTGGGCATCACGGCAAAATCGCCGAGTGGCGCAAACAGCAGTCGCAAAAAGCAGCCGTTGATTAGATGGATAGCAGCGACTCTTGTTCATAGTCATTGACAGCAGGGGCTGCTAATGCCTTGGCTTTTGCGACGAACTCCTCGAGGTCAGCTAGCTGTTCGGGTGGCATATTTCTTGGATCGTCTCGACAGGCATGCCGCATGGCCGATACGGCTGTCTTACCGAGGCGGGTCTCTGATGCCTTTCGCTGAGCTCCAGAGCTGGTTTCTGCTATAAGGTCAAAGCTGGGCTGGGCATTGATAATTCGTAGTTCTAGGTCGCTAATCTGCTGCCGAATATAGTGATTGCGCTTCTTGGCGCCAAGGAGGCCTTCAACAATGGTATTCGCCACGATATGAAGGTGATTCTCGACATAGGTCTCACAGTCTTCCCCGTTCATGGTTTGCCCGAGCGAGAGTAACTTCTTATACAGCTCGCCTCGTTTGCGCATTAGTGGCTCGAGTCTTACAAGGGTTGAGTAGGGGAGGATATCGCCATGAGTGGTGGCAAGTAGTCGGATGCTTTCCGGTAGGCGCTGAAATCGTAGCGCAGTACTAATAATGCCTTCACTAATCCCGGTCATCATAGACAGTCGCCTGTAGGTCGGCTGTGCCCCTTCTTTATTCTCGAGATAGGCGTGTAGTTGCTCGATATATTTGGCGGTTTCAGTAGGCGACACTTTCTCGTGTGTATTCTCGCGCACTTGGGCAACGAGTGCTTCCTCAAAGGTAATGCCACGGCGAAGATTGACATTCACGCGAACGCATTCCGGCGTAATGCCATGTTGGCTGATTAGCTGTTCGATAGCGCGTTTACGACGATGCCCAGAGATCAGGATGACGTAGTTACCGTCATGGTCTGGCGTAAGACTATCAATTGATTGAGATCCTTTATGAAACGCAGCGTGTTCCTTGAGGTATTGCTCCGCCTCCTCTGGTGTGAGGCAGGCGGCTAGGAGAGGATTGTACATATCGAACCAAGTATTACCGTCCTCCTCGTGAACGATTGAAGTCGCTAGTTCAGTGATTGCCCCTGGATCATATGTTTTACGAATCTGCTCAATTTCGTTAATGGCAAGTAATGGTACAGGTGCGGTATTTTTTGGACCAAACTCAACAAACCCTCTCGACTCACAATATTCTTTCATATTGTTACTATAGCACGTATACGCTATATATAGCGTTGTGATTTATCCAACAACGGAAAATACCGCTACATACTCGTAACGGTATTTTGTTGTGGTGGATATCGTAGAGCGAAAGAAACGTCAGTAGTGTTTGTTTTTGTATCGTTCGCTTGTTGTTACTGTACGTGTTTTTAATAAAAAAAGCAAGCGCTTTGGTAAATAATACAACAAGCTTGAGCTTTTTAAGGCGGGTCGGTATACTGTATCTATGAAGAAAACATCAACCCAACGACCAATATCAGTCGTACACATTGTACGGTTAATCGTTGCCGGATATATTCTCGTCATCGTCTTGAGCCAGCTATTTTCGTTTGATAAGTTTCCAGCAATGCTCGCTGGATTGCCGAGCGTGATGGCGGCAGTGTGCGCCATCGTTCTCGTTGTCGCAGAGATTGGGGCGTTGCCGTTCCTGCTGGCCATGGATATATCGGCTAGGCTGAGAAAGGTAAGTGCTATGATGGGCATCGTGGCGCTACTGCTGTTGACGCTGCTAGAAAGCATGGCATTCTGTCACGGAGTATCAATGATATTTGGGGCGACGTTTGACCTACCGGGCGGTAGCTGGTCGCTCCTGTTCCTGGCCGGCGTGTGGATTTTGGCGATATGGGCAAGCGGTTTCGGCCAGGGTGGCGCGACAACCACGGTAAAATCTCAAGAAACATCAACTGACCATCAGGTTCATACCAAACCAAAGCGCAAGAAAAAAGATTGACAAAACGTCAATCCTTTTTCTTGGCTGGGGATGAGGGATTCGAACCCCCGAATGCCGGGACCAGAACCCGGTGCCTTACCACTTGGCGAATCCCCAACGCGTGTCTGATTATACTATGGATGATAAAGCGGCGCAAGTCGACGAGCTAAGGTTCAGGGTTTGACGCCAGGGCCTAGCAGGGTATAATGGGGCTTATGGATATTTCATGGATGGTGAAAATTATTGCCGACGGGCTGGTGATCCCAGTGGTGCTGATCGGGATATATACGCTCATCCGACACGTACCGCGAGGCCAGCGCTATCAGGTGTATATGCGAGTGCTGATGGCGGGGCTGACGGCGTTTGTTGCGGCAAAAATTATCGGGTTATTATATCAGCCATCAGGCCTCCGTCCGTTTGAGCTAGCAGGCGTGAGCGCCGGCGCCTCGTTTTTGGATAATCCGGGTTTCCCGTCCGATCACGCCCTGTTCACTATGGCCATCACGTTGGCGGTGTGGTTCGGCGCGAAGTGTCGAGGGTGGGCCGTGGCCTGTTTGGTGATGACGCTACTGGTTGGTATAGGGCGGGTGGTGGCGCTGGTGCATACGCCGCTTGATGTGGCTGGGGGGCTCATCATCGCTTGGGTGGGCATATTCTGGTACATGCCGTTGCGACGGGTGTCACGCACTGCAAAATAGGGTTGCGGTTTTATCAAATTACTGCTATAGTTGTATCTATTGTGAAGTGGTTTGAGAAAGTTTTTCACGAGGAAGAATCAGACTATATGTTTCCTGTGACGCCGGCGGTGTTCTGGCGAGTTGTCGTCAGCGGTATGGTTGGCGGTGTCGTGACATGGCTGATCGCCCTGGCGCTTGATCGCTTTATCCTAAAGCAGATTATTTGCGGCCCGACAGCCGACCCATCAATGTGTACGAACAGTGCGCAAATCGGTGCCTACGTTGCGCTGGTATTGGTCAGCGTTATGCTCGTACCGATTGTCGCTCTCAATCGAGTCAGGCGGCCGCTGCTCGTGGTACTCGCGGCGGTTGGTGCACTGTGGGGTATTGGTGTCTCGGCTGCTGAGGTGTGGTGGTTGTCGCTGATGGTAACAACCGTGGCGTTTGGCTTCGTATACGCAACCGCGATGTGGCTGAACCGGATCCGCGGCAACGTGGCGGCGATTATCTTTTTGGCTATATTTGTCCTGTTGGCGCGAGTTGTCTTGTCTCTGTAATCCCTGTACACTAAGAGTATGGAAGCCATTATCATTATTCTCTTAGTTATTATCGTTATAGGTTTGGGTGCGACGTTGTTCGTGCTGCAGTCAAAGTTAAGCGAGCTGAAAAATCAATCATCAGTCGAACTCATCAAAACTGACGTGGTGGAACTGGGGCGAACCATCGCCAAGCTGAATGAATCAGTCAGTGACAAATTGGAGCGCAGTAACGCCCAGGTGCAAACCTCAGTCCAAAAGCAGCTGTCAGAAAGCGCTAAGTTGGTGGCGGACGTGACGCAGAGACTGGCAAAATTGGATGAGACGAACAAGCGGGTGGTTGATGTGGCGACTGACCTAAAAACTCTGCAGAACGTCTTGCAAAACCCTAAGCAGCGCGGCGTGTTCGGCGAGTTTTACCTGGAAAGTGTGCTGGACAATGTGCTGCCCGCCAAGCAGTTTCAGATGCAGTACCGATTCAAGGACGGCGAGACTGTTGATGCGGTTATCTTTCTGGACAAGGGGCAGATCTTGCCGGTGGATAGTAAGTTTAGCTTGGAAAATTACAACCGGATGATCAATGCCGAGACTAAAGCTGAGCGCGAGCTGTGGCTGAATAAGGTGAAGGCTGACTTGAAGGGGCGCATTGACGAAACTAGCAAGTACATTCGCCCGCGCGAGAATACTATGGATTTTGCCTTTATGTTTATCCCCAGTGAGTCGCTGTATTATGACCTGCTGATCAACAATGTTGGTGCGGGCGGTTCGAGCCGCGATTTGATTGAATACGCCTTTCGTGACAAGCGCGTGATCATCGTCAGCCCGACCAGCTTTTTGGCGTATTTGCAGACGGTGCTGCAGGGCCTGAGGAGTCTACAAATTGAAGAACAGGCCAAGGACATTCAGGTGCGTGTCGGCCAGCTGGGCGTGCATATCAAAAAGTTTGATGAGTTAATGACTAAGATGGGCAAGAGCCTCAGCACGACTGTCGGGCATTATAATAATTCGTATAAGGAACTCGGCAAGATTGATAAAGACGTAGTGCGAATCGCTGGTGGTGATCATCAAACGCAGCCAGAGCTACTTGATCGACCAATGCAAGAGGACTAACGACTTAAAAATCCCCGCCTCATAAGACGGGGATTACGTGGTTACTAGCGAGGTGAATTATTCTTCAACCTTGTTGCGATAGCCGATTAGTAGGAACAAGTTACCGCCGAGCGCTGCGCCAACGAGGGTTGCGGCAATAACCTCGAGGCTGAGGCGGGTATACATTTTCTCTGTTTTTTGTGCTGGTGCTGAGGCATTTTGTAGCTGTGAGTTAGTCTTTTCAGTCACGGCTAAGGCAACTGCTGGGTTCAGGGTTGCACCGCTGATATATACCTCACGCGGGTAAGTACGCTGATCCTTTAGCTGCTGAGTTTGCCGAGTCGCATTTGCTTGCTCCTGTTGGTACTTTTGGACAGCAGCATTTTGGGCGAGTGGTAGCAATGCACCGCTAACGACGAGGCCAAGTGTCAATGACATACCGATGACTACGGCTCTACTGGTATTCTTGAGATCAGTGCGTGACAGAGCAGCACTCACCCCGAACATAAAGACCGCCATACCGACGAGCTCGACGGCAAAGATCGCCCACGAGAAAGTGGTAAATTGGTCAAAGTTAATGACGAAGCTGCCTGATGAAATTGCTCCCATCAAGACAACGGCAGCCATTGCGCCAAGGAATTGTGCTGCCCAGTAGAACGGCACGAGTATAGCCCGAAGCTTACGCATCGTCCAGAGACCGAACGTCACGGCTGGGTTAATGTGCGCGCCGGAGATTGCACCAATACCGAGCACTAATACTACCAGTGCTAGACCAATGTAAAACGGTGTCATCATATATGCCGAGAACAAGGCGACTAGCGTCAAGATGAACGTACCAGCAACTTCGGCGAGTACGATGTTGACGAGGTTGCGCGGTAGCTTGGTATCTAATTTTTTGCGTGGTGAGCTAGTTCTGACGGGTTTAGCAGCAGTTGATTTGACCTCTGGTTTTTTCGTCTCAGCCTTGCTGGTGACACGCGTTACGGTTGTTTTCGATGTAGCAGCTGCAGCAGTCGTTTTCTTTGAACTGGATTTTGCAGTCGCGGCCTTTTTAGTAGTCTTCTTCGTGGCCATAGTCCCTCCTTACTGTACTATTACTATCATTATAACATATCTGGTATAATCGACATATGGGATTATTTGTAAATCAACAAGATCGGCGCAGTGAACTACAAGAACGCATTGCGGCGGAGCTGCGCGAGAAGGCCAAGGCGTCGGGCCTTCAGGAAAAAGCCAGCCTAGACGGCGTAGAGGATGTAAAATATTTGGAAGATACGAAGCAGACGACGATGCTGGCACCGGCCTGGATTATAATTGTGATCATGGCGGCCGTGGTTGTCGGTATGTTTTTGATGCAGGGGCGATGACGTGGAAACGTTAGAGGAAGTTCGATCACTATTATTATCGCGCGTAGCCGAGGCAGCTGAACCGCGTAGCGTGTTGCGGAGCGCAGAGCTGCGGGAACTATATGGCGTTATCGCGACGTTGCCAAGCGAAGAGCGCGGGGTATTTGGTAAAAAGGTTAATGAATTGAAGCAGGAATTGGAGCGGGCAGTTACGGCTCGCGAAGATGAGCTATCGAAAGTTGATTTGCCGCCAATTGACGTGACAGCGCCGATGGACGTCAATGCCCCACGGCCTAGTTTGCTACCGAGTGAGCACGGCACGATTCATCCATTGATGCGAGAAATTGACCGCATTTCTGACATTTTCAATCGAATGGGTTTCGTGACGGAAGAGTCGCGTGAGATTGATGACCAATTTCATATGTTTGAGAGCCTGAATTTCCCGAAAGGTCACCCAGCGCGCGATGATTATGACACGTTCATGACTGAGGAGACTGACGCTAATGGCGACCGCTTGATTGCACCGGCGCACACCTCGACCATGCAGAACCGCGTACTGAAGAAATATCGCGGTAATTTGGCGAGCGGCGAGGCGATCGCCGCCATCGTGCCCGACCGGGTGTTTCGTAACGAAGACCTGGACGCGCGGCACGAGCACACATTCTATCAAGTTGAGGGCGTGTATGTCGCCAAGGGGGTTAACGTCGGCAATCTGATCGCTACCTTGCAGGAGTTTTTGCAAGAATATTACGGCAAGCAACTTGACGTGCGCGTCAATCCATTTTATTTCCCATTCACCGAACCGAGCTTTGAATTTGCACTGAGCTGCCCATTCTGTGAGGATGAGGATGCAGGCTGTAAAGTTTGTTCGGGCGAGGGCTGGATCGAACTATTGGGCTGCGGCATGATTCATCCGAATGTGCTGAAGGCTGCCGATATCGACCCGAATAAGTACACTGGCTTTGCCTTTGGCTGCGGCATCGACCGGCTGGTAATGATGAAATACGGCATTGAAGACGTGCGGCATTTTGAAAGCGGTAAGTTGGACTTTTTGGAGCAGTTTTAATTCAACCGTTAGGTTCACCGGAGAGCTGTGATGATCAAGCGCAACGTCTTTCTCTACAACATCACCAACCGTGACGATGAGGGATACGGCAGCTATCCGTTTGAGGATGTTCTCCGTGATCTGATGAAGCTTGAAGAGGACGATAGGAATTGGCAGTACAATCCAAATGATGATGAGTCGTTTATGCGGCTCTTGCAGTTTGACAAGCTACATAAAACTAGTGAATCATCCAAATGTTACGCGGGTATCATCGCCGTGTACGGATCAAACGTGATTACCATAGGTAGGGACGATGACGATCTCATCAGGCGTTATCCGCTGCCCGATGGGCAGCTGCCGGTGCAGGTAGTGCATTTCCTCTACTATGCTGACAAGGGAATTATGGCGTTAGAATACAACCGAAACGTCGCCACAAACGTAAAGATCCTAGCGTATATAAACAATTGCGCAACAAAGCTCTCGCTTTCTGAAAAGCTAGCATTTATCGGGACGGTGGTCTGTCATCCAGATGCTATCGAGTTAATCAGGCAGGCTCATCGTATAAAATCCGCGAAAATATTTGTTCCTCGTGAAGCCATAGAGCACAATAATAAAATTAGCCAACTAGCGAAAAGTTTATTCTCTGCACCCTCGATCGATAATCGTACTGATACACTTGGTACTATCGTCATTGATTTTCGGCCGAGTAGGGGTAAGTTCCTGTCTCCTGGCGCGTACATTGATCACTATGTGAAGGAATTTCCGGGCGTCGAAAAGCAGGTCTACGACGTTGAAATTGAAGAAGGTATGGAGGTAACATCGGTTAATATCATGCAGCCGCAGTTCAAGAATACTATCGAATTACCAGACAGCAGCATCGAAGACCGAGAAGAATATGACAAGCAGGTGTTTGGTAAAATACATGAAGTCTACAAAGTAGCGACAAGCGTCATAGCAGGAGCGAAGAATGTGGACTAGGCGATGGAGTTCTGTTGGGCTGGTGCTGATCATCCTGCTGCTGTTCTTTGGGGTGTCGCTGGGTATGCAAGAGATCGTGAAGGTAGTGAAACCTGATATCATGAAGGTTAACCCGTGGGATGTATTTGAGGGCATAATAACCATCCCATCGTATATCGTTATTGTGTTATTGGTGTTGTTGCCGTCGGGGTCTCGATATAACCTGAGGCTATCACTATTTCAGCGCTCCAGCTATGTGCGTGAAATCATTATCTCCGGACTTCTGATTATTATCGTGATGTCCGTAGTGGGATTTGTGGCGTACGACCCAACAGACAGCCCGACCCGCAATCCTTGGAATGATTTTAATTGGGGTAATTATCTGAGCGTTATTTTTTGGGGGGTTAGCATATTTTTGTATAGTGTGGTGCTGCGGTTGGATAGTAGGGCCAGGCGTGGATTTGATAAAAACGTAGCTTAATTATCCCATACAAATATCCCGATAAGGCCGCGTGACAACTTCTGCCGAGTCAAGGCCGAGTTTGACCTCAATCTCGCTGATCATCGCCAGCGCACTAGTCTCATCATCTGACAAAACTTCAACTTCTACAAACGTCCCAGCGTCTTTGATTTCGTCTATAGCCACCGTTGCCTGCGGAAAGTCTGGGGATTGGAATGATCGCCGGTATTTATTAACTTCAACGAGCTGCACCATACCGAGATTTGCCAGTAGCTGCTTGGCGATTGCCGCGTTCCCGGGCTGAATCGGTAGGTTTGTCTCGGGCTTAATGATCACATCGTTTTTCGTATGTGTCGCAATCGTCGTCGCAGGCTTATATGTCACCTCAGCAAAACCATCGCGCTGGCGAATCCGCAAACATTCGACCGTCTGCATGAAATTGACATCGGGGCGAGAATAGTACGTATCGATTTCGTGGCGGCTGCTCTCTAACTCAAAACCGAGGCCTTGCAATCGCTTGATTAATTCTTTTGCGTCGCCGGTTAATTGGCGTTTGCGTTCGATTTCTAGTAGCTTTTTGGTCATTTGGTGGCCTTTCATTCTCATCCAGTATCGTGTTTGTTCAGAGGTTTATTTATCTGCGATCTCCACGCCTTGTTTTGCCAAAAACTCACGTGCCTCATCATCCAACTGGCAGTTCACGAAACGTGATCGCGCTGCCAACTTGCCACTGCCATAAACAAATTGTGTTTCCTTATCATATTTCATGCCGCGAAAGTCACAGCCCCCTGTCTCAATAATAGCTTTGACGCCGCGAAAATCTACGCTCTGAACTGATGAATTCTTAAAACAAATTGGTTGCCCGTAAATATGCTTTGCGTAATCCAGGTTGCAATTCTCAAACATGAAAAATCCCATGACAAACTGGCCAAAATCAACGCCAGAAAAATCCTCATCTACAAAACGAACAAACTCGCCTTCCTGGATAGCGGGGTAGCGTTCGCGCTGATAGGTTGGCAGGTCATTGGCGCGAATGGCA
Organism: Candidatus Saccharibacteria bacterium oral taxon 488; assembly: GCA_010202845.1. NCBI lineage: Bacteria > Candidatus Saccharimonadota > Candidatus Saccharibacteria bacterium oral taxon 488. The sequence continues at coordinate 503,055 of CP047921.1, read as the reverse complement.
GTGGCGATTTCATCAGTAGGTCTCATAATACAAGAATAGAGCAGTTTTTGTTTTGTGCCAAGGGCACACGCAGACATGCTGAGGTCTGCGAGGGACCAACTAGCTCAGACTAGTCCTGGTCTTGGCGCGGCACTTCGACCCAGTCGCGATTCGCCGCCACATTGGCGAACGTTCCGTCAGAGTTGTAGACGGCCGTTGCGTGGCCGTCAGGGCCGTGCTGGTTGTAGTAGTATCCACCCGGAACATTGGGATCGTTGGTCGAATTGACCGTGTGAGAAGTTCCATCCGGGTCAACCCAACGATCACCGTCCTGGTAGCCACCCATGACTACCCCTTTCTACTAGCACTTGCTTGATACGCGGAATTACGTAAAAAGCTGATATATATCAATACCAGATTGCTAAGTCAAGTGATTTTACAAAAATTCCAGTAAAATCATGGCGCCGTATATGTAAAATTAAAATGACGTGATCGTAATTAGCTCCATGAACCAAAAGTTCTGTAGCGCTTTCAGGGGAAGATCGCGGCATGCTAGTAGTTTTAGGAGATAATACAACTATTAGTGCTTGCGCAGTGTTAAGTAATTTTGCTTTAGCTTAAAATTATTTGCTATAATTATCTTAAAAGGAGTAACTATGAACCATACAATTTTCGACGACATTGTATCAGGCACCGTAAAATCATGGAAGGTTTGGGAGGACGAGCAATTTCTGGCGTTTCTCACGCCGTTTCCAAATACCCCGGGGGTGACAGTGGTCATTCCAAAGCATAATCCGGGTGATTATATTTTTGCGATTGACGAGACGCTGTACCTCGAGTTTATGCGAGCAGTGCGCCAGGTGGCGCGGCTGCTGGAGCGCGCGTTTGATACACCGCGGGTAGCGCTGGTATTCGAGGGGACGGGCGTGGCGCATGTGCATGCTAAGCTGTATCCGCTGCACGGTGACTTGGCAGGGCGGACTGATGTCTGGGCAGAGAACGCAGAGTTTCACGAGAGCTATCGTGGTTGGCTGACGACGACCGAGGGGCCAAAGATGGATGAGGCCGAACTAAACCGGATTCAGGCGCAGATCATTGCTGCTCAAGGGTAATATTTTAACTTTAACCAACGGGGCGAACTATGAAGTGGCTCGGAGTTGTCGGTACGCGTGAAGTAAATGACACAATTCGCCGTGACATTGAGCATTTTGTTGGTCAAAAGATTGCCGATGGTAATGGAATTGTGTCGGGTGGCGCTACTGGTGCTGATCACGAAGCGGCGCGGCTGGCGTATGAATGTGGTTTGGAAGCGGCACGGTTTCAGATATTTTTGCCAGTGGATCTGGAGCTATATTGCCAAGCATTGTATAGCCGAGCGGCTGGCGGCAAATGTCGCCAGGATGATGCGGTCGCGACGGTCGATCTTCTGCGAGACATCGCCAAATATCGACTTGGAGTGCTGTGCGATGCTACTGATTTTAATGAAGTTAACGCTGATTCATTTCATGCGCGTAATTGCCAAATTGTCGCTCTGGCGGACGAACTGGTGGCATTTCGGGTCAACGATAGTCCTGGCACGACGTTTACGATTGATCAAGCCAGGGAAAAAGGTATTCCCGTCAAGGTGTTTGACTACACAGTTGATTAGAATGTTATACTGATATATATGAAAGTCAGCCTAAATCTTATCAAACAATTGATTAATTTTGAATTACCGCCGGTGGATGAGTTGGTGGCGCGGGTCAATCAGCAACTTGGTGGTGTCGAAGAAGTGATCGACCTCAGCGCTAAATATGGTGGCGCGCGGATCGTTCGGGTGGTTGAATGCGCCAAGCATCCTGACGCCGATCGGCTGAGCGTGACCAAGATCGATGATGGCGGCGCGGTCGCGGATGTGCCGCGCGATGAGGACGGTCTGGTACAAGTGGTCTGCGGTGCGCCGAATGTTCACGCCGACATGTGGGCGATTTGGTTGCCGCCAAAAAGTACGGTGCCGGCGAGTTTTAATGACGACGAGCCGTTCGTGCTGGACGCGCGACCGCTGCGTGGAGTGCTTAGCCAAGGTATGTTGGCGGCGGCGGACGAGCTGGCGATTGGTACGGATCACGAGGGAATTGTTGAGATTTATGAACACGACGTGCCGGTGGGCGTTGAACTTACGGCAGGTGCGAATTTCGCGGAAACGTTTGGTCTGGATGATTACGTATTGGACATTGAAAATAAGATGTTTACGCACCGGCCGGATTGTTTCGGGCAGCTCGGCGTGGCGCGCGAGATTGCCGGGATTTTTCATCAGCAATTCACGAGCCCTGAGTGGTATAAATCAGATCAGCAATTTGCGGCGGGCGAGGGGTTGGAGCTCACCGTGGCGAATGATGCGCCAGAATTAGTGCCGCGGTTCATGGCGGTAGCGTTTCGCGATGTTACCGTGCAGCCAAGCCCATTGTGGCTACAATGTCAGTTGGTGGCGATGGGCGGCAAGCCGATTAATAACGTTGTCGATGCCACGAATTATATGATGTTCATGACGGCGCAGCCAACGCACGCCTATGATTATGACAAATTGCGTGGGCACAAACTTGAGGCACGAATGGCTCGTGATGGCGAGAAAGTCAGCCTGCTTAATGGCAAAGAGTATAAGTTGACGAATGATGACATCGTCATCGCTGATGGCGAGGGAGTGATTGGTCTGGCGGGAATTATGGGCGGTGCCGACACTGAAGTCTCAAATGGCACGAAAAACATCATCCTCGAATGTGCTAATTTTGACATGTACGCGTTGCGCCGTACGGCCATGCGACACGGTATTTTTACCGATGCACTCACGCGGTTTAACAAGGGTCAATCGCCGCTCCAAAATGCCGCCGTGCTGAAACAGCTGATGAGCATGGTGGGTGGAGCGCAGGCGAGTGAAGTGTTTGACGCTAGCTCATCTAATGAATGTATTATGCCGGATGCTATTCACCGTGTTGACTCGCAAGGTGTTTCGAATGAGTTTGTTAACGAACGACTGGGTACTGATTTTTCTAACGATGAAATTGCCGATATTTTGCGCCGTACTGAATTTATGGTTGAAGTTGATGAACATGGTTGTGAGGTCTACAGCCCGTTTTGGCGCACCGATATTGAGCTACCCGAGGACATCGTCGAGGAGGTTGGGCGGCTGTATGGCTTTGATAAGTTACCGCGTCAACTGCCTCGTCGTAGTATTAAACCCGCACCGAAAAACCTGCGTCGTGAGTTGAAAAACGCCGTTCGCCAAAGTCTATCGCGCGCTGGCGCCAACGAAGTCTTGACCTACAGTTTCGTTCATGAACGTATCCTGAAAAACGCCGAGCAAGACGTTGCTCAGGCATACAAATTATCAAACGCCCTCAGTCCTGATTTGCAATATTACCGCTTGGCGGTGCTGCCAAGTCTACTCGACAAGGTTCACGCCAACATCAAGGCCGGGCATGATGAATTTGCCTTGTTTGAGATGGGCAAGGGCCACAGCAAAATGCATGGCCTAGGCGAAGATAACTTGCCAGTAGCCAGTCAGTTTACAGACATCGTCTACGCCGCCAAAAAGCCAGGGGCGGGCGCACCATTTTATGTGATTCGTCGCTTGGTTGAGCAATTAGCGCGTGAGCTTGGTGCTGAGCTGGTATTCAAGCCAATTGAAGAGGAGCTCAACTACCCAGTTACGGCACCGTTTGACCAGTCGCGTAGTGCGTTGGTCGAGACAACCGACGGAACGTTCATCGGTCTAGTCGGTGAATTGAAACAATCAGTCATCAAGAACTTCAAATTACCGGTGTATGTGGCAGCGGCGAGCTTGGACACAGCTGGCCTAGAGGCTGTCTACGCCAAGCGTGACAGTCATTATCAGCCACTCAGCCGCTATCCATCAACGACGCGCGATATCTCGCTCAAAGTACCATCCGCTGTCAAGTATCAGCAGCTACTACAGACGCTGGACGAGGTTGTACGGGACGTTGCTATGGAGGTGCGACTTGAGCTACTCACTATTTATCAGCCTGAGGATGATGCGGAGCAGAAGACGATGACATGGCGGCTGACGTTTACCTCGCATGAGCGGACGTTAGCGGACAAGGACATCGCGCCGGTAATGCAGCAGATTGAACGGGCGGCCAAAGACAAGTGGGGCGCTGAAATAGTCTGATGAAGCCGCTAATTCACATGCTCCGATATGCGCGCGGCATGGGCAGATACTACGTCGGAGTTAGTGTCAGCTCGGTTGTCGTGGCGCTGACCGGCATCGCAGTACCGTTCGTGATTTCGCGGGCGACCAGCTTGATGGTCGAAGTGGTTGAGGGCGGCACGGTGGGAATTGAGCAGGCGATTTTCTTGGCGCTGGTGCTGCTGGCGCTTGACGTGACGAATACGATGGTGCGAAACCTTGGTGGTTACTGGGGTGATGTGATGGCCACGCGGCTCAAGCAGCAGCTGTCAACGCGGTACTATCATCACTTGCTTGGCTTGCCGCAAAGTTATTTTGATGGCGAGCTGACCGGCACAATTATCAATCGCCTGAACCGCGCGATTACCGAAACGACGAATTTCCTGAACATGTTTGCCAATAACTTTTTCCAGATGCTGCTCACGACAGGTATCACCATCGGCATCGTTCTGGTGTACAGCCTGGAGTTGGCGGTAATGGTGGTCATTATGTACCCGCTATTTATGTGGCTGACGGCGCTGACCAGCAAGAAGTGGCAGGCCTTTCAGAACCGTAAAAATCACGAGACGGATATGGCCAGCGGCCGGTTTGCCGAAGTCATTGCTCAGATCAAAGTCGTCAAAAGCTATGTCCGTGAGTCGCTTGAATATCGTCATTTTGCCAAGCGTTACCGCAAAACAATTGCCATTACGCGCAAGCAATCGCGCTACTGGCACAGCATGGACATCGTGCGCGGCGTGGTGTTGTCGGTCATTTTCTTTATGATTTTTGCGTACATTTTTGTGCAGACGACCGAGCGGCGCTTTTCGATCGGCGATATGGTGCTATTGATCACGCTGATTAATAATTTGCGGATGCCGCTGTTTAACATGAGTTTCATCGTTGATAATTTCCAGAAAGCTCTGGCTGGGAGTAAGGATTTTGTTGGCGTAATGACGCTGCGCCCAGCGATTGAAGATGCCCATCACGCACCGGAATTAGTTGTGAGCCGCGGGGCAGTCGAGTTTCGCGATGTTTCATTTCGCTACGCCTCTGCCATGCAAAAACCAGTGTTGACCGACATCTCGTTTACGCTTCGTCCCGGTGAGCATGTCGCTCTCGTCAGTGAGTCGGGCGGTGGCAAGACCACTTTAACGAACTTGCTGATGCGCCTGTATCAGCCAGACGGTGGTGAGATTATGATTGATGATATGGCAATTGATGCGGTGCAGCAAAAGAGTTTGCGCCGTCATATCGCCACGGTGTTTCAGGAGCCAGCGCTCTTTTCCGGTACAATTCGTGAAAATATCGCCTATGGCGCCGATGAGCCGACGGATGAGCAGGTAATCGCCGCCGCCAAGGCCGCCAACGCGCATGACTTCATCAGCGAGCTTGACAAAGGGTACGACACACAAATTGGCGAGCGCGGCCTCAAGCTGTCCGGCGGTCAGAAGCAGCGCATCGCCATCGCGCGGGCGGTACTCAAGGATGCGCCAATTCTCATTCTCGACGAGGCAACGAGCAATCTCGACAGCAAGAGCGAGCATCTAGTGCAGCAGGCGCTGGAGCGGCTGATGAAGGGGCGAACGACGCTGATTATCGCCCACCGGCTGAGTACCATCGCCACGGTGGATCGGATTGTGACGCTAAAATATGGCCGGGTCGACGAGATCGGTACGCCGAAACAGCTGGCAAAATCGGGCGGTATTTATGCTAATTTGCTCAAGCTACAGCGGACAGCTGGCGTGGGGATTGATGATGAGCTGGCACGTTATGACATTGCGGCCGAGAGGAAACATTGATATAATTTCAAGGTAAGATAAAGGAGGATTATGGCGACGAGGGGACAGCGACTCGGTATATGGATCATCACGGGGACATTAGCGGTTGGGACAATTGGCGGGTTCATCGCCATGATGGTGCAGCCAGGCAATGACGCCAAAGACCAGGCCGAGCTGAAGCAGGCGCAAGAAGATTATAAAAAAGCAACCACGGAGTGGCAAAAGAAAGTTGACGCTCAGACGGCGGAATTGAACAGTAAATATCACGGCAAGTTTTCGGGGTTTAGTACGCGAGTCAGCGCCTTTGAGGCTGCTGGCGTGAAGGAGCTCGGCAAAGAAGATTTGGTCGTGGGTGACGGCGCGGAGGTCAAGGATGATACCAAATTTGCGGTTTACTACATCGGTTGGAATGCCAAGGGTGAGATTTTTGATCAGTCAATCAACAGCGGTAAATTGAAAGCGCCGTTTGCGGTAAACGGCCCAGCACATACGTCGGTGATTCAGGGCTGGAAAGAGGGGCTGATTGGTATGAAAATTGGCGGTGTGCGTGAATTGACAATTCCAGCGGACAAGGCTTATGGCAATAAGAGTCAGGGTGATAAAATTCCTGCTAATTCGCCACTCAAATTTGTGGTAATGGCTATCGAAAAACCAGCGGAGATTCCACAGCCAGAAATGCCAGAAGTTATGAAACGATATTACAGATCAAGGGGGCTAAATGTCTAAAGAAGTTATCATCGTTGGCGCCGGTCCAAGCGCGCTGACTGCAGCAATTTACCTGTCGCGTGAGGATGTGCCAACGACATTGTATGAACGCGGCGTGGTTGGTGGTATGGCGGCTATCACTGATCAGATTGATAATTATCCAGGGTTTGCCGAGGGTGTAACCGGCATGAAATTGGCGTCAGAACTGCAGCAGCAGGCTGAGCGATTTGGTGCGGATATCGAGTACGGTGACGTGACGGAGCTGAAGCAGGTTGACGGTGAGCTGGAATTGACAGTTGACGGTCAGCCAGTGCGAACTAAAGCCGTGCTGCTGGCGACCGGCTCAAATCACCGCAAGCTGGGCGTGCCGGGCGAAGATGAATTGTATGGTCGCGGCGTGCATTACTGTGCAACGTGCGACGGCGCATTTTACCGTGACAAGTGCTTGATTGTCGTTGGCGGCGGCAACTCGGCGGTACAGGAGGCGATCTTTTTAACTCGCTACGCCAGTCACATTGACCTATTGGTACGCAGCAAATTGCGCGCCAGCGATGTCTTGCAAAAAGAGCTGCAAAAGTATGTCGATGAGGGCAAAATTACCGTCCATATCGGTGCGACGACTGATGAAATTATCGTCAAAGACGACAAATTCTACGGTGTCAAATCGACCCAAAACGGCGAGCAGAAAGAATTTATGGCAGACGGCTTATTTGTTTTCATCGGCTTGATTCCAAACACGCAGTTTTTGGTAGACTCAGGTATTGAGCTGGACTTGGGCGGACACATCGTTACCGACGAGCATTTACATACCAATATCCCCGGTGTCTTTGCTTCGGGCGACGTACGTTCGGGCGCAACCATGCAAATCGCTTCGGCGGTCGGCGAGGGTGCGGTGGCGGCATTGCAGATTCGTGAATATTTACAAGAAAAAGCCAGAGAGGAGTAGTATATGGCAGATTTTAACCAAGTATTAACCCCGGGAAGCTATCAGGACGGCGAAATCACCGTTGTCGTGGAGATTCCGGCCGGGTCAAATCATAAAATTGAATGGGATCGGAACGTCGGCGTCATGCGGCTGGATCGAGTTGACCCAGCAATCTTTGCCAAGCCGACTAATTATGGTTTTATCCCGCAGACATTGGATGAGGACGGCGATGAGTTGGATGTGCTGTTAGTGACAGACACGCCGCTGACGACTGGGCTGGTGGTCGAGGCGCGAATCCTCGGCGTGATGAAGTTTGTTGATGACGATGAGGTTGATGATAAGATTATCGCAGTGCCAAGCGACGATCGCCATAATGGCAATGCCATTCAGTCGCTGGAGGATTTGCCGGCGCAGCTGATTAAGCAAATTGAATTCCATTTCAATCACTATAAGGATCTGAAAAAGCCAGGTTCGACCATTGTTAAAGAATTTGCTGGCGTTGATGCTGCTAAGCAGGTTGTGGCAGCGGCGATTGAGCGCTGGAACGAGCAGGCGTAATACTATCGTGTAAAGCAGGGTGGTATCACGTCTCATCTAAGATTCGATCCGTGTTTGCCACACAGTGCAACCGCCAGCCTCTCTGATATGTCGACGGTTCTTGCGGACGGCGCCCGCCGGATGCATTCGACTTGGAGGAGATGGCTGGAAGCCAAGCCGCGCCCGGCGCTCCACCGTCCGCCGCCATAACACACTCTTCGCTCAAATCTCCACTGGAGATTTCTCGTGAGCGTTCGGCTGAAACGTCCGCTACTCGCGAACGTTTCACAGTCTCTGGCAGAGGAGGTGTCGTGTTTGCCGTAGCCTCTGGGATGAGGTATGAGTGTTTTGCTTACCGTCGAAACAACGACGAAACGCCGTCAGTTAATCCCGTCAAATGTGCTAGCACGCCGCCACTTTTTGACAGTTGCATGCGCAGTTTGGTTTTGGCATGCGGCGTGATGACCATGTCGCGCCAGGCTGGTTTGGGTTTGGCGGATTTGCTGGTCAAGACTTCGACGACGTCGCCGTGTTGTAATTCATAGGTAAATGGTTTCATGACGCCATTGACCTTAAATCCGCTGGCGTGCGCTGCGATGTCGGAATGAATGCGATAGGCGTAATCCAGAGGGAAGGCGCCGCGCGGCAAGTCATAAATATCGCCTTTGGGCGAATAGACGAAAATTCGATCCTCAAACAACTTCATACGGAATTTCTCTGAATCAAATGATTTACCCTCGCGTGCCCGAGCTGCCGTTTCCTGTAGATCACGAATCCACGCTAAATCCGTCGGTAGCGCAGCAATTCGCCCCTGTCGGTAGGCGTCAGACATCTTTTGTTCGTTATAATGAAAGCTGGCCGCCAAACCGCGCTCGGCGTATTCGTGCATGTCTCGGGTGCGGATCTGGAACTCAACAATTTGCCCGGTCGGCGTTTGTATCGTCGTATGTAAGCTTTGATAGCCATTTGGCTTAGGGTTGGCAACATAGTCTTTGATACGCTCGTAAAACGGCTGGTACATCTCATGCAGCACGCCCAATACCAGATAGCCAGTCGCTAAATCATCAACGATGATGCGCAGGGCGATCAGGTCGTAGATCTTATCAATATCGCCAACGCGGTCGAGCTTCTTAAATAAGCTATATACGCTTTTTACCCGGCCGTCCATCTCAAACTGCAGACTCTCGTTCTGGAGGCGCGCCGTAACGTCGCGGCGGACTTTGGCGAGTTTGCGCTGGCTTTTTTTCAGGCGGCTATCCATCAGGCTCTTAGTGCGCTGAAAATCCTTAGGCATTAAAAACCGAAAGCTTAACTCTTCCAGCTGCACGCGGACGCGCCCCATATTCAGCCGATCCGCCAGCGGCGCAAACACTTCAATCGTTTCGCGGGCGATTTTCTTCTGCTTGTCGCGCGGCATATATTGAAGTGTGCGCATATTATGCAGCCGATCCGCCAGCTTGATAATAATTACCCGAATGTCCTCGCCAACCGCGATCATCAGTTTGGCGAGGTTGTCCTTGGTGTGCGGCAAATAACTATCAAGGCTGCGCATACCAGCGCGCGCCTGTGAAACCTTGGTTACGCCGTCAACCAGAAAGGCGATATCGCGACCAAACAAACTTTCTAGCTCATCCAGCGTCGCATCGGTATCCTCAACCGTATCATGCAGCACACCAGCGATCACTGTGTCGATATCCATACCCCATTCCACTAAAATCCCAGCCACCGCCAGTGGGTGTGTGATGTAGGGTTCGCCGCTTTTGCGCTTTTGGCCGGCGTGCTTTTTGGTAGCGTAATCAATAGCGCTATCTAACACCAGCACCGGTATCTCATCGTACTGCGGTGCCGCCAGATCCAATAATTCCTCGCGCGTCATAGTTTTATTATACAACTTTGTAGTATAATTAGAGAAAAGCTAATGCTACTTGGGAGGGATAATTACATGGCGATAACGAAAATAGCAATTAACGGTTTCGGACGGATCGGGCGCAGTGCCTTTAAGATCGCACGTGAGCGCAGCGATCTAGAAATTGTGGCGATCAATGACTTGACGGATACGAAGACGCTGGCGTACCTACTCAAACACGATAGCAATTATGGGGAATATGGCCGCCAAGTTGATTTTACAGAAAACGAACTGGTCGTTGATGGAAAAAGCGTCAAAGTACTGGCGGAAAAAGATCCGGCAAACTTGCCGTGGGGCGAGATGAATATCGATGTGGTGATCGAGTCGACCGGATTGTTTACTGATAAAGATGGCGCGGGCAAGCACTTGACTGCGGGTGCCAAGCGTGTGGTTATCAGCGGACCAACCAAATCCGACGGCGTCGATACAATTGTCCTGGGTACGAATGACAGTAAGATTAAGGACGCGACGCCGATAATCTCTAATGCCAGCTGTACAACCAATAGCTTAGGTGCGGTGATGGCTGTCCTAGACGCAGAATTTGGCGTGGAAAAGTCAATGCTGACGACGGTGCATAGCTACACCGCCAGCCAAAGATTGCAAGACGCGCCAGCCAAGGATCTCCGCGAAGGTCGCAACGCGGCTGAAAATATGGTGCCGACAACGACGGGTGCGGCCATTGCTGTGACGAAAACGCTGCCGCAGCTGGCTGGCAAATTTGACGGCCTGAGTGTCCGGGTGCCAACACCAGTGGTGTCGCTCAGTGATGTAACAGCACTTCTCCGACGTGATGTGACGGTCGAGCAGGTGAATGAGGTGTTCAAGAAAGCTGCCGCCGATAGTTTCTATCAAGGGATCTTGGGCGTCAGTGAAGAGCCGCTGGTCAGTCGCGACTTTATCGGTAATTCACATTCTGGCATCGTTGACCTGCCGCTGACCAAGGTCGTTGGTGGCAACATGGTGAAAATCATGGTCTGGTACGATAACGAATGGGGGTACTCTAATCGCCTGGTCGAGCTGGTAGCGGACGTCGGCCACTACCTCCAGCAGCCAGCAATGTAATAGTTGTGTAATTATAAGTTCAGTTCAGTGATGTGAGTGGGGCGGGAGATACAAACAGTTGTATCAATCCCGCCCCGCACCTCAGTGGCGATTTCTTCTCCACCGGCAGAGGAGGTCGGCGAGACTGTCCATCAAAAATATGACAGAGAGGCCAAACATAGCCGCCGTGACGACAATTCCTCCTTGTATGATCCATTCGGGCAGAGCCTTGAGTGGCTCATAGAGCCACTCAAGGCTGCGCTGCCGTGCGGCTGCTGTCATCTTTGCCGTGGTGAGGAGGGCTGACGCCCCGAACACCGCCATCATCACTCCATTCAGAGCGATGACTAGCTCGCCTTCAGAGAAAACGATCATTATAACACCAGTTGCAATGATACCGACAAGGAGAACGGTCAAAATCTCGAGCATTTTTACGCCTTTCCACTTGTTGAGGTGCGGCCGTTCCGCGCCTCAAGCCACCGTAGGTATCCGACCTACGGCAGCGAAGCGCAGTTGACAAAACTTACGATAAGTTGTCAAAAGGCTGAGATATATATCACTATTAGTAGAAAATGTCAATGCTTTTTGTCAAGATTGTGAATAGCTATGAGCTCCCACCTCTGTTAGATACGCATACCCGTTCGCAGGCTGACATGGGTGAATAGGGCGGCTGAACTTGACGCTGCCCGCCTGGGTATGCTACACTACTAAGCATCCGGCCAACAGGTCGGAGTTTTTCGTCTCTTGGGCGTTTGATAGGAAACGTAGTATAATAATATAGCGTAAAGGAGCTAATAATGGAAGATTTGAATATTAAGCAATTGACGTTGGCGGTGCGGACGATTGCTGAGGAAAAGAACCTGCCAGAAGAAACGGTTTTGGAGGTGATCGAGCAGGCTATCGCGGCAGCGTGGCGGCGTGATAACGGCACGCGCGAGCAATTGGTGCGTGCCAGCTTGAATATCAACAGCGGCACGGCTGTGGTGTCAGTTGTTAAAACGGTGGTTGAAGAGGTTGAAAATGACGTCAATCAAATGAGCCTGGACGAGGCCAAAACCGTTGATCCGGCGGCTGAGCTAGGCAGCGAAGTGACGGTCGAGACCCACAACGTGACGACGTTTGGCCGGGTGGCAGCCCAGACTGCCAAGCAAGTGATTTTGCAGCGGCTGCGCGAAGCAGAGCGCGAGGTGGTGCTGGCAGAATTTGAAGATAAAATTGGTACAGTGGTGACTGGTACGATTCAGCGGGTTGAGCCGCGCGTGGTGCGAATTGAGCTGGGCAAGGCCGTTGGCATCATGCCGCAATCCGAGCAAATTCCTGGCGAGTACTACGGCGTTGGCCGCCGCGTCAAGGTCTATATCAAGGACATCGAGCGCGAAGGTCGCGGTCCGCAGTTGATTTTGAGCCGCGGCAATGAAGAATTTGTGCGGTTCTTGTTCAGCCAGGAAGTGCCAGAGATGGAAACAGGCGCCGTGGAGATCAAAGCCATTGCCCGCGAGGCTGGTCGCCGCACTAAATTGGCGGTAGCATCGGCACTGCCAGGTGTTGACCCAGTCGGTACGTTTGTCGGCGGTCACGGTACGCGTGTTCAGGCAGTGATGAACGAAATTGGCGAGCAGGAAAAAATTGACATCATTCCGTTTGAGGAAGATGCGGCTGGTTTCATCGCTAATGCTATGAGTCCAGCAGAAGTGCTGAGTGTGACGGTCAATGAAGATGAAAAGCGAGCAACGGTCTATGTTAGCGAGGATCAGCAGTCAGTGGCCATCGGTCGGGCTGGACAGAATGTTCGCTTGGCAAGCCGGTTGACTGGCTATGAACTGGATATTGAGGCAAAGGCGGCTGTCAAGCCTGAAGCAAAACCTCGTAAAAATATTGAGGACAGCTTGATGAGCGTGGTTGAGGAGGTGGCGGAATAGGCTGCTTTCTGACAATCGCCAAAAACGAAAGGAGGGCGATATGCCGGAAGATTTTTCTGAGTTAGAATCTCGGCTGACTGATACCGCCAAGGCCAGCTTAGAGCGTGCCGGGCTGCTGGCGCATAATAGTGGTAGTCCGTATGTCGGCACCGAGCATGTATTGCTCGGCGTGCTGGCGCAAAATTCGTCGCTGGGTGCGAAGATTTTGGCGGAGAATGGCGTGACGTTGGATCGGGCGGAGTTGGCGCTAGGCTTAACCGCGCAGTCGTTCGTGGTGGTGGTTGTTCACAAAGGCATGAACGCCGAGGTGCTGGAAACGATACGGACGGCTTGGCAGCTAGCGACGGAGTTTGGACAGGAGCGCATCGGTACTGAGCATATCGTCTATAGCATGCTGCTGCAGCACAAGGCTCGGGCGACGAAGTTGCTCAGTGATATGAATGTGGATCTGGAGGAGCTACGCGGTACATTGGAGGACGTATTTGATCGGCAGCAGATGGAAGCCATGCAAGATGAGTCGAAGGAAGCTGTAGCACCGCATACTCGTCGGTCGGCTGATCTCAAGATCCTTGATCAGTACGGAGTTGATATGACCGAGCGAGCGCGGAGCGGACTGCTCGATCCAGTGGTCGGTCGGGAAGCTGAGACAGAGCGGCTGATCACGGTACTCGGGCGGCGTGGCAAAAATAATCCAGCGCTGATCGGCGAGCCGGGTGTCGGTAAAACCGCAGTGGTCGAAGGACTGGCGCAGCGTATTGCGGCCGGGACGGTGCCGGAGTTTTTGGTCGGTAAGCGGCTGATTCAGCTTGACCTGACAGCTATGGTCGCTGGTACAAAGTTTCGCGGTCAGTTTGAGGAGCGCTTACAAAAAGTGGTGGCGGCAGCGCGTAATCATCAGGAGATTATATTGTTTATTGATGAGCTGCATTTATTGGTCGGGGCTGGCTCGGCCGAGGGGTCGATGGATGCGGCGAATGTCCTAAAGCCAGCATTGGCGCGTGGTGAGGTACGGGTGATCGGCGCAACGACATTTGATGAATACCGCAAGCACATCGAAAAAGACGCGGCCCTCAGTCGGCGGTTTCAGGCGGTGACGGTGGCGGAGCCGGATGAGCAGGCGGCGGTGGCCATGGTGCGGGCGCTAGCAGGCCGGCTGGCGACACACCATCGACTGCGGATTTCTGATGAGATGATCAAGCTGAGCGTAGCCCTCAGTCAGCGCTACGTGACGGAGCGTCATTTACCGGACAAAGCGATTGACGTACTCGATGAGGCAGCGGCACTGGTTAATACGCAACGGCCAGCCAAGCCAACCAAGCAGCAGCAGCTAGCACGGCGGATTAAACAACTAGCGGGCAAGCTCGATGCGGCGGTCGAGGCTGAGCAATATCAACGCGCGGCTGAACTCAAGGTGCGCATCAAGCAGCTGGAGCAGCAGGCTAAGCAGCTACCGGCTGACGATCCAGCATTGCCGGAATTAACCGAGGATGATGTACGGCGAGCGGTCGCGGCGATGGCTGGTGTGCCGGCGGAAAAAGTGACAGTGAATGAGCGCAAAGATCTGGCGGCACTGGAGCAGCGGCTAGGCCGGTCGGTGCTCGGTCAGGACGAGGCCGTGGCGACATTGGCGCGAACCATTCGCCGGGCGCGGGCCGGGCTGAGTCGGCGGTCAGGGCCGCTTGGGTCGTTCATTTTTCTCGGGCCGACTGGTGTGGGCAAGACGGAGTTAGCTCGCGTGTTGGCACGGGAAGTGTTTGGCGGTGACAATAGTTTGATCAAGATCGACATGAGCGAGTTTTCAGAGCGGCATACAGCCAGTCAGTTGATTGGCGCGCCGGCTGGCTATGTCGGCTATGATGAGGGCGGTAAATTGACTGATAAGGTTCGCCGGCAGCCGTACAGCGTGGTGCTGTTTGATGAGATTGAAAAGGCGCATCCGGATGTACTGAACTTGCTACTGCAGATTTTAGAAGACGGCAAGCTGAGCGATTCGCGCGGTCGGTCGGTGAGCTTCCAGCAGACGATCGTGATCTTGACCAGCAATGTTGGCGCCGAGGCGATGGTGCGCGACGGTGAGCTGGGCTTTGGCTCGCACAGTGACGGTACCTCACGGGCGGACGATGTGAATGAGCGCAACGCTCGGGCGGCGCGACGCGAGCTGGAGGAGTTACTGCGGCCGGAGCTAATCGGGCGATTTGATGCGGTGGTGAATTTCAAGAGCTTGACTCGGCCGGTGGTGGGCAAGATTTTCGATAATTTCGTGAGTGAGCTTAAAGAAGCAGTGCAGGCGCAGCAGATGACGCTGGTGATTACGCCAAGCGCTAAGCGTTGTATCATAGATAACGGTTTCGATGAGCAGCGTGGTGCGCGGGTGCTCAGACAAACGATTCAGACAATGTTGGCCGACCCGCTCAGTGACGTCTTATTGTCTCGTCAGGCCCGTCCCGGTGCGGTCTTGACAGCGACTGCAAAAAATCGTGAGGTAGTGATCAATGTTCAGGCTGCGTAATTTCCTCGGTGTCGTGGTGTTTGTGGGGTTGGTGGCCGGTGGTAGCTGGCTAGTGCTCAATCGCCAGCTAGTGCTGGATCATATCAGGGTCTGGCAGTATCAACCGAGTCAGGACATAGCAACATTGGCACGGCGGGCAACGATGACTGATAAGGCCAAATTTAGCTTTTATCTAGCGCAGCCGCGGCTGGAAAACGCTACGCAATTTAATCAGGATTGCCGTCGTGTCGAACAGGCCAGCCCGATCGTCGGCTGTTACGCCCACGCCAAAGAGACCATTCACATTTATAACGTGCAGAACACGGAGCTAGACGGTATCAAAGAGGTGACGGCGGCTCACGAAATGCTGCACGTAGCCTGGTCGCGCTATTCGGCGGAGCAGCGTCGGCGGCTGGGCGAGCTGCTGGAGGCGGCTTATACCAAGGTCAAGACTAAAAAGCTGGAGGAGCGGATGGCGTATTATGAACGGGCACAGCCGGGTACACGTGCCAATGAGCTACATTCCATTTTGGGCACGGAATTTACTGATCTTGGGGCGGAGCTGGAAGCGCATTATGCTGAGTATTTCAGCGATCGAGCGGCGCTGGTGAAGTTGCATGCTCAATATAATGAAAAGTTCACTAATGCCGAGGCCGAGGCTGACGCATTGACGGCTAGTCTCGCCAAGCGAAAGCACGACATTGAGCAACTGGTGGCGTCATATAGTGCGCGTATGAGCGCTTATAACCAAGATGTCGCGGCGTTTAATCAACGGGCGGCGACCGGTGGTTTTCAGACGCAAGCTGAGTTTCAGGCTGAGCGAGCACGGCTGAGCCAGCGCGGCCTGGCGCTTCGTCGTGAGCGACAGACTATCGAGGGTAAGGTCGATGCTTACAACACTGATGTCGAGAAATTGAACGCATTGGGGCGCAAGATTGACCAGCTCAATCAGAGCCTCGACAGTCAAAAGGCGGTCCAGTGATGGCGCGGGCAAAATCACAGTTCATCTGCCAGCAGTGTGGCGCTAGCTATCCGAAATGGATCGGCAAGTGCGAAAATTGCGGCGAGTGGAATTCGCTGGTTGAGCAACTGCCAGTTGACACCGGCGCCTCGGCGGTGGCTCGCAGTAGCGGCAAAGGCAAGGCGCTGACTGCGCTCAAGCTCAGCGAAACAGCTGCCGAGGCCAAACAAGCACGGCTAGCAACCGGCATTGCTGACCTTGACGCGGTACTCGGCGGCGGCTTTTTGCCAGGCGGTGTGGTGCTGGTGGCGGGGCAGCCGGGGATTGGAAAAAGTACCCTGTTGGCGCAAGTCGCGGCGTTTGTTGCCCGGCAGCAACCAGTGCTCTACGTCAGTGGCGAAGAGTCGGTGTCACAGGTCAAGCTGCGGGCTGAGCGGTTGGGCGCGGTTGACTCAGACAGCCTGCAGCTGGCGTCCAGCAATAGCGCCGAAGATATCGCCGCCTCCATCCAGACTGGCCAGTATGATCTGGTGATCGTCGATTCCATACAAACATTGTCGCTCGCAGAAATTGCCTCAGCGCCAGGTTCAGTTAGTCAAATCACTAACTCATCCAACGTCATCATTCGCGCCGCCAAGGCCGCGAATACTGCAGTGATTCTGGTCGGCCACGTCACCAAAGAAGGTTCAATCGCCGGGCCGAAAGTCCTGGAACATTTGGTTGACGTGGTGCTGAATTTTGAGGGCGATCGCTACGGCGGCTTCCGGGTGGTGCGGGCGCAGAAAAATCGCTATGGCTCGACCAATGAGGCAGCAATTTTTGAGATGCACGAGGATGGCTTACGGATTGTAGCTAATCCGTCGGCTAGTTTACTGGCGGAGCGGCAAAACCTCGACGGCTCAATCGTCCTAGCCACCATGGAAGGGGCACGGCCGCTACTGGTGGAGATTCAGGCGCTGGTCAATCCGACGAATTTTGGCTATCCCAAACGCGCGGCCAGCGGTTTTGATCTCAACCGCTTGAACTTGTTGGTGGCGGTGCTGGAAAAGCGCACCAAGCTCAATCTCTCCGACAAAGATATTTACATCAATGTGGTTGGCGGCTTGAAACTGAGCGACCCAGCGGCAGACTTGGCAGTGGCCATGGCCATTGCCTCAGCCTCAGCTGGCCGCAAACTCAGCGACGAAGCCGTGGTGTTTGGCGAGGTCGGTTTGGGCGGCGAGGTGCGCTCGGCTCAAGGCTGGCACGCCCGTGTCAAAGAGGCGAAGAAGCTCGGCTTTACCTACGCCATCGCGCCAAAAACTCACAAAGACGCATTTGTGCGCGGTGTCGGCGATCTCAGACAGGCGCTGATTGACTATTTACAATAACATTATTAGATAAAAGGAAATTATTATGGAAAAAACAATTGAACTTCTCATCATTATCATGCTGCTGGCTATCATGGCGGAGATATATCTATTGGTTAAGCCGCGGCGGCAGGCAGGTAGTGGCACGCAGCTGCCGATTCTGGTTGACACTTCAGTGTTGATGGACGGCCGGGTAGTCGACTTGGCAAAAACCGGGTTCCTATTGGGGCAGATCATCGTGCCGCGCAGTGTACTGATCGAACTGCAATTGTTGGCTGACGGTGCTGATCATGCCAAGCGCGAGCGCGCCCGCTTCGGTATGGACGCCATGAAGGAACTAAAGGATGTGTTGGGCGGCTCGTTCACGTTGCTTGACGATGCGACGCGCATTCCCGAGGGGGTAGATAACCGCTTGTTGCAGCTTGCCAAGGAAATGAACGGTGCTATTCTGACACTGGATTACAACCTGAACAAGGTGGCGCAAGTCGAAGGCATTCAGATTCTCAATATCAATGAGCTAGCCAAGAGCCTGCGGATGAGCTATTTGCCTGGCGATGAGCTGGTGCTGGAATTGACGCAAAAAGGTCAGGATTCTCATCAGGCGGTCGGCTACTTGCATGACGGTACGATGGTGGTGGTTGAGCAAGCCAAAAAGTTCCTGGGCCAGAAAAAACGCATTGAAATTATTCGTAGCCTACAGACCGACGCTGGCAAGATGATGTTTGCGAAAGTTTGCGCCGAGCCAAAAGAAGCAAAAGAGGCGGCGCAACAGTCACCAGCTCAAGCTGCCCCCAAACAATCCAAGCAGCGCTCCACCGGTCGTCGGCCGCAAACCAACAAGGCGACGAAACCTGATGCCTCGCGCGCCGCAGCTCAAGGTCACCGTTCGGCTCGCCCCAAGACCCAGGCGCAGCGTGAGGCTGACTTGATCCGGATGGTTAATGAGCAATAGTCGCTAAGACTAAGAAGAAGTAAAAACCAGACTAAAGCGGTCTGGTTTTTATGTGTCACAAGGGGAAAGAGGGGCGGATTAGTCGGAGCTTGAGCTGCTGCCTACCGAGAAGCTGCCGCTGTCTGATGCAGTATAGTAGCCTTCGTCGCGGGCGATCGCCTGAATGGTGTGCCGACCTGGGCTACTGACCCTGATATCAACCGAAACACTGCCGCCACTACCGGAGATCGACTCGCTTTTGACGCTGCGACCATCAACGAGGATGTCAATTGAGGTGAGCGGGAATGTGCCGTTGGTGGCGCGGGCGGTGATGGTGCGGTTGGAGCCAGAGCCAGAAAGTGATAGGCTGACACTTGGCTTGGCGTCGTCACATTTGTGCTTATCGTCATCAGCGTTGGCGTCGTAACCTTCAGGCGCTGAGTATGATGGTTTCTTAGTGAGCGGGTCAATGGTCTTGGTGACCTCAATTTCCTCGATGGCGTCAGCTGGCGTACAATTTGTCGCCTTTTTCTTGGAGACGCGGTCAAACTTAATCTTTTCAGTAGTCTCGCCCTGTTTTTTATTCCACCACGATGGATAGAGCTCTTTGCCTTGCTGCTGGATACCATTTGGCCGCTTGAACCAATCATTTGGCTTCCATTTGCCCTGTTTGGCATAGACCTCGTTGTGAGCAAATGACATAACGTTACGCACCACCGGCATACCAAAGGCCGAGTTCGGGGTGTTGATGGTACTGGTGTCGGAATTACCGAGCCACATACCCATGACCAGCGCCGGGCTATAGTTAACGATCCAGACATCCTTGGCGTGGCCGTTTTTGTCGGTAGTACCGGTCTTGGCGGCGGTTCTAACACCAGGCACATTCATTGCGCCATAACCGTGCAGGTCGCGCGCCGCGTCCGCGTCACCCAAGATGTCATTGATGATGTAGGCGACTTGCGGGTCGGTTGCCTGTTTGCTCTCGTCTTTCCATTTCTTTAACGTATCACCCTGGCTGTTGGTTACCTCGAGGACGTTGGTGCTTGGCTTGGCGACGCCCATGCGGGCAAAGGTGCCATAAGCATTCACTAACTCGGTCTGCTTCGTACCGCAGGCGCCAATGGCTGCTGACAAGCCGTAGCCGCCGGCCGCTTCCTCTTGTTGGCAATAATTGGTATTACCCATGTTGTGAATATAGTCAACGGTTGGTTTTGGTGAGCCGTTACCTGCGATGTACATTGCCTTGACCGCTGGGATGTTACGGGAAAGCGCTAGCGAACGGCGAATAGAAATACTTCCCATAAATCGTCGATCCCAGTTGTTCAGCTTGGCGCCATAAATCTTGTCTATGTTCTCGTCGCTGAGGATTGAGCCTGAGCCGTAATTTTGTTGATTACTGCCGCGATTCTCAAACAGCTTGGCATAGTCGAAAGCCTTGATGGTCGAGCCCGGCTGGATAAAGGCGGTGGCGGCGTTATCCTGCCCAAAGCCGGCATAATTGAAATCACGACTACCGACGAGGGCGACAATCTGTCCAGTCTGTGCGTCCTCAACCGTTGCCGCGCCGTTACTAATGCGCACTCGACCCGGACGGCCTGAGTCAAAGAAGGCTTTCATCTCTGTTTCGAGCTTCTCCTGAATCCTCCAATCCAGCGTCGTCTTGACAGTCAGTCCGCCGCGGCCAACGACCGCTTTACCGAGTTCACGCTCCAGTTGGTTGCGCACCATGAGCACGAAATGCGGCGCCTTGATGCCGGCTAGCTGCTCGGTCTCGGGCTTGATCTTGTCAAGGATCGGATACTGCTTGGCTTCTTTGGCCTGCGCTTCAGTGATGTAGCCCTGTTCCAGCATGTAGTCCAGCGTCGTGTGCTGGCGCGACAACAGCATCTTGCGGCCAGCGATATTGTACGGATTGAACGTGCTCGGGTTTTGCGGAATTGAAGCTAGCAGCGCTGCCTCGGCCAGAGTGAGATCCTTGGCAGACTTGCCAAAGTATGTTTGAGCGGCTGATTCTGCGCCATTGCGCCGACCGCCGTATGGTGCCTGGTTGAGATAGAGCGTGAGGATCTGCTCTTTGTTGTACATCCGCTCAACCTCGATCGCCAAGATAATTTCCTTGATCTTGCGTGGAATACCACTAAGGCCACGTTTATCGGCGTCATCGGCAAAGAAGACTTGCTTGACCAGCTGCTGCGTTAGTGTCGAGCCACCCTGAACCTGCCGACCTGACGCCGTACTAAACATAGCGCGGGTCAGACCGCTGATGCTGATGCCGTGGTGCTTATAAAAATCACGATCCTCGATGGCGATGGTCGCTTTCTTGAGGTAATCGCTAATTTTATCAGCCTCAACCACTAGCTTGTAATTATCCGTACCCTTATCTTCCCAGAGCAGCGCACCGTTGCGGTCATAGTATTTGGTGACGGTCGTTTGGACGCGCTTGGCGAGTTCGCCTGGGCGGATCTTGTCGAGATCTTTGCGGAAGTAGGCGAACAAGCCGCCGATCAGGATAATCACCGCAACAATGGCGACGCCAAGGATCTTGAGCGCCATTAAGCCGCCGCGCTTGGAGAACCAGTAGCGAAAGACGCGCTTCGGATGAAGGCGGTAAAAGAACCGCTTGACGGGGTGCTTTGGTAGGCTCGCCAGGTACTCTGCTTTTTCGCGGGAGCGCTTATCCTTCTTGAGCCGACGCTTATTCGCCAAGTTTGCATAGACACTCAGCCGTTTTGCCGGCTTTGGATGCGGACGCGACGGCGCCGATTTTGCGCTGGCGTCCGACTGCTTATCTGAGGGTTTCTTGTTCACAGTATTATTATATCACGCCTATGTTTCGCTTCAATCATAAAATTGCTATACTAATAACCAGAAAAGGAGGAATATGCAATTATCAGAGGAGCTAAAGTGGCGCGGGTTTTGGAATCAAGCGACATTCACCGATGATGGGCGTATTGATTCGGGAAATTTTACGCTCTATTTGGGGACAGACCCGTCGGCGGACAGTTTGCATGTCGGGCATCTGGCGGTCTATATGATGGTGCGGCATTTTTTGGAGCGCGGTCACAGGGTGTTTTTGCTGGTTGGTGGTGGCACCGGGATGATTGGTGATATGCGCGACACTGAGGAGCGGAACTTACTTTCTTATGCAGAAATTGAGCATAATAAACGGGCCCTAAAGGCGCAAGTGTCGCAAATTTTTGCTGGACGCGATTTTACCTTGGTGGATAATGCGGATTGGCTGGGCAGTCTGGAACTGATTCCATTTCTCCGCGACATTGGTAAGAATTTCAACATGGCAGAGTTAACGACGCGGGAATTTTTTAAGGCGCGTATTGCTAATGGCAAGGGCCTGAGTTTTGCTGAATTTACTTACACGTTGCTGCAGGGCTATGATTTCTGGCACTTGTTCAAGCATTACGGCGTTAATTTGCAAATTGGCGGTTCCGATCAATGGGGTAATTTGCTCTCGGGCGTGGAGTTGATCCGCAAAAAAGAAAACACCGAAGTCTACGCCATGACCGCGCCGCTGCTCATCAACAAATCAACCGGTCGTAAATTTGGCAAATCCGAAGGTGGCGCCGTGTGGCTGGACGAAAACAAAACCAGCGTCTACAAGTTCTATCAATTCTGGCTGAACGTTGATGACGAAAGCGCCATCGAATACATGAAAATCTTTACTATGCTTGACCGCGATACCATTGAGGCCATCGCTGAAAACCACGCCGTCAATCCAGGTGCGCGCTCGGCACAGAAAGTTTTGGCGCGTGAAGTCACCGACATCGTCCACGGCGTCAATCGGCGCGAATCAGTGGAGCGGGTGACGGAAGTATTGTTTGGCGGCGGCGATTTTCGGCAACTGTCGGACGATGATTTGGACACCCTGGCCAAAGAAATTCCACGTGTTGATGTCGGCGTCGGCGTGATTGAAGCGTTGGTGGTCTCTGGTGCGGTCAGTTCTAACGGCGAGGCCAGACGCCTGCTCAAATCTGGCGCCATCAGCCTTAACGGCGAAAAACTGGCTAATGACCGAGCCATCAACAATCAATCTTTGTTGAAAAAAGGTAAAAATACGTTTATTCTAGTTGCAGAAAATATGGAAGGAGAGGAATAATGAAAAAAATTATCGGGTTTGATTTGGATGACACGCTAGCTATTACCAAGTCACCAATTAGCGATCGGATGGCCGGCATTCTTAGCCAGTTGCTTGAAAATTATGACGCGTGCGTCATTACGGGCGGCACATTCCAGCAGATTAAAAAGCAGGTGATTGATCGGCTTAATGTTCAGCCTGAGTTGCTTCAGCGGTTTCACGCGATGCCAACTTGCGGTACTAGGTATTATCGATTTGATACTGCTGATAATGAATGGAAGATTCAATATGCGAACGATTTATCTGATGAGCAAAAAACTCAGATAACTGCAGTGCTGGAGGAGGTTGCTCGAGAGATGGGCATTTGGTGCGATAATCCTGCGGGTGAAATTATTGAGGATCGCCACAGCCAGATTACCATGTCGGCGCTGGGTCAGCAGGCGTCGCCAGAAGATAAGTATGCCTGGGCGGAAAAGTACAAGGATGTCCGTCCGGTATATCGTGACAAGGTGGCGGCGAAACTGCCAAATCTCGAAGTTAGGATTGGTGGTACGACTAGTACTGACATTACGCTGCCAGGAATTGATAAAGCCTATGGCATTGGTAAACTGCTTGAGCTGAACGGCTGGTCAAAGGAAGAAGCGCTATTCTTTGGCGATAAATTACAGGAAGGCGGCAATGATTTTCCAGTCAAACAAATGGGCGTTGACTCAATAGAAGTAAGAGGTTGGGAAGACACCGCCTACGCGCTGGAAGGCATCAACGCCGTTTCCTAGATGAAACTAACCACCCCTCTCGCGCACATCAAAGGCGTCGGCCCCAAAACCGCCCAAGCGCTGTCGGCGGCGGGTCTGGAGACGGTGGCGGACGCCTTGGATTTTTTGCCGCGGGCGTATGATGATTATTCGGCGGCGGTTAACATTGCTGATCTTCAGCCGGGCAAGGTGACGGTGCGGGCGCGCTGCGAGTCGATTTCGACGCGGATTGTGCGCCGGGGCCTGAGAATTACCACGGCGGTGCTGGCGGATGATTCTGGCAAGGTCAAGGCCGTTTGGTTTAATCAGCCATACCGTGAGTCACAGCTCAAATCCGACGCCGAGTTCATGTTTTCTGGCCAATTTGGCATGCAATATAACAGCTATCAGATCAGCAATCCCTCTGTTGAACTGGCCAAGCAAACAGATACGTCCGACGCCCAGCATACATCGGGCATTCATCCAGTCTACAAATCCATTAAAAACCTTCGCCCGAAAACCGTGCAGGATTTGCTGAGGAATCTGCGCCCCGTCATGGAGTTTTTGCCCGAAACGCTGCCAGAGCATATCGTCCAGCGGCAAAAGTTAGTCAGCCGCGCGGAAGCTGTCAAGTTTCTCCATGCGCCGAAAAATCATCAGGAAATTGCCCGCGGTCGTGAGCGGCTGGCATTTGAAGAATTGTTTGAAATGATCTTGGCAGCGCAGCTAAATAAGCAAGAACAAACCAAGTTGACTGGCTGGAGCATTCCGTTCAATCAGCCGGTTGTCAAGCAATTTGTCGAGCAATTACCATTTCCCCTGACCAACGCGCAGCGCCGCGCTGCATGGCAGATTTTGCAAGATTTGGAGTCCAAATATCCGATGAATAGGCTGCTGCAGGGCGATGTTGGCTCGGGCAAAACTGTGGTCGCCGGGCTGGTAGCGGCGGAAGTGGCGCAGACTGGTTTTCAGACAGCCATCATGGCGCCGACGGAGATTTTGGCGACTCAGCACGCCAAAACGCTGGATGAATTATTATCGCCATTTGGCGTGTCAGTGGCGCTGCTGACAGGACACGTCAAGGGTGCGGTGCGGCGGCAACTGTTGGACAATTTAGCAAATGGCACCATTAACGTGGTGGTTGGTACGCACGCGCTGATTCAGGAAAAAGTGGCGTATCATAAGCTGGGGTTTGTGGTGATCGACGAGCAGCATCGGTTCGGCGTCAAGCAGCGGCAGGCGTTGCTACAAAAGTCAGACTACATGCCGCATCTGCTCAGCATGACCGCCACGCCGATTCCGCGGAGTCTGGCGTTGACCTTGTATGGCGAGCTGGATATCTCTATTTTGGACGAGTTGCCGGCCGGTCGTCAGCCGATTCAAACGAAAATTTGGTCACCGGCCTCGGCGCCGAAGCTTTATGAAACCATTGACCATGAGCTAGCCCAGGGTCGCCAAGCCTATGTCATCTGCCCATTGATTGACGATAATCCTGACAATGACAAAAAGTCGGTCGAGGCGGAATATCACAAATTGGCAAAAACGATGTTTCGTCATCGCCGCGTCGGATTGTTGCACGGTAAACTGCCGCCTGAGGAAAAAGCCGCGGTTATGCAGCAATTCGCGGACGGCGACATTGATATGCTAGTGAGCACCACGGTGGTGGAAGTTGGCGTCAATGTACCGAACGCCACGGTCATGCTCATCGAAAATGCTGATCATTTTGGGCTCAGCCAGCTTCATCAGCTGCGCGGGCGGGTTGGGCGCGGCCAGCACCAGAGTTTTTGTCATTTGATGTTGTCGAGTCACGACAAGCCGAGCCAGCGGCTCAGGGAAATTGAGAAGTCTCAAGACGGCTTTTACCTGGCGGAAGTTGATTTGAAACTGCGCGGCCCTGGCGAGATTTACGGCCGAGCGCAGCATGGCGCGCTGAACCTGAAAATTGCCTCGTTGAGCGACACGCCGCTGATTGCCCGTGCGCAGACAGAGGCTGAGCGCTTTGTCAAAGAGGGGCAGGATTTGCTACAATATAAGCATCTGGCGCGTGCCGTCAGTCGCTATCAGCGATTAACCACGCTAAATTAGTGAGATAAGTATGTATTCAGGAACCACATTTCACACCAAGTCAGGCAATCTGATGGGTGTTCATCAAAAAATTGATCGGGTCGCGCGGCGACATATCGTGCAGCTATTGCCGTCGTGGTGCAACTTTCCGTCAAGCAGGCAGATTTTGCATTTCGAGGGTAATAATGGCCCCGATGGTATTAAGCGTAAAAGTCCGGCCGTTGATGAGCCGTGGCACTTCATTGACCCGCATGATCCGAATGACGTGGCGCTCCTCGAGATGGTTGATCAACACATTACTAATCTCGCAGCAGCGCTTAATGCTGATAACTGTGAGCGAGCAGCGTTTGAAGCAGCATGGATGGCTCACGCGATCACTGATGGCTTGACGCCACCGCATCATTTTCCACTGGAGGAGAAATTGGCTCAGCTACGTGGTGAGGGCATGGAGACCCGCAATTCGCTGATCAAAAAGAGCCTCATGCCGGGCGAAACGGTGTTAAAAACCCTGCGCAATAACTGGGAATTTTGGGGCGCAAAGGGCGTGATGACTATGCATCTGGCGTTCGAGGCGGGTGTTGCTAGCGTAGTGGCCTACCAACGGTTTGCTGCTGGCCTGCCGCAGCAGCGCGACATTGAGGAAGTACGCCAGGCGGGCTTTCGGGCGTTTTATCTTGGCTGCGTTCATGAGGTGGCGGATATGGCCATGTATGAAAAGTTCGCCAAGACTGGCTGGACAACGGAGCTGGCGCGGCAGACCAACCGTCAACTGATGCCGCTGATTATTCGTGCGGTGGTGCTGGGCTGGCTGAGTGCAGTGTGGCTAGCCGAGGAACAGCGTGCGCGTTAAGCTCATTGCTGGTGAATTTGGCGGACGATTCATCCAGGCGCCGCCCGGCTCGACGACGCATCCCATGGGCGAGCGGGTCCGTTCGGCGATGTTCAATTCACTGGGCGAAACCGTGCGTGGCGCGCGGGTACTGGATACTTTTGCTGGCTCCGGTGCGATTGGTTTGGAAGCGCTCAGTCGCGGTGCTGAGTCGGTGGTTTTCGTGGAGCGAGACCGCGTCGCCCAGCGGGTGATTGCTGAAAATATTAGCACCGTGGGCGCCAGCGAAAACTCTATTGTAATAAAAACAACGGTAGCAAATTGGCTAGAAAGCATGAGCGTAACAGAGGAGTTTGATCTTATTTTTGCCGATCCACCATACCACAACCCGCAGTTTTCCACAGTCTCGCGACTGATGGGACTTCTCAAACCGGGTGGACATATGGTATTATCACACTCAGGAATAGGTGAGGTGCCAATTCAGAACGGAATTGTTGTGGTGGACAATCGTAGTTATGGGGGTGCGCACCTCACTTACTTCCGTAAGGAGATAAGTGACTGACGCTGGCGAGGTGATGATGGAGAAACGGCGAGACGAACATAATCACTCGGCTCTTCGCCCCGAGCCCCTGCCTATGTGGACAAAAATAGCGGACGTAGCAATGCGGCCGCTGATGTTTGTGTTGGGCGGTTTTCGCCGAGACAGTATGCAGGAGACCCACCCGTGGCACTGCCGGCGTGATATTGATCCGTCGCTGATAGACCCAGCGCTGACAGTGACGACGAATGGTGAAACAGACGAGCTACTACCGGGCCGCTTTTCTTTTCTTTTTCATGCGCCAGGGCTCGTTGGCTGGCGGCATTATGCCGTGCTGCGGGCTAAGCCGCCGTTTCACATTGGCTGGATAGTGCGTGAACGTGGGAGTGGCCAGGTAAAGCAGTCAATAGTCCATCGTCTACCAATCAATGATCAATACGTGCGAATGTTGAGTGGTCCAGCGCACCTAGAGACAGAGTTTTTTGCGGTACATCCTGACGGAAGGCAGATCGGACTGGAGATTGTGGACACCGGTGTGCTCGGTGATAACAAGTACCCAAAGGTACGATTATTATAAGGAGGAGGCGAGTATGAAAGAACAATTTGACAGTGAAGCGCCACTGCGGCCACTCCCGTATGGTCTATTAAAACGAATGGGGGACGTAGCGATATCGCCACTGCGGCTACTGACGGCTGGAGGGCGTGCATATGATATTAATCATTCCAGCCCATGGTCATGTCACGAAGTTGACCCGGATGCTGTTGACCCGGAGAAAGTACTTATCATGCCAGGAGTTGAGGGCCAGATGCCAGATCATAAACGGACGCCACGATTTCAGATGCCAGTTGCTGGCGGCTGGAATAAGTATGGGGTGCTGCAGCCTCAGTTTGAGGGTAGTGGTGACGAGCTTGGTCAGTTGCTATTCTATATCGGCTGGGTGTCGGTGGCTGGTAAGGCTGAGTTAAATGATCGGCCGATTCAGGGGGCGGTACGAGTGCTGCGTGGCCCTGATCCAACGGCGTTCTTTGCGGTCAATGGCTTGGGTCAGCAGTTGAGGTTGAAGTGTATCGGTGCAGGGCGGCTCGGCCCAAATGGACTCAATAGATATGTTGCGTCGTGGGCACAGCTGTACTAGCGGGGGATTGTTGGCGGGGTGACAGGTCTAGCCTTAGTGAAAGCACGGTAATTAACTGATTAGTTTGTCAATCGCCTTGGCAACCTCGGCATCGGTAAAGTTGATAGTCGACTTTTTCTTAATGAACAGTCTCAGGCTACGAATAACATCGGGTGACTTAATAGCCTTTCTCATGTTGTCTTCGGTTAGCGCATCAAAACGCTTCCAGTATTTATCCAAATCACCTCTGAGCACTGATTTCTTGGTGAGGTTTACTAGGTGCTTTGCTGCAGTTCTAATTGTTGATAAATTGGTTAAGTCATAGGCAAAAATACGCTGTGAGCGAATCGGCTTTTCAAAGATAACGCGGTGAAGCTCGACGCAGCGACCATTAGTTAAGATCACCCAATCAACGCCTTCGTTTGAGGCATAGTCAACAGCCTGTTTGAGGTGGCGCTCATTGAGGTCAATAGAGGTGGCCTTTGCTTCAACAATAAAATGAATTTTCTTATTTAGCTGCACAACGTAGTCAACATATGTACCACGAATCATATGTTCTGTTTTAATCTCGTCAATGAGAGTATATCCAAGCACCACACTGAGCAGGCTATTGACCATCAGGCGTGCCGTTGACTCATCAGCATTGAGGTTTTCTTTCTTTGTTAAATATTTTTTACGATACTCACGCAAAGCCTTTTCACAAGCTTTTTCCTGGAAGTCTGTAGCCATAGTTACCCTTCGTTATTAACTAAACTTGCAGATATTGTAGAACAGTATACTCAAACTGTAAAGACATAAGCAATAGTTACCCATTATTCTGCGGCAATAATAAAACCCCACAATATTTCTGAATTGTTAGCTGCTGATTATTATCGATGGTGGAGCAGTAGGGGTGGGTTGAGGCGATGATCTCGGTATTTTCTGGGATAAAAAAATGCTGTGGTGCATCAGCGAAATTAATATAAATATAAGCCCACTCGCTGCCTAGCTCTCGTTTGATGCCAAGGATAAATCCATTACCGGTGTTAATCACTTCAAGCGTACCGTGCTGCAACACTGGCATACTCCGCCGCAGGTGAAGCAGCCGTCGGTGCAGGTGTAGAAGTGAGTCAGGGTGCATGGCCTGTGTCAGGACGTTGGTTCTTATCGCGTTGGCGTGAACGGGCAGCCACGGCTGTACGCTTGAGAATCCAGCGAACCGCGTATCGTCCCATTGCATCGGCGTGCGCTCCAGGTCGCGGCTGTCAATGGTGGAATTGGCGGGACTGAAATTGTCCTGAATATCCTCAGTAGTCAGTTCGCCATTAGTCATGCCAATCTCGTCACCATAGTACATCACGCTAACGCCCGGCGTGAGCAGGTTGAGAAAATGCAGTGCTCGTGCTCGCTCTGTCCCGAGCCGCGAGGCGACGCGCGGCTGATCGTGATTACCAACGCAGAAAAACGGCTTGGCCAATCCTGCCGCCTGCAGATATTTCTCAATCTTCTGCCCAGTACGCTCCGCGTGCCACTCGTCCTGGCGATATTCCATAAAGAACGCCGACGCCTTCGGGTGGGCCGTCAGAACCTTGTGGTACTGCTGGTAGATATCACCCAACCCCTCGTCCGGATAAAATTCAAACACCATCTGCTTGTCGTCATACTCATCGCAAACTGACGCCAGCTCATGCAGATATTCTTGAAAATGCGGCCCCATTTTACAGTGGTCGTGAATGAATGTGCCGTAGGCTTCAGGATCGCCGTGAAAATCAGGATTTGGCGAATCGTCACTAAACTCAGGGTCTTTCGAAATGCCCCAAATCGCGTCAACTCGCATGCCGTCTACGCCCATATCAAACCAAAATCGCACCACGTTTTTCATCTCATCGCGAACCGCAGGATTATCCCAATTCAAATCCGGCTGTGTTTTTAGGAACGAATGGAGATAAAATTGATTGGTCTGCTCATCAAACTCCCATGAACTGCCACCCGACAGACTACGCCAATTATTTGGCTCATTGCCATCCCGCCCGTCACGCCAGACATAATAATTACGCCTAGGGTTATCGCGTGATGACCGAGCCTCCTGAAACCATGGATGCTGGTCAGATGTATGGCAGGGAACGAGGTCGATCATGACTTTAATGCCTAGGATATGGGCTTTTTCTAATAGCGCCCGAAAATCGTCCAGTCCGCCAAATGTCGGATCAATTGCTCGATAATCGGAAATATCATAGCCAAAATCAGTCATCGGCGATAGGAAAAACGGCGAAATCCAAATTCCGTCAACGCCCAGCCATGCCAAATAGTCCAGCTTTTCGGTAATGCCATTCAAATCGCCAATTCCGTCGCCATTGGTGTCTCGGAAACTACGCGGATAAATCTGATACAGAGAAGCGACATTGTGCCAAGCTTTCATAGTTTAAGTATAGGTGAGATGGGTGATTTGGGCAAATAGGTGGAGTGGCTCTGCATTACTAATAGCCAGAGCCGGTGTCTCCAGCCTTACTGGTTATCGCCGGCGTTTGCTATCTTGAGCATATTTCGGATTTCCTCAACAGCACGTCCAAGGTGTAGTTGCTGGGCAATAGCGCCAGCGGGATCCAACCTGTAGTCTTTTTTAATACCACTCTTATGATTGCCAGCTAGTCGCTCGTTCATGATATTGACCATGTTATTAATAGTCCAAGCCGCACCAGTCTTATATCCTTGAATTTTATATTCGCGAGGGACTCCCGTTAGCGTTTGCTCGACGTCCTCATACCATTGGTTTATTATATCGCAATTAGCTATAAACGTAGCGCAGTTCTTGTCATAAATAGGGACGTCCCGTTGGCCGATAACCCTGAAAGCATAGACGTCAGCGACGCACTGATACACCGGCGTGAGATCAATATTATTTTTTCCTTTAGTACCTCTACTCTCGGGGCTTTTAATGTCTATTAATAGATTAGACATGCCGCCGCCCTTACCGTCTATCGCCGATCTAATTGTACTGGTAATGTCTCGGGCGCAGTTAATTAGTGTATCCCACCGCACCCCCTGGCGTCTGTCATTTGTAGACCGTGTCAACAGGCCGTCAACCTTTACTCCACCCAGTTTCTCGCGGCCCTCGCCCCGAATAAAGGCCGCCATATCCAGTATCTTATTCTCAACACCGCTTAGATTAGGCCGGCGCATTTCTTTTAATGAAAGAAGCTCGAGCACTAAGCCGTGCAACTCCTCGGGCGTATAAGCAAACTTATAGAGTGGATCTTGTGAAAATGACCCCATAGTTTCTATGTCTTTAATGAGTTGCCGCTGTTCTAGAGTCCGCTCTCCTTCTGGGGTTTTCTCCGCCTCTCTTGCCCGCAGATACACAGTATCAGAAGGCTCATTACTATCGTGCTCCAGATTTAGAATAGGGCTAAGCCGTGATAATAAATCAGGGATCTCATCTACTGGTGGCAGCCCATCCATACGCTGTCCGTCAGCTGATGGCTCTGGCGCGAGAGGTTCTCTGAGTCCGAACTCTCCCAGTGAGCGCACGACAGCGGGGTCCTGTGGTTGATCGTCTGCTTCCGACGACTGGACACCGCACTCTTTCTCAAGGTTGTTCTGGCCTTGATTATCAGTTGGTAGTTGATATCCGGGTTCACGAAATATATTCATAGTAATCACTAATATAGTATAAATAACATAATTAGTTAATAGCTAAAAATAAGAACTTCTTTATAGGTTTCTTGCCAGAAATTATACAACGAACCCTAATTATCCATTTGGGTTAGTCTGAACAATATAAAAAAGACGTCAAAACGCCTGTTTCATTGTGGTGCGGGTAAGGAGACTCTAACTCCTGGCCTCTTCCATGGCAAGGAAGCGCTCTAACAACTGAGCTATACCCGCATGTGGTTCACGGTTTATTGTAACAAAGCCGCGAATAAAATGCAATGTTTGGTGGCTCCTCCCAGACTCGAACTGGGGACACAAGGCTCTTCAGGCCTCTGCTCTACCAACTGAGCTAAAGAGCCACAAACTTGCTATTTCATTGTACTAAAGTTGCCGTTATCTGGCAAGCCGCTATTTCCGCACGTAATGCGCTACATAGTCAATTTCGATATCGGATACAGCTGGCGTGAGTGGATTAGGTACGCCGCCGTCAACGGTCTCGGTATGTTTATTAATGCCGTTCGGGTTCATCGCTCCAGCCTGTACACCGAGGAACATCTGCTTGTCGGTTACGTTCGGATGCTTGATGCGACCCCATTCTTTACCATCCAGCGTAAAGATTATGTGATCCTTCTCGACGATAACGCCGTACGTGTGCCAGCCGCTCATATCATGATTATCAAGGGATGCTTGCTTTTGCTTGTTGTCCGGATCCCAGTGGTACGTTGCCTCAACACGAGGACCATTGACGTGCCCCTCAGCGAAATCAATCTCTGGTGGCCAGCCTTCGTCCTTTGGCCAGAGAAGGAATGCGTAGCCGACACCTTTGGCTTTCGGGAACTTGGCGCGAACTTCCCAGCGACCACGTGAAGCGGTAAATACATCGCCCGAGCCGGCGCCGCCAGTGCTCCACTGGCCGTTCTCGTACTGAGTGCGAATTACCAGTTTGCCGTCTCGAGTGAACGAATTACGCTGCGACATCACACCCATACAGCCGTGGCCAACCGCTGGATCGCCCCAGCCGTACTGCACCCATTTAGTTTGCTTGATCGACGAGTCAAAGCCTTCAAAATAATCAATCTGCCAGCCATCAATTGCCGCCTGGTTTCGGTCGTGGTTCGCCGGGCCGCTGGGCTTTGATGGCTGAGGCTGGCTTGGAACGCTACGCTTGCGCCTCTTATTGCTAGAGTTATTGTTTGATGAGTTGTTGTGCGGCAGTTGATTAGTCTGCTCAGTTGAGCCATGAGGGTCGTGACGTTCGGGCTGTTGATTTGTGGTCTGGGCTTGATTCTGGCGCATCGTCTGCGTTACCCAATTGTGCTCAGCTGGCGTCGGTTTATTGTCAGTGTTTTGGTTAGGCTTGCTTGATTGCTGATTGTCGTTCGTGGAGTTGGTATCAGAGCGAGAGCGATTATCGGTACTCAATGAGCCAGATGAGCCAGTCGGCGACGTAGTTCGGTCAGCGTATTTTGTCGCTTGGGGCGGGGCGTTATTTACCTGCGACAAGAAGTGCAGTGCGCCAAGCGACAAGCCGCCGATGACGATAAGAGTTGCTATGCTAGTTGTAACCAGTTTTCGCTTCGTCATATGTCTATTGTAGCGCACTAAAATTATATGTCAAACTTTTAGCGTAAGCGTCAAGAAAATGCTACAATACTCTAGTAGTTTGGCGGAGAATCAGGTATAATATTCTCGTCGCGGGTGTCGTATAACGGCTATTATGTGACCTTCCCAAGGTTGAGACGGGAGTTCGACTCTCCCCATCCGCACCAAGTTGATAAATAATCAAGTCAGTCTCGTCGCTCTACCGCAATCGTGCACTGCGCCATCAATGCCACTGCTGCGCCGAGTGCTGCAAGTGTTGGTAGTAATAATGCGCCTACCACGCCAGCAGTGACCGGGAATTCCATGATGCTTTCGTCTTTTTCGTTCTTGATGATGACGCGGCGGACGTTACCTTCTTTGATGAGTTGCTTGACCTTCTCGACAACTTGATCGCCGTTAACGCTAAATTCTTCGGTATAGTTTTGTTTACGCATGTTTACTCCTTACTCTTTACTACTCTTAGGTAGCTTTATTTATGATTACTTAGCTTTTTTGGGCTATATCTAGTATCTTGCGCCACAGCTTTCGTGATTTATCAAGGCTGGTCTGCAGTTCAGCCTTATCGTCGGCTGATCCAAATTCTAACGTATTTGTAATATATGAGACCGCCAGACCATTATTTTCAACTAAGGATAGCCACTTTGAATACATAGTCTGTTTATCGTATATATCTATAGGCTTGTGTAGTGACGTTGGTGATATAGCGCCAAGATGTTTTATCTCACCTAAATCAGAGTGACTTCTTACTTTGTAAACAGATTTATCATCAGTGTACTGCATGCGCCGCAGGGCACGTCTGGCAATTATGTCAACCCAATCTTTGCCTGGCACTATTGTTTCTAGATATTCGTTAAGACGTCTTTGTCCTTCTTCGTCTAGTGCTCGGATGTCGTCGGTATTCATCATATAAGTACACATCGTAGAGTGGATGTCATACGGAGTGACGATTGTTTCTGGTGACAAAAGTATATCGCGAGCTTCTACAGGAAATATATAGCGCCCATTTCCAGTTGGATGAAGCGCGCCCCAATGAAGAAAAGTATAGTGATCTAATCCAAGCGACTCGTCGAGTTTGCCAGTTTGCGATCTCCAATCCTGCCTGTCTGTCAAATCGCTTGGAGGAATTATACCCTCTGTTTGGAGGAGTTTAGGGTCGCTAGCAGTAGCATGTGACAGTTCAACATTAAGGAATGTCTCTTTAATACGAGCTAAAGCTTTTTGCTCATGGATATCAGGACTCCAGCTAAGCTCAGGATAATTGTATCTATTTGATAATACTCTTTCAGGATCTATAACAGATTCCAGCTTTGAAGGCAGTGATATTGCAGGTAGCTCGTGAGGTTTAGACATTACTTAGAATATACTAACACATTATTGAATATATTTCAAATCCAGGTTCTTAAAACTAAGGTTAAACTAGGTAATTTTCTATTTTTTACCGCCGCGAATGGCATCAATCAGTTCAATCGGGAAGAGCATCATCGTCTTTTGTGATGGTTCGGTCGAGATACGCTCCAGTGTATTTAGCGTACGCAGATTAATCGCGCCTTGGGTTTTTGCCAGGATCTCGGCGGCTTGCGCTAGTGTTTCAGCGGCAGCTTTTTCACCGTCGGCGTTGATGATGTTGGCGCGGCGTTCGCGTTCGGCCTCGGCTTGCTTGGCCATAGCGCGCTTCATGTCGCCAGGCAGTTCAATGTTCTGGATTTTGACATTCTCAACATCGATACCCCATTTGTCAGTCTCGGCGTCAACAATTTCTTTAATTTGCTGCGAAATCTCCTCGCGCTTGGCGAGCAGGTCGTCCATATCGACATTACCAGTGACATCGCGCAGAGCAGCTTGGGCAAATTGGCTGGTGGCGTAAATGTAATTGGTCGTTTCTAGCACCGCTTTTGGCGCGTTAATCACTCGGAAATAGACCACCGCATCAACGCCGACGGTGACGTTGTCTTTGGTGATGACTTCTTGTTTCGGCACGTCAATTGGCGTTGAGCGCACATCCACCATCATCATCGTCTGAAAAATTGGTATCACTACCCGCAGTCCTGGCTCGCGCACGCCAGTAAATTTACCGAGCGTCAGCACCACGCCGCGCTGGTATTGATTGACCACTTTTATGCCGCTCAGCACAAACATCAGTACGATGACTAAAATTACTGCTACTATTTCCATATCTACCTCCTGTTTATAAGGAAATTATACGCCACGTATAGAGCGGCTGGCAAGCGCCTCCTCGATCAGCTCATCAATCAGCGCCCGTGGACTGAGGCCTGAAGCCTCCCATAGTTTTGGATACATGCTGATGTTGGTGAAGCCGGGGATGCTGTTAATTTCGTTGAGAAAAATCTGGCCCGTTGGGTCAAGGAAAAAGTCAACTCGCGCCATACCGTGTCCACTAGTCGCGTGATAGGCGGCCAGTGCGAGGCGCTGTAGTTCTGTCGTCACTGACTCGTCAATGTCTGCGGGGATAACGACGCGCGAAGTGCTAGCAGTGCTGTACTTATCGTCGTAGCTATAAAACTCTTCGCCAGGAAGAATCTCACCAGGTACGCTGACGCGGGCAGATGTGCCGTGGCTGAGGATGGCCAGCTCAATCTCGCGGGCGGTGATCGCTTGTTCGATCAACACGGTGTTGTCGTGGCAAAAGGCTTCGTCAAGCGCGGTGGTGAATGCTTCGGCCGAATAAACCTTGCTGACACCGACGGACGAGCCAGCGCGGGATGGCTTGATGAAAACAGGCGTACCAAGCTCATCAGCTATCTCGGCGAAGGTCGGTCGTGGTGCATCACTTACTAGCGTTCGCCACGGCACAACCGGAACGTGAGCGCCGAGCGCCAGCCGCTTGGTCATGTCTTTGTCCATGGTGACGGCCGCCGAAAGGAGACTCGGGCCGACATAGGGGATGTGAAGTAGCTGCGCCAGACCCTGTACGCTGCCGTCCTCACCATTTTTGCCGTGAAGCACCGGAATTATCACGTCAATCGGCAGCGGGTTAACGCCGTCGATGAGCAGTGACCGCTGGCCGAGCTGTGGCGTTAGGCGCGGGCTCGGCTGATTGCGTGCCTCGATCGTCTCGACGAGCCGCCACTGACCAGTACGGTCGATGTAGCATAGTTTGATGTCGTAGCGTGCTGTGTCTAGCGCCACTAGTACATTAGTGGCGGAATTGATCGAGACCTCGTGCTCGGATGACTCGCCGCCAAATATGAGGAGAACGCGTAACCTATCCATTATACCAGTATAACGCACTATGCCCTGACGAGGCGAATTTCTGGGCGTGATATAATGAAATGATGATGGCGGAGAGTGAAAGAAATAGGAGAAATAGATCACTGTCACCTGAGGTCATCGGTAGTAGTGACGCAATGACTGGGTGCAGTGGGCGTGAGGTTGTCGGTAATATTAGTGCAGTCGCCGGCATGTTGACAGCTCTATCGAGTGAAGTGTGGCATAATGTGTTACCAGAAGCTGGTCAGCAGGTAACATTTTTTGGTGGTATAGCGGTGGCGATAGGGGGGTTGTGGCGGATATCTCAGGCTGTCCAGTTGCGTGAGTATGGTGAGCGCGAGCCTGAGCTTCTTAGGGAGGCAGTTGGTAATCTGCCGCCACTGGTCGATAGTATCAAAGATAGCAGCAGGCAGCTAGATAATCTATTCGGTGAGCTTGACCAAAAGCGATTGACATATGAGATGGCGATTAAGGCCGGTCGTACACTAGTCGTACCGCTCACCACTGATGAGGCGGAACGTCACGCGGCACTTGTGCGACTGACCAGTTGTTGTTCTGGCGGCGCTGGTCTGGTTAATGTAGCAGCAGCGCAGGTTTTACACTGGGCTGGCTGCGCGTTGCCGCCGGAAATGACGGCGCCTGGGCGGTGCCGGTCTCGTCGCGAGGCTGGTCAGGCGGGGGCAGACAGCATGCATCAAACGACACTGGATATGTTGGAGCAGTATGTGCCGCTGGATGGGATGACGTGGCGAGAGTACGTGGCGTCGCCGGAGTTTGCGGCAGTCTGCGGAAGCGCTCAGCAGATTGATCGAGGGTTACGTCTGCAGACAAAACCGCTCGGGCGGCGACCGGCTGATTGTTTTTCACACTTTTCGCAGTATCGTCCGCGAGGGGATAATTGGTGGTAATGGACGCGCGACAACCCCTGGCGGAGCAGATGCGGCCGCAAACCTTGGATGAGGTGATTGGACAAAATCATTTGCTGGGCGAGGGCGAGTTACTTCGCCAAATTGTTAAGCGTGGTGAGCCGGTTAGCTTGATTTTGTGGGGGCCGCCAGGGACGGGCAAGACGACGTTGGCGCGGATTATTGCCAACGAAGTTAATGCTGAATTTGTCGAGCTGTCGGCGGTCACTAGCGGCAAAAAAGATGTCGAACGGGTGATCGAACATGCCAGGCAAAATTGGAATTTGGGCCTCAGGACAATTCTATTTGTTGACGAAATTCATCGATTTAATAAGGCGCAGCAGGATGCGTTTTTGCCGCACGTCGAGAGCGGGCTGATTACTTTGATTGGTGCGACCACCGAGAACCCGAGCTTCGAGGTGATCACGCCGCTGCTCAGCCGAACGCGGGTGCTGGTGCTCCACCAACTGACCAAAGATGAAATTATACTAGTGTTGAAGCGGGCGCTGAAAGTTTTGAGACAAACCAAGCGGGTGTCGCCCAAAGCTTTGGATTATCTGGCGGAATTGGCGGGCGGCGACGCGCGGGTGGCCTTGGGTAATTTGGAGTTGGCGCTGAGTTTTGGCGAGAAAGTCACGCCAGAGGTTGTCAAGGCAGCGGCCCAGCGGCGACTGCCGGGTTATGATAAAAAGGGCGATGCGCATTATGACGTCATCTCGGCGTTCATCAAATCACTACGCGGTAGTGATGCGGTGGCTGCGGCATATTATTTGGCGCGTATGATTGAGGCTGGTGAAGATCCGAAGTTCATTGCTCGGCGGATGGTTATCTTTGCGTCAGAAGACATTGGGCTGGTGGGTAACGGCGCGCTAAGTCTGGCAGTCGCCACCTTTGAAGCGGTGGAGCGCGTTGGCTTGCCTGAGGCCAAATATAATTTATTCCACTGCGCTATCGCTCTGGCGCGCAGCCAGAAATCGCGCGAAATTACTGATTTGATGAATGATGCTTTTTCTCTGGCGCACAAATATCCGAACTCGCCGGTGCCGCTACACCTTCGAAATGCAGCCACTAAATTAATGAAAGATTTGGGCTATGGCAAAGATTACAAATGGCAAGCTGGCTTCCAGCACGAAAAGGGGTTTTTGCCGGAAGACATTCCGCGTCCGACCAAGAATTAGCCTACTTTGGGCAGCGCTCATCAAACCGATCATACAGCGCCGCGTACACGCCATTGGTCCAGCCGAAGCCGTCTTGTAATGGATACTCACCGCCACCGCCGATGCGTGATTCACTATCGACATCATATTTCTCGATCATCTTACCCTGGTCAGCAAAGACGCGTTCGGTTGAAGCCAGCCAGCGCTTTCTAATTTCCTCTGCTAGCTCATCCAGCCCATACCGCTTCAAGCCGCAAACCGCCACCCATTGTAGCGGCGCCCAGCCATTCGGCGCGTCCCATTGCTGACCATTGTCAACCAGCGTCATCCGCAGTCCACCATCGCGCAAAAACTCGCGCTCTAATTTCTCGGCCACGCGCTTGGCTTGTTTCTTGGTGGCGATACCGCTGTAGAGCGGGAAGACGCCGGCCAGTGTGGCGTGGCTCGTCTGATGACCGGTGCGGAAATTATAATCATAGAAAAAGCCGTCGGTTTCATTCCAACAGTGCTGGCGGATGCTCTCGGCGCGGCGCTCGGCCAGGCGGATAAAGCGTTTCTTGAGCGGTGCCTGACGCAGCACGCCGTAACAATGGGCGATCGTCATCTCTAGTTCGTACAACAAACAGTTCAGGTCAATCGGCACGAGGTCAGTCGTTTGAATCGTTTCAATGTCGTGCGGATCACTAAACCAGCGCGAGCTGAAATCCCAACCACTCTCAGCCCCGGCCCGCAGGTCGAGATAGACCTTAGTCTTGTTGGCGGAGCGACTGTTCCTGGCGGTTTCGATATCTTCGCGGCGACTTTCTGGGCGCGGCGTGGCCTTGTCGTCGTAGTAGCGATTGAGCACCTGGCCATCGGGCATGGCTACTACGCGGTTGGTGGCCATAAAGTCAATGCTCGAAAGTTTGCGCTGGCCTTTCATCCAGAATTTATATTCGGCCAGTAGTGAGGGAAAGTACTCGAGGTACGTCAAGCTCGGGGCGCGCCGGCCGGGTTTGCTGGCGAGGAGCTTGACCATCGCCGCAAAAAACGGTGGCTGGCTGCGACTGAGGAAGTACGTCCGGTTGGCGGTCGGAATGAAACCAAAGCGCTGAATCATGTACACATAATTTTTCATCATGCCGTCGATCAGCTTCCACTTGCCGTCCGCCGCCAGACCCAGCATGATAAAATACGTATCCCAGTAAAATTGCTCAGCAAATCGACCGCCCGGCACCACGTAGTCGTGCGGCAGGGCGATCAGCGAACCCTTCGACTTGTGGGCGCGGCGGATGAGCAGCGGCCAAAGGTTGGTGACGTGCTGCCTGGCGGAGTCAGCCTGGACAAAGCTCACCTTTTTGATCGGCGATTCAAATTCATAAAAATGTAGCTTCACAAATTCATCCAGCCGAAAGTTGGGATCACGTCGGGCCAGGCGATACTCTTGGAGGATGCGGGTGGCGCGCTTTCGCGGCACGAGATCGACGAAAGTTTTACCATCGGCAAACACGCGGTGTGACTGCACCTCATGAAACAACTGCCCGAGCTTTTCGTCGGGATCTTTGCGGTCGATTGGTGTGATGCGCTGGGCGGTGCGGGCTAACGTGCGCTTGATAATTGTTGTGGTTTTTTTGGGAAGCATATGGTTAAGTATAGCGTGTTACCGTGGGATAATCTATAGTAACGTTAAGTTTCTTATGTATTCTGTCAGTCGGGAGTTTATCGGGGCGGGGCCTACCGCTTGTTGGCGCGCTTTCGCTCATTAGCGTCAAGGTAGCGTTTACGCAGGCGCAAGGATTTTGGCGTCACCTCCAGCAGTTCGTCGTCCTCGATGAAGTCGATGCATTGCTCCAGGCTAAACTGGGTAAATGGTGTCAGCTGTACCGTGCCGTCGGACGATTTGGAACGCATGTTGGTTAGATGCTTAGCCTTACAGACGTTAATCTCAATGTCTTCTTGGCGATTATAAATACCGACGATCATCCCAGCGTACACTTCCGTGCCAGGTCCGACCAAGAGTTCGCCACGAGCTTCGGCCGCCTGTAGAGCATACGGCGTGGTGGTGCCAGCCTCAAAGGCGATGAGCACGCCGCCGCGGGTTTTCGGCAATTTGCCGTCCAGCGGTTGATAGCCATGCGGCAGGGAATTCATAATCACCGTGCCTTTGGTGGCGGTCAAGAGTACGTTTCGCAGGCCGATCAATGCTCTCGTCGGCAGCACATAGGTGATGCGGGTAGCGCCGCTGGCGGTGGTTTCTTGCGATTTCATTTCAGCGTGGCGTGCACCCAATTCTTGGCTAATCGCGCCGATAAATTCGCTGCTAATTTCGATTTGCAGTTCTTCAATTGGCTCTTTTTCGACGCCGTCCTCGGTGATGGTGACCACTTGCGGGCGGCCAACTTCGAACTCAAAGCCTTCGCGCCGCATGGTCTCGATCAAGACGCTGAGGTGCAGCTCGCCGCGGCCAGACACCGTAAAGCCGATCCCGTTTTCTTCAACGCGCAGTGCTACGTTGGTTTCCAGTTCTCGCCGCAATCGGTCGCCAATTTGCCGCGAGGTGGTAAATTCGCCCTCGCGCCCTTTCATCGGGCTGGTATTCGGGCCGAGGTACATGCTCAATGTCGGCGCTTCAATAGCAATCGCCGGTAAGGCTTCGGGCTGTTCTTTGTCGGCAATCGTATCGCCAATGTGCGCTTCACTGACGCCGACCAATGCCACAATGTCGCCAGCAAACGCCTCGTCAAGCTCTTCGCGGTTCAGTCCGCGGTAGCCAAAAACTTTCTCAATTCGCGCTGAGCCTGACACCTCGCCGTGCTTTAGTAAACTAACCGCTAGGCCGCGCTTAACCGACCCACGAGCGATCCGCCCGATGGCATATTTACCCTGGAAGGTGTCGTACTGCAGGCTGGTTACCAGCATCTGAAAACCGCCATCAGCCGTGACGCTCGGCGCCGGGATATCGTTGATAATCGCTTCAAAAATCGGTGTGAGGTCGGCGTCTTCAGTCGGGTCGGTAGGAATCTCCTTCCACGCTTTGCCATCGCGCCCGATCGCATAATAAATCGGATAGTGTAGCTGGCTATCATCGGTTGCTAGCTCCAGAAACAGATCGCTCAGTTCATCTTCAACCTCGGCGATTCGCCTGGCTGGCTTATCAATTTTATTAATCACCACCACTGGCTTCAAGCCCAGCTCTAGCGCCTTACTCAGCACAAACTTAGTCTGCGGCATCGGCCCTTCCTGCGCATCAACGATCAGCAAGACACCATCCGCCATCTGCAATGTCCTCTCGACCTCGCCCGAAAAGTCCGCATGTCCCGGCGTGTCGATGATGTTGATTTTATAATCACCGTAAAAAATCGAGGTCTGTTTGGCGGTGATGGTGATACCGCGTTCGTGTTCCTGATCGCCCGAATCCATG
The DNA here is from genome assembly GCA_010202845.1 of Candidatus Saccharibacteria bacterium oral taxon 488. NCBI lineage: Bacteria > Candidatus Saccharimonadota > Candidatus Saccharibacteria bacterium oral taxon 488. The sequence goes on along the minus strand of CP047921.1, from coordinate 461,079 downwards.
ATCAATTCTTGGCTCATCTCAGCCTGATTGTCGCGGAATGTACGCGACTGTTTGAGCAGCCCGTCAACCATGGTCGTCTTGCCGTGATCGACGTGGGCAATAATGGCAATATTTCGAATCTTGCTAGCGTCTTTCATAAAAATATGGTCTGATGTTAATCACAGACCTCCTTATTCTCGTTAATTATACCACATATTAAGTCAAGGTCTGAAAAACTGCCTTTTCTAGCTGGTTACGTCTAATCCGCAGAGAGCGTAATGAATTGTCAGCCGGTATATAAAGGTGGGACTGGGTCATGAAGGCTGTATATAGCGCTTGGGCTGCTATTTTTCGATAACTATCGCCTCTGTCTATATAATTTACTGTCGGTAGTTTATCTGTGTTATTCAAAAATCTGTAAGCGTCCACTCCATTAAAATACAGCCCAGGCATTCTCTCTTTGTTGGTTATCTCTTCTAGTAGTTGCGAATATAGGTCGCTGTGATGCCCGTGGTTGGCAAGAGCAATAGTAACCCTAGCTATGTCCTTCGTGCCGCCACAGATTGCCAGGCCTATGGGCTGGTTATAGTTTTCTTCTTCGGATCGCGGAATATCAAAAACACCGATTTCTGCAGTAATTTTCTCTGGCATAATAAAAAGTGTAGATTATTAAATACTACGCTTTTTATTATATCATATATTTTACAAAAATGCAATGATGGTGGGAAATACAGGGCTCGAACCTGTGACCTCACGAATGTGAATCGTGCGCTCTAGCCAACTGAGCTAATCTCCCATAAAATAAAACCTTGGTGCGGATGAAAGGACTTGAACCTTCACGCCGTGAGGCACATGCTCCTAAGGCATGCGTGTCTACCAATTCCACCACATCCGCATAACTACTTGTCAAGGAGGTGCGTCATGTTGTCAGGCGCATCCACCCCTTAATTATACATGACCCGCCGCGCCCAGGCAATACACTTTACGCTCCACCTCGACCGTGCTATCATGAAATTAATAGAAAAAGGGGGACTATGAATAAGGTTGCGACGTATTTGAATGAACATCTGACGGGTGAAGTGGTGACGCATGACGGTGCTCTGGCGGATGCGCAGCGGGACGGGAGCGTGCTTGCGCGCCGGCCGGAGTTGATCGCACGAGTAGCAGATACGAGTGATGTGCGCAAGATTTTGCGGTTTTGTTCGCAACTGGCGGAGAAGGGCCACGTCCTGCCGGTGTATGCGCGCGGATGCGGCACGGACAGTACGGGTGCGGCGATTGGGCGTGGCATCGCCATTGACATGGCGGCACACATGCATAATGTCGTCGGAATTGATGCTAAGCAGCAGCTGATTCACCTCCAGTCGGGTATTTCTCACAGAGCGGCGCAAGTGGTTCTGTCAACGCATAAAGGTTTGGGTCTGCCGGAGATTTCATTGACGGGTGAGGACGGGACGATTGGCGGCGCAATTAGTACTGAAGCGGCTGGCATGCTGTCCTCGGCGTATGGTCTATTGAGCCAGTCGATTCACCAGATGGAAGTTGTTCTATCAAGTGGCGATATTGTACAGACCGGTCGGCTGTCGAAGCGTGAACTGAGCAAGAAGAAGGGTCTGGCGACATTTGAGGGCGAATTATACCGTCAGCTGGATAATTTGATAACCGATAATGAAGCGCTGATCGCTCGGATTGATGCTAGTGCGCCAGAGATGGCCGGCTTTTCGAGCATCGCTCAGGTGCGGCAGCGCGACGGCTCGTTTGACCTCACGCCGCTGTTTGTCGGCGCTCAAGGCAGCCTCGGTATCATCGGCGAGCTAATTATGAAAGCTGACTTCATCCATCCAGAACTAGCCGTGGTAAGTGCCGCGTATAGTTCAATGAATGCAGCGCAGGCGGCGGTTGACACGGCCCTGCAAGCGGGCGCCTCGACAGTCGAGCTGATCGACGGGCGGCTCTTCTCGCGGGCGGCAGCCCAGGGTAAAAAACTAGCATGGGCGCCAAAAGAATGCTATCGCGGTGGCGTGGTAGTGGCGCTCTTTCACGCGTTTTCGGACCGCGCGCGTAGCAAGGCTGCCAAGAAGTTACTACGTGCGCTTCGCGGTGGCACGGCTGTGCAGGTTGAGCTACGCGACGTGGAAATGAAAGAAGCGTTTACGCTACATTCAGTGCTGACCTTGGCGGAGCATCCAACGGATGAGCACGGTGTCATGCCGCAGGTATTCTCTGGGATGTGGCTGCCGGGCGTGCAGCTGGACGGCTTTATCAAGTCGATGCGCGCGCTTGAAAAAGAATACAGCGTGGCCATGCCGCTGTTTATCGACGCGACGACTGGCATGATCAATAGTTATCCGGTGTTCTCGAGCAAAAAGGTCAGTGACCGCCAACGTATCCTCAAACTCTGCTCGGACATGATGCGGATCGTGACTAGCCACGAAGGGTCGTTCGCGGGATTTGGCGGCGAGGGCCGGCTCAAGGCGGCATTTGTTCAGCCAACACTGACGCCCGAGGAGCGTGACCTGTATGCAAAAATCAAGCATATCTTTGATCCAAAAGGCATCCTCGCGCCGGGTATCAAGACTGCTGTGCCGATGAAACAACTGGCAGAAGAATTAAATGCTTGGTGCCGGCTGGCGGGCTGAAACGGCTGGGAAATCTCCTTGCGGAGGAGCGGCCGGTCGTGTATAATACTCGGTAGTCACGCGGATGTGGCGGAATTGGTAGACGCGCTAGCTTCAGGTGCTAGTGTACGCAAGTACGTGAAGGTTCAAGTCCTTTCATCCGCACCAGAAATCATACGATGAGTCAGCGCTCATCGTTTTATATTGTTTGACTATAAAAACTGAGGATGTCTCCTCGGGGTATTATGCAGATATATGGTAAGCATGACAAGCAGACGGGATAGGGTTGTCTTAGGTGAGACAACGTGTGTTCCGCCGCTCACTTGTCATGCTTGGCCTGGTACTAAGTCAGGCCTTTGGCCCTGCGCAACTCACTAATGAGCCGCGCCGCCGTCCCCGGGCCTCCGTTGTCCCGATCGTAGAGCCGGGGGTCCAGCTCTCGGTCGGTTGAGAGGAGCACCTTCAACGGTCTCCCGAAGAGGTAGTCGAAGGAGATATTCCCACCCCTCCTCTTTTTTTCGTCGATGATCGACTGCGCCATCTCGACGCTCAATTCTTGAGGGCCATGCGCAGCTGCGAAGATACCCATACCAACGGGCCTGGAATTGTTAAAAAGCCTCGCGAGAACTTCTGCCAGTGAAATACCTTCGATGTTAACCATGTGAGTCATGGTAGCTCTTTCTCCGCATCTTTGGCGACATGCCATCCAATAAATGGACGTGTGCAATCCTATAACACACAAGATGAGGTTTCGCGCCTCTTACCATAAAAGAAGCAAAATCTCACCTTGTGTCGTCTGCTTGTCAATGAACGCCTTTGGACAATAAGTCAAATTTATGTCAACAAAAGCTGATATATATATCACTTATATGAAAAAATGTCAATGATTTTTGTCAAGTTTTTCTGTTTTTTCATCCCCATTTGCTAAAATAACAGAGATGCAAGACACACGAAATGTGATTGACAAATTCAAAGGTCGCAGCGAGGCGGAGATTGTAAAGGAGCTAGACGCCAAGGACCACGGCTTGGTGATTGCTCTGGAGAACACCGAGCGGGATTTTAATATGGGAACGATTGTCCGGAGCGCTAATGCGTTTGGCGTGCGGCAGATTTATGTGATTGGCAGGCGGCAATGGAACAAGCGCGGCGCCATGATGACGGATAAATATTTGCATGTGCATTATGTCGGTTCGACAGCGGAGTTTGTCGAGCTAATGCGGGCTGAAAACAGAGAAATTATCGCGATTGACAATATCCCGAGCAGCGTCAATATGGCGGAGACGACCCTACCAAAGCGCGCGGTGCTGGTGTTTGGCCAAGAGGGTCCGGGAATCTCCGAGGAGATGGTGCAGGCGGCAGATAAAATTGTCGCCATCGAGCAATTCGGCTCGACCCGCTCCATCAATGTTGGCGCGGCAGCGACTGTGGCGATGTATTGCTGGCTGCAACAGCATGTGCTCGGTTGATATGCTTCAACCCCTCACCCGCCTTTATTATTGAAAAATTTGCCCCATTGTGCCACAATAAAAGCAACCATGAGCAATTTATCAACTCAGAGTTACAAGGGCGCGCGCGATTATTTCCCGGAGGACAAGCGCCTACAAAACTATATTTTCAAGGTGTGGCACGCCACGGCGCAGAGTTTTGGGTACGAGGAATACAGCGCACCCTTGCTTGAGCCGCTGGATATTTATACCGCCAAGTCGGGGCAGGAATTAGCGGGCGAGCAGACGTACTTGTTCACTGATCGTGGTGGTCGTCAGGTGGCAATTCGCCCAGAGATGACGCCGTCGATTTCCCGTATGGTGGCCAGTCGGCGTCAGGAATTACCCATGCCGGCCCGGCTGTATTCTATCGCTAATTTTATGCGCTATGAGCGGCCGCAGCGTGGTCGAGAGCGCGAGTTTTGGCAGCTGAATGCTGATTTGTTTGGCGCGGAGGGGCCGTGGGCGGATGCGGAGATTATCGAGTTTGGCTACCATAGCATCATGAACTTTGGCGCGCGCGAAGACATGTTTACGGTGCGGGTGAATAATCGCCAGTTGATCAATCAGCTGATGAGCGGGTTTCTCAGCCTTGATGTGATCGGCGCACAGATGATGACGCGGCTGCTTGATCGAAAGAATAAGATTTCGCCAGAAGCTTTCCGCGAGCAAGCTATCGAGATTTTTGGCTCAGAAGAGGCCAAGGCGGGCCTGCCAAAGTTGGCGCAGCTAATTAGTATGCGCAGCGTTGACGATCTGCCGGAGGAGCTAGCGGATAGTCCGAATGTCCAGCAGCTTCGCCAGGTGATGACCCTGCTGCGTCAGAAGGGCATTGGCAATGCGATGTTCGACGTGACGCTGATGCGCGGACTGGATTATTATACTGGTACGGTGTTTGAGTTTTTTGATAATTCGCCGGAGAACAATCGAGCGCTATTCGGCGGCGGGCGCTATGATGGGCTGGTCGGGCTGTTTGGTGTCGAGCCGGTCGCTACGGTCGGCGTGGGGCTCGGTGCGACGACGATGCAGCAGTTCCTTGAGGTGCACGAGTTACTACCAAAACTAACGACGCACACCGATGTGTACATCATCGCGGTGGACGCGGCATCGCTAGGTGGTGCAGATGCTTTGGCGCGGACGCTGCGGAGCGAGGGGGTGCGGGCCGAGTTAGATTTCAGCGGGCGCAAGTTAGACAAGCAGCTGAAAACCGCGCTCAAAAAGAACATCCCATTCGTAGCGTTTGTCGGCGAGGAAGAGATCGCTTCGGGTGTCTACACGATCAAAAACCTCATCGAGTCAACCGAGCAAAAAGTCAGCCTCGAGCGAATGATCAGCGTGGTCAAAGATCGGCGCTATGACGGTGATGACGACGCGGCGTTTGAGATTTAGTGCCACCCCTGTTATAATAAGTAGTTATGAAGACTACCGTAAAGAAACTATCAGATACTAACGTTTGTTTGACAATTACGCTCGGGGCAGACGAGCTGAATGCGGCCGAGCAGGTGGCGCTGACCAAGATGGCGCGCGACCTCAAGGTGCCGGGATTTCGTAAGGGCAAAGTGCCGATCAGCGTGGCTGCCAAGCACGTCAATCCAATGGCACTCCAGGAGCAGGTGCTAGACAACGCCCTGTCCAAAGCGGTCGCTGAGGCCTTTATGAACGAGAAATTACAGGCGCTGGAGCGGCCGAGCGTTGAGGTCAAGAAATTTGTCCCCAATCAAGAAGTTGAGTTTACCGCCGAGGCGACTGTTGTGCCGCCGGTCAAGTTAGGCGATTACAAAAAGCTCAAGGCCAAGCCTCAGGCCGTCAAGGTTGAGGCCAAAGACGTTGATGAAATTATCGAACGGATGCAGCAGAATTTTGTCGATAAGACCGAGGTCAAGCGTGCAGCTCGAGAAGGTGACGAGGCGATTATTGACTTTGTTGGCAAGAAAGACGGTGTGGCGTTTGACGGCGGTTCGGCCAAGGATTTTGCCCTGAAGCTGGGCGGTGGTCAGTTTATCCCCGGTTTTGAAGAGGGCGTGGTTGGTCACAAGGCCGGCGAGACATTTGAGCTTGATCTCGAATTTCCGAAGGATTACCATGCTGAAAATCTGGCCGGTGCCAAGGTAGTGTTTAGTGTGACGCTGCACAAAGTAAATGAGCTGAAGTTACCGGAACTCAATGATGAATTTGCCGCCAAATGCGGCCCGTTCACCGACATCAAAGAGCTCAAGGCGGACATCAAGCGCGAGATTACTGCGCAAAAAGAGCGCGAGGCCAAGGAGAAGCTCAAGGATGAGCTGGTGGCGGAATTGGCGGATAGCTCCAAGGTGGCGCTGCCAGAGCTATTGATCGACGATCAGCTGCGGTCAATTGAACAAGATCTGATGCAGAATTTGTCATATCGCGGCCTGACAATGGACTCGTATCTAAAGACGCAAGGCTTCAAGGATAAAGCCGATTGGCAGAAAAAAGAGGCTCGCCTGGCGGCTGAAAAGCGGGTCAAGGCTGGCTTGGTGCTGGCTGAGCTATCGAAGGAGCTGGGCGTAGAGGTTGGCCGCGAGGAGCTTGATAGGCAAATTTCCACCTTTAAGCAGCAATACGGCAAGGATGCCAAGCTGGCTGCCCGGTTCGATGATCCAAACGTCCACCGTGACATCGCCAATCGGATGATCACCGACAAGACGATCGACAAGCTGGTTGAGCTGAATAGTAAATAGCGACGGCAAAGCAATAAAATAATCTGAAGCAGGGGATGGCAAAAGGGCCGCCCCTGTTTTATTGACAAACTTACAAGTAGTTGGTATAATGGCAAAATATGTGTGAATCCTCAAAGTCTGAGCGTCCAGAGTTGGAGTCTGGGCATTTCCAAGAGACAGACGGGAGCGGCAAGAAGGTTAGCCGTCGCAGTTTTTTGGGAGGTATGGCGCTTGGTGCTGGATGCTTGGGCGCTGGAACTCTTATCGGTGAGGCTATAAAAAATCTAGGATCAGAACAAGGTCAAAATATACCGATACAGCACAATAACGAGCGAAAAGCTCCGCCGCTGGGCTCGCTAAGTGTTGTCGTCGTGCAATTATTGCCAGAAAACGCCGAGCCGCATCAAGGCATTGAAAAAATTAGTTCTGGGGTACGAGATGCTCTTGGGCGTATCGCGCTAACGACTAGCCATCTATACCTTAATGTGCGGTTCACCCGGGATGGTCACTCGCCTGATACAACACGAATAACTGAGGATGGTAAACAACCTGCCTATAGTCAGCGTCTGCTTCAACTGATTGGCCAGGCTCATGCTCGTGAAGAAAGTGATATGGCACTGGTTATCGTCGATTCTGCTGATACAGAAAAGGACTACTACGCTGGTCTAACCGTGTACGACGATAAATATCCTCCAGTTGCATTTGTGCGCGACGTGGGTGGCGTGTCCATTGGTACGATTGCACACGAATTAGGACATATGCTTGCTCCAGAGGGTGTCAAGCGCGGTCTTGGTCATGCCTGGGCCCTGCAGTCGTGGGTAAGGCAAGATGGTGATAAGGAGGTAAAAGATTGGCGCCATAGTCCCCATGTTGCTCCTATTCAGGACATTATCGCCGCGGGGTATGGTCTGGAGAAGGATGACAGTGGAAAACCAAATCCCTATGCTTCACGATATAGCGTCATGGGAAATAGTGCATTATTTGATTCCATGGTAGATCCAACGATACCAATGTTCTCTTCCCCTGAGCTTGCCTTTCTCGATCCAACGCTGTCAATTCGCCATATCACAATGCCGTCGATGGGCACAGGCCAGATACCCATTAACTATGGCGGGCCTGACCGAGCCGGTATTACGATAGACATCCCAGAGGATCATATACTACGCCAAATAGCTCCGAATACAGATACACTTTTCATTGGCCCAATAGTCCGCTCAAAGCAGTGGAGTAACCCTATTGACCGGATGGGCGTCTTTGCGACATGGTCAGGAGGGCGTGATAGCGCCATATTAAATCCAAGTATATGGGATGAGAGTATTAAATATAGCGAGAATAGCTTTGAACACGTTGCGTATATTGATGAACAGCTCGGTATATTGGTCGCCGCTGGACAGCAATCGGGCCAGGTCTACGTCCGCTTAGTGCCGCTCCATACAGAGGAGGCTCAGGAGCTAATACGTGCGGGGCAAGAGCGGTTGATAAAAAGTCTCAATATATAGATTAACGGGCCATCCTTTACAGTAGCAAGCTCGGCTTATATAATGTTGTGTATGCAGAAAACAACATCGTATCTCATCCCCACCGTCATCGAAAAGTCAGCCGACGGCGAGCGGGCGTTTGATATTTATTCGCGGCTGCTCAATGAGCGGATTATTTTCCTCGGCGAGGAGGTTAACGAACATACCGCTAACAGCGTGGTGGCGCAGCTGCTACATCTGGCGTACGTTGACCCGCAGGCGGACATCTCGCTCTATATCAATAGCCCGGGCGGCAGCGTCTATGACGGCATGGCGATCTACGATACCATGAATTTTATCAAGCCGGACGTGGCGACCTATGGTATTGGCTTGCAGGCCAGCATGGGTGCGTTTCTGCTCAGCTCGGGTGCCAAAGGCAAGCGGTTTTGTCTGCCACACGCCAAGGTGATGATCCATCAGCCGTCAAGCGGCACGCGCGGCAAGGTGACTGACATGGAAATCGACCTGAAAGAAACGCTGGAAGTGAAGGAGATGCTTGCCAAAATCATGGCCAAAAACACTGGCCAGAAGCTCTCTAAGGTCAAGGCCGACATGGAACGCGACTACTGGATGAGCCCTCAGGAGGCGGTGCAGTATGGGCTGGTGGATAAGGTGCTGAGCAAGCTGGCGTAGGCCGCAAGAAGTCTCGTGCTCGCGGGCCGTAAATACATTGAACACGGCCGTGACGTTGTTAAAACTACCTTGTGGTTACGATGGAATCTTGCCATAATTAAGGAGAGGCAAGGAGGGAAGTATGAGGCAATATTTAGACGCCCTGCGGCATGTCCGTGATAATGGCGTGAAAAAAGGCGATCGCACCGGCACGGGCATGACGGAAGTGTTTGGCGTGCAAACGCGGTATGATTTGGCGAACGGGTTTCCGGCTATGACTACCAAGAAACTGTACTTTACTAGCGTGGCGCACGAGCTGCTGTGGTTTCTCAAAGGCACCGGCAACATTGAATATTTGGCACAAAACGGCGTGCATATTTGGGACGAGTGGCCGTATAAGAATTATTTGGAGAAAACTGACCAGAGCATTCCAGAGATTAACGGTGAGGAGTGGCGCGCTGGCATGAAGGAGTTTATCGGTAAAATCGCGACTGATCACACGTTTGCTGAAACGTGGGGTAACTTGGGACCAGTCTACGGCGTGCAGTGGCGGAAATGGCCCGACAGCAAGGGCGGAACGATTGACCAAATCCAAAACGCTATTGACATGATACAGAATAATCCGACATCGCGGCGCAACATCGTCAGCGCCTGGAACGTGGCGGAAATTGACGATATCGCCCGAGCTGGTGGGCTGCCGCCGTGCCACACCATGTTCCAGTTCAATGTGCGGCCGGGTGAAAATGGCGAGAAAGATAAGTTGGATTTGGCACTGACGCAGCGTTCGGCGGACATGTTCCTGGGCGTGCCGTTTAATATCGCCAGCTACGCGCTGCTGCTCAGCATGATCGCCCAAGTGACCGACAAGCAGCCGGGCGAGTTCGTTCACACCCTGAATAGCGCGCATATTTATAACAATCACCGCCAGCAGGTTGACGAGCAACTGTCGCGCCGTCCGCTGCCGCTGCCGAAACTGTGGCTGAATCCAGACATCAAGAATATTGACGATTTTACCATTGATGATATTCGCCTAGAGGGGTATGAACACCATCCACCGATCAAGGCGCCGATTGCGGTGTAATGTGTTCGGACAATTTGTTGGCGTACTAAATTATCCAAAGGTGTTCGGAGTTGATCCCAGCTAAATTATTCTACGATACGTCACAAAATCAAAGCCGTACTTATTCTCGGTGTCCGCGGGGTGATGGACGCGGCTCACCTCCTGCCAAGCGGTCATGTCAAGCTCTGGGAAAAAGGTGTCGGCATCCGGGAATGACGCGTCAACCTCGGTGGCGTAAATGGTGTCGGTCTCCGGCGTCTTCAGCGCCTCGCTATACACCCGCGCCCCACCGATGATGAAGGTTTTGTAACGAGCTAGCGCTAGGGCGCTTTCTAAGTTTACCGCAGTCAGCACGCCCTTAACACCCGTCGGCCGCGAGGAAATGACAATATTCTCGCGCTCCGGCAGCGGACGGCAGCTGATCGACTCGAAAGTTTTTCGGCCCATGATGACGTCGCTACCTTTGGTCAGCCGCTTGAAATTCGCTAGATCCGCCGGTAGGCTGCGACCCCACGGCAAATCGCCACCCTGACCGATGGCGCGATTTTTATCATAAGCAACGATGATGGCTTTCTCCATAACCCCAGTCTAGCATGATGTAAAATTTACGAAAAGCTTGCCCGAGCGGGTAAATGTTGTCATAATAGAATCACTCGGGGGAGTGAGGTAAGATAAACAAGAGGAGGCGCGGCATGAGCGTGTATTCAAACCGGGAAATTTTGGCAGCGATCGAGGAGGGAACGATCGTCTGTACACCGTTTGACCCAGATAATGTGTCAGAGGCTAGCTTGGATTTTACACTGGGGCATTATTTTTATAAACAGGAATTTGACGATCAGTCAAGCGTCTATAATCCATTCGACGAAGCGGAGGTAGCGCGGTATTTCAAGGGGCCGCTGATGGCGATACCGCACGCCGAGTGGTGCGAGCACAACGGCTTTAGGCGGTTTCGTAATATTCCGGACGAGCATCCGATCATTGTGCTGCGTCCCGGCGAGCGGATCTTGGCACACACGCACGAGTTTGTGGGTATTCGGGCGCATGGCGGCGCAGCCGAGGTGAAGAGCCGCAGCTCGTGGGGTCGTAACGGTGTGGCGGTGTGTTTTGACGCGGGCTGGATCGACCCAGGTTATATCAATCGGATTACGCTCGAGATTTACAATTTAAACAAGCACGAAAGCGTGGTACTGCCAGTTGGCGAGCGTATCGGGCAATTAATTTTCCACCATACCGGGCCGGTGGATGGTGGCTACGCCGATGGGCGCGGCGGCATCAGTGGCAAGTACCAGCACACCGACGACCTCGCCGAGCTTATCCATAGCTGGCGGCCGGAAACGATGCTGCCGCGAGCGTTCAAGGATCGGCGTCATGCTCCGGCGATTATTAATGGCCTAGGCGAGGGTGTCAAATGAGTCGTCCCGGTCAATACATCGTCATCGAAGGCAACGACGGCACCGGCAAGTCAACGCAAGTAGCCATGCTGGCGGATTATTTTCGGGCGCGCGGCCATGTCGTGTGTATGGTCGAAGAGCCAGGTAGCGACGATCCAGAAAAGTCGACGCCCGTAGCCAATGAACTGAGGCGTATTGTCAAGAATGGAAACCTAGTGCGCTCTAGCGAAATTAACGTAGCGTTGTTCTCGGCGGCACGGCGCGAGTTGTGGCGCGAAAAGATTCAGCCAGCTCTGCAGCGCGGCGAGATCGTCCTGAGCGCGCGTAATTACATCTCGACACTGGCTTATCAGGGCTATGGCGACGGGCTGGACACGGAGGAGATTATGCGGATGACGAAGCTATTTACCGACGAGCGATACCTGCAGCCGGACGCGATGGTGGTCTTGACACTCAGCAACGCCCAGCGCCAGCAGCGCATCGCGAAGCGCGGGCGCATCACTCATCCTGATACATTTGAGTCGCGTGAGCAGTCGTTTCAGGACAGGGTTAACCACGCCTATGAGGCCATCGCCGCCGAGCGAAATATCCCGCTATTGTCAGCCACCGGCACGCCGAAGGAAGTACACGCGCGGATTCTTGACAGCATTACTCGATACTTGTAGTATATTTTCATAAACAGGAGAGGACATGATCGAGACAGTTCGATTAAGTGGTGGTGATATTACCGATTCATTGTGTGATGAGCTACGCCACTTGTGGGTTGAGTCTCTCGTACATGTGAAGCCAGATATCAGCGCTTGCGAGACAAGGCGATTGTATCAATCTGAACAGTTTACGCCCGAAGTACTTCGGAGGCAAGCCGATCTTGCCGAGGGTGGTATCTATGTTGCGCTCGCAGATGCGTCAATCAAGGCGGCAGCAAGTGTAGGTCGAACCGACACCTTAGGCTTGGCCTCAGATATTCCGGATGTACAGGATAATAATCTGATATATCTCGAGCGGTATGGGGCTAGAAATATGAAACGCTGGGATCTGTTTCGGGGACTGGTAAGTGCAGTACTTAATCATGAGACTGGGCCAAATAATCAGCTAATATATCTTGGTATGTATATTGACGAGCGGGCTCTACTACTACCGGGTCACGTCAAAGATATTAATCCGCAAAATCACCAAGTTAGCCGTATTGTCAAACGTGACTCGGTTGGCGGTGTCGCTGGTGATTATCGACTACATACGGCGCAACTTCAAACCGATGGAAGCTGGGAGTGGTTAGCGACGATCACTGACGGTGAGCGTGCGGCTAGATTACTGGGTGAAGTGTGCCTTCGTTTAGAGCTAGCCGCTGCTTAACGACAGTCAATTTTTCATTATTTTTCTCTTGCAATTCGTCGCCCCATGCGTCATAATGTGTCACAGTGAAGTAGTGTAGTTTTAGCGAGGGGCGAGCTTGATGGGCGGGCAAACCTCGGGCTCGTGCTGAGACTAAGAGATCTTCCGGCCGTGATCACCAATTATAATCAATGCGAGGAGTAACGCCTGTGGCTCAACAGACCACTCGTGGCGCGCGCGTCTTTTTCACTAGAACAGACAGTGCGATCGCCATGCCAAATCTCATCGCTCACCAAGAGGACTCGTGGCGCTGGTTCGTCGAGGATGGTTTGAGCGAAATCTTTTCAGAAATTAACCCAATTGACGACTACACTGGTCAGAAGTTGGCGCTGCGGTTCGGCAGGTATCATTTTGACGAACCAAAGACCACCGATCAGTTCGCCAAGGAAAACAACTTGACATTTGAAGCGCCGCTGCATGCAACCGTCGAACTAACCAACAAAGTCACGGGCGAAGTCAAGGAACAAGAAATCTACCTCGGCGATTATCCATGGATGACCGAGCGCGGTACCTTTATCATCAACGGTACGGAGCGCGTGGTAGTCAGCCAGTTGATCCGCTCAGCCGGTGTATTCTTTACGGCCGACACCGTGGCTGGTCGTAACTATTACGGCGCCAAGATGATTCCGGGCCGTGGTGCCTGGCTGGAGTTTGAGACCGCGCCAAATGGTACGATTTATGTCAAGATTGACCGTCGCCGCAAATTGCCAGTGACGACGTTGCTGCGGGCTTTGGGTCATCCAAAGACTTCAGAAATTCGCGAACTGTTTGCCGACATTGACACGGGCGAGACCAGCTACATCCAAGAAACGCTTGAAAAAGACACTGCGCGTGGCGCCAATGAAGCGCTGATCGAAGTCTATCGTCGCCTGCGGCCGGGTGACTTGGCGACAGTTGACAATGCGCGCCAGATGATTGAGCGAATGTTCTTTGATTTCAAGCGATTTGATTATTCTCGGGTCGGCCGATACAAGATGAACCAGCGCCTGGGTCTCGACGTTGCTAATACCGCCGAAAACCGTATTTTTCAGATGAGTGACTTGGTGGCCATTATCCGCGAGATCATTCGCCTCAACAATACCCAAGAGCCAGCTGATGACATCGATGCGCTGAGTAATCGCCGCGTCAAGCTGGTCGGCGAGCTGATTGCCCGTCAGTTCCGCGTCGGTATGCTCAGAATGCAGCGCAACGCCATGGACCGGATGAGTGTGGCCGACATGGAGAACGTCACGCCGAGTCAATTGATCAATGCACGACCAGTGGTGGCAGCAGTGCGCGAGTTCTTTACTAGCTCGCAGCTGAGTCAGCTCCTCGATGAGGTTAACCCACTGTCCGAGCTCAGCCACAAGCGCCGATTGAGCTCGATGGGCCCTGGTGGTTTGAGCCGCGAGCGCGCCGGCTTTGATGTGCGCGACGCTCACCCAACGCATTACGGCCGTATCTGCTCGGTGGAAACGCCAGAGGGCGCCAACGTTGGTCTGGTGCTGAACCTCGCGACCTACGCACGGGTCAATGAGTATGGCTTTATCGAGACGCCGTACCTGCGCGTCACCGATGGTCGGGTGACGGATGAAGTGGTCTATCTGGACGCCGCTCAGGAGGCCAGCGAAGTTATCGCCGATGCTGGGGCGCGCTTGAATGATGACAAGTCGTTCACCGATAGCCGCGTCAGCGCTCGCAAGTTTCTCCAGCCAGGTCAGGTCGACGTCGAAGAAGTTACCTTTATGGATGCTGCTCACAAGCAGATCCTCGGCTCGACGGCGGCGCTGGTGCCATTTATCGAGAAAACCCGTGTTGACCGTGCCTTGACTGGCTCGAACATGCAGCGCCAAGCAGTGCCGCTGCTCGCACCAGAGCCAGCGGTTGTCGGTACCGGTATCGAGCAGGCGGTAGCCGAGAATAGCGGCCACCTGATCCAGGCCGAGGCTGACGGTGAAGTGGTGCGGGCTGATGCTGATGAAATTCATGTCAAGTACGCCGATGGCGTCAAGGTCTACGCGTTGCGACACTTCGTCAAGAACAATGACGATCGCTGCTACAACCAAAAGGTTCGCGTAGCCCGTGGCGATGCGGTCAAGCAGGGCGATATCCTCGTCGAGGGTGCGTCGATTGCCGAGGGCGAGATCGCGCTGGGACGAAACCTGACGGTGGCCTTTATGCCGTGGGGCGGTTACAACATGGAGGACGCGATTATCCTCAGCCGCCGCTTGGTGGAGGACGATCGCTTGACCAGTATCAACATCAAGGATTATAACGTGGAGGTTCGCGAGACCAAGCTCGGCCCAGAGATCGTCACCCGCGATATTCCGAATGTGTCGGAGGATAGCCTGCGCCACTTGGACGAAAACGGTATCGTCCAAATTGGTTCTGAGGTTAAGGCTGGTGACGTCTTGGTTGGTAAAATTACACCAAAGGGTGAGCAGGAACTCAGCTCTGAGGAGCGTCTGCTCCGCGCCATCTTTGGTGAAAAAGCCAAGGATGTGCGCGATACCTCACAGCGGATGAATAACGCTGGTGGCGGCAAGGTCGTCGGTGTCAAGATCTTTAGCCGCGAGAATGGCCACGAGCTCAAGGCCGGCGTGTTGATGCAAATCCAAATCTTTGTGGCGCAGATGCGCAAGATCGGTGTCGGTGACAAGATGGCTGGTCGCTTCGGTAACAAGGGCGTGGTCGCGCGGGTACTGCCGGTCGAGGATATGCCATTCATGGAAGACGGTACGCCAGTTGACGTGATCTTGAACCCGCTGGGTGTGCCGAGCCGTATGAACCTCGGTCAGCTGTTTGAAACGCACCTCGGTATGGCAGCACGAGCGTTGGGCTACCGCGTGGCAACGCCGTCGTTTGACGGTGTACCATCAGCCACAATTTCTGATGAACTAGAAAAAGCAGGACTAGCACGCGATGGCAAGAGTCAATTGTTTGACGGCCGGACTGGTGAAGCCTTTGAGGAGCGCACCACAGTCGGTGTGATGCATATGATCAAATTACACCACATGGTGTCTGACAAGATTCACGCCCGCTCAACTGGCCCGTACACCATGGTCACTCAGCAGCCGCTCGGTGGTAAAGCGCAGAACGGTGGTCAGCGCTTCGGCGAGATGGAGGTCTGGGCACTGGAAGCCTACGGCGCCGCCGCAACCTTGCAGGAAATGCTAACCATCAAGTCTGACGACGTCTATGGTCGTGCCAAGGCGTACGAATCCATTATCAAGGACGAGCCAATCGTCGGTCCAAAACTCCCAGAGTCCTTCAACGTGCTCGTCAAGGAACTGCAGGGCTTGGGCCTTCGGGTTGACCTGCTTGACGAGGGCGGTGTAGTTGACGCTGAGCATGTCATTGCCTCCAGCGGCCCAGCCGACAAGACCGTACCGCAAACTGCCAGCGACGACGATGATGACGATGACCAAGTTTACCTGGACGAATCAGACGACATTGGTGACATCGAGGCCGGTATGAGCGTACAAGATATTGACGAAGTAGAAGAAATAAAGGAGGAGGCGTAAGATGGCGCAATATTCATTTAACGCGACCGGAATTAGCGATTTTGATGCGGTGCGCCTAGCGGTGGCCAGCGCCGAGGACATCCTAAAGTGGAGTCACGGCGAGGTTCTCAAGCCAGAGACGATCAATTATCGCACCCAAAAGCCAGAGCGCGACGGTTTGTTCTGCGAGCGAATCTTTGGCCCGGTCAAGGACATCAACCCGCATGATTCCAAGCTCAAGGGCGTGCGTTCACGCGAGGCTGCCGTCGATAAAAACGGCGAACTCGTTACCAAATCAATCGTTCGCCGCGAGCGCATGGGCCACATTCAACTGGCCGCGCCAGTCGCGCACATCTGGTTTATGCGCGGCACACCAAGCGCCATGAGCTTGCTCCTCGGGATGACGGTGCGTAATATCGAGCGGATCGCTTACTTTGCGACCTATGTCATTCTCAAGGTTGATGAAGTCACGCGCGACCAATACCTGGCGGATCTGGAGGCCGAGACCGAGGCTGGCCGAATGGCGATCAAGATGCGCTACGAGCAGCTCGCCGAGGCTGACGGCGCTGATATCAAGCAGCTGGCGAAAGAACAAAGCCGCGAGGTTGAGGAACTTAACGATAAGTACACCACGAAGAAATCACAGCTCGAGAGCCTCATCAAGGGTGCGCTGATCTCAGAGACGGATTATCGCAACCTGCCAGAGGAGTACGATGAGCTGATTGAGGTCGGCATGGGTGCCAGTGCGCTCAAGGCACTGCTGGATGAGATTGATCTGTCAGAACTGATCGCCCAGCTGAGCGAGGAGGCTGAACACGCCAAGGGTCAGCGTGAGAAGAAACTGCTCAAGCGCCTAAAGATGCTCGAGAGCATGCAGGCTGCTGGCATCAAGCCATCCAGCCTCTGCCTGACCGTGCTGCCGGTCATCCCACCGGACCTCCGCCCGATGGTGGCCCTCAGTGGTGGTCGATTCGCTACCTCAGACCTGAACGACCTGTACCGCCGCATCATCAACCGTAACAATCGTCTGAAGAAACTGGTCGAGCTCAATGCACCAGAAGTGATTCAGCGCAATGAACGACGCATGCTGCAAGAGGCCGTCGATGCCTTGATCGACAATGCAGCGGCGCGTGGTGGTCGGGCAGTCAGCTCGACTGGTAGCCGTCGTCGCCTCAAGTCAATCAGCGACATGCTCAAAGGCAAGCAAGGCCGCTTCCGCCAGAATCTGCTCGGTAAGCGCGTCGATTACTCTGGTCGCTCGGTCATTGTCGTCGGCCCGAAGCTAAAGATCAATCAGTGCGGTCTGCCAAAGCAAATGGCGCTGGAACTATTCAAGCCGTTCGTCATCAGCTGGCTGATCAAGGGCGAATTTGCCCACAACATCCGCTCAGCAACTCGCCTGATTGAGTCGGGTGAGGCGGTCGTTTGGGACGCGCTTGACGAGGCGATCAAGGGCAAGTACGTGCTGCTCAACCGCGCACCGAGCTTGCACCGCTTGTCAATTCAGTCCTTCCAGCCAGTCCTCGTCGAGGGTAAGGCGATTCAGCTTCACCCGCTGGTCTGTGCCGGCTTTAACGCCGACTTTGACGGTGACCAGATGGCTGTCCACCTGCCGCTTTCCAAGGAAGCGCAGGCCGAGGCGCGCGAGTTGATGAGCGCCACCAACAACCTATTGAAGCCTGCCGACGGTGCGCCGGTGCTGCATATCTCGCAGGACATCGTGCTGGGTAACTATTACCTGACCTATGACAAGCCGCAGGCGCAAACTGATAATGTCAAGGCATTTAGCTCGGTCTACGAGGCGGAACTGGCGTACGACAAGGGTGATATTCAACTGCAAACGCCAATTCGCATCTATGCCAAGGGCAAGCTGCGCCAGACAACCTTGGGCCGGGTCTTCTTTAATGAGATTCTGCCAGAGGACTTCCCATACGACAACAACGTTCAGACCAAGAAGCAGCTGAAAAAAGTATTGGCACAGATCTTCAACAAGTACGGTGCCGAGGAAACTGCCAAAATCGCTGACCGCATGAAGGGTCAGGCTTTCCGCTTCGCGACAACCGCGGCCGTGTCAACTGGTATGACCGACTACGTGCACTTTGACGAGATCGCTGAGTTCGTGGCTGAGGGTGACGCCAAGGCGGCCTTGATTTCCGAGCAATTCGACCAAGGTTTGATCACCGAGGACGAGCGTTACAACTTGACGGTGAATGCCTGGCGAAATGTGGATAATAAGATTACGGCCTTCCTCCAGGATCAGCTGGCGCACATGGACACCAGTATCTCGATGATGGTCAACTCTGGTGCTCGTGGTGATATCTCCAATGTCAAGCTGGCCAGCGCCATGATCGGTATCCAGGTTGACGCGGCTAACCGCGAGATCGAGCTGCCAATCCGTAGTTCCTACACCGGTGGTTTGTCCAGCCTGGAGGCCTTCGTGGCGACCCGTGGTGCGCGTAAGGGTCTGATCGACACCGCTTTGAAGACTGCCGACTCAGGCTACCTGACGCGACGTTTAGTTGATGTGGCACAGGACGTCTTCACCGTTGAGGACGTTGAAGGTGACGACGAAGGTTACGCGATCTACCGCTCAGAAACTGAGGAAACGATGATCGACTTCTCGAACCGCTTGGCTGGTCGGTATGCTGCTGAGACGATTCCGGGTCACATCAACAAGGACGAATTGATCACTCGGGAAATTGCTGACTCAATTGATGACGATGAAAGCATCCAGAGCGTCAAGATTCAATCAGTCCTGTCAACCAACAACCTCAACGGCATCCCGCAGCGCAGCTACGGTGTTGACATGTCAACTGGTAAATTGGTTGGTAATCATCAGCCAGTCGGTGTCATCGCTGCTCAGTCAGTCGGTGAGCCAGGTACTCAGCTGACCTTGCGTACTTTCCACAACTCCGGTGTGGCCGGTGGTGACATCACCCAGGGTCTGCCGCGTGTTGAAGAATTGTTTGAGGCGCGTACACCAAAGGGTCAGGCGTTTGTTACGGAAATTGCCGGGTTAGTTGACGTTTGGGAAGATGGCAAAAAGTACATCGTCCAAGTTACCCCAGAATCTGGTAAGGTTGAGCGCTTGCCGCTAGACGGCCGAACCATCGTGGTCAAGGCCGGTTCAAGCGTCAAGGCTGGCGACGTATTGGCAACTGGCGAAGGCGACACTCGTCCGCTGGTCGCACCATTTGACGGTGTGGTTGAGGCGGCTGAGGACACCTTGGTCATCGCCGCTGAAGCCGGCGCACCAGCTCGTTACGAAATCCCAGGCACCATGCAGTTGGTTGTTAAGGCTAATGACGTCGTTGAGGCTGGTGACCGCTTGACAGCCGGTTCATTGAATCTGCACGACTTGATGCGTCTCAAGGGTGTCGAAGCTACGCAGCGCTACATCATTAACGAAGTCCTGCGCATTTACGCCGCTCAGGGTCAAGACGTGGCCGACAAGCACCTGGAGATCATCGTTCGCCAGATGTTCAGCCGCGTCCAGATCGAAGATGCGGGCGATAGCGACTTTGTGACTGGTGACATCGTCTCTAAGGCTGCGGTGGTGAACACCAACAAGCAACTGGCTGCTGAGGGTAAAAATCTCATCAGTTACACTCAGTTGCTGCTCGGTATCACCAAGGTGTCCATCTGGAGCGACTCATGGCTATCTGCTGCGTCCTTCCAGGACACCACTCGCGTGCTGATCAACGCTGCCGTATCTGGCCGCGCTGACCACTTGCATGGCCTCAAGGAAAACGTCATCATCGGCCGCAAGATCCCAGTGGGAACTGGTGTCGTTGAAGAAACGGAAACCGACGAGCCAAGCGAGGACGAGTTCGCAGACAGTCAGGAAGAGGAATTAGCTGTAGCCGTATAAGCCAACTAGCTTCCTTTCTCAGAAAACCGCTCCGATGGGTACGGGGCGGTTTTTGCTGTATTCAGTAGCGATAGACTAGTTATATAGATTGACGATAATACAATAAGTATGTATAATCATAAAATGTGTGGGCATTATCATAGGTAGACTATTTTATTAAAAATATAGGAGAAGATATGTCAGAACGCGGTCGTCCATTGATGTCAGCAGGAAATCGGGATATAGAAACTGCTTGGAAATACGCCCTGCGGTATGCTGGTGAAGGAGGGCATATCGCGACACTCCCGGAGATCATTGAAGCAAGAGAGGCGGCTCATAAGTCTTTCTATGGAAATCATCACGGTAAAATGGGGAGGGATGAAGTGCCGCTCATGAGGGCATGGAATCAGGCTTACACTAGTGCAAGTGGTGAATATGTCGGAACGGGTGCTGATCATCGCCAAAAAATCATCGTGGCTCATGGTGTTGGTCCGCTGTCTACGTTAGATGGAATCACGGAGGCCTATGACCATGATCTTCAAGAAAACCCAGGAGGGGTAATTAGTACGGAGCAGTTTCGTAGTCTAGAAAATGGTGACTACGGGGAGGTGAAGGTTATTGATGTCGATGCTTTTGTTCCCTCGGCTGGGCAGGTATATAAGGATGATGTCAATATTCCAGAAGTAACCGTGCTTGATAAAGTAGACTATGAGAATTTTGTAAGGAAGAGATGCCTCGCTGCGAATGGTGAGAGGCTACTCGACCTACATCAGGCTATGCGTGATCCGCTGACAAGGATGCGTTTGGGCTCGCAGGCATGTAGATATCTATGTACGCAGGCAAACCTAGCAGAAGACGTATTGAGACGAGCCGGGAGACTGATATATGGAGATCCTGTGCACATTATTGAACCTGTCTTCGAGACCAGGGGGCATGATTTAAGCGAACCAATGCCTCGTCATCTATCATATACAGAACATATGGAACGAATTGCTGCTTTAGGGAGGAATGCCGCGGCGCATATACTTGGTATTGGAGATTTTCAAGCACTGTATGCTAGGCGAAACGAGATGCTGATTAGTCCATATTTTGCCGATCCAGGATCCTTTAGTAACTTTGTGGCTGTGCCAAAAGAAGCAGATATAGAAGCCGGTATCGGCAAACTACCTACAGCAGAAGAAATACTATCTGAAGACCCAGAACGGTTCATGCGGTCGACTGATGGAGAGAATGTGTCAGTGATTACGCCTGTGCGACTGGGTGACATTGGAGGAAAGACGTTCACACGTTATCCAAAAGATTCTCTAAAGAAACCATACATGGACTCTAGTGACATGGAGTATCTGGTGAAATCATGTACTCCAGTTGGGGAATGTAAGACTTTTATGGTAGATGAGGAATTCTTTCTGCGTTATACACTTGATCAGGTGCGCAGAATAAAACCTCGTGGTGCAAATGCATACAGAATCGTTGATATTGGTAATAGGCATGAGCATAAGCCCGGCTACACATTGGTAACAGTCCAGTTCTTCAAGGCTGATATCGACACGTCGCGTCGTGTACCTCGTACTGAGGAGATAAGTACTGACTTTGATAAACTGATGGATGCACGTGGCGTGCGATATCAGAATAATAGCGACAACTGATACGATACAACGCGGCGTGTAGCAGGCGTATTCCTCGTGTAAGAGATCTAAAGAGGGCCGCCACTTGAAGTATCGGCTGAACCTGTGTTATAATGACCCCCAGAGTTTCCTCTTTTCGGGGTGCGCGGTGGTTTGAATGTGTACAGGCTGCACGCTCGGCAGAAAAGGTATAGACACGGGGCGGAGTTGCTGAATCCAAGCCGTAGGCGCTAAGAGAAGCTAGTTTTTGCGTGCAAACGCTGCCGCCAGTTCACTCTACGCCACCAGGCGAATCGCCATAATTAGTAAATCAACCAAGGAGAAATTGGATGCCAACAATCAACCAGTTGGTGCGCAAACCGCGCCAAACGGCTAAGAAAAAGTCCAAGTCGCCAGCACTGGGTCGCATTCATAACGCCCTGAAAACGCGTTACTACGACCAAAATGCACCGCTCAAGCGTGGTGTGTGTGTGCGTGTGACGACCAAGACGCCAAAGAAACCAAACTCAGCGCTGCGTAAAGTTGCTCGTGTGAAACTAAACAACGGCTACGAAGTCTGGGCTTACATCGGCGGTGAAGGCCATAACTTGCAGGAGCATGCTGTGGTTTTGATACGCGGCGGCCGCGTGCCTGACCTTCCAGGTGTGCGTTATCACATCGTCCGCGGTGCGTTGGACCTTCAGGGTGTCAACAACCGCAAGCGGGGCCGTTCAAAGTACGGTACTAAGAAAGGGGATAAGTAATCATGCCTCGTAAAGTTACCAAGAAATTACAACGCCAATTGCAACCTGACCGCCGCTACCAAAGCGTGTTAGTACAGCGCTTGATCAATAAGTCAATGCTGGACGGCAAGAAGTTAGCGGCTGAACGTGCTGTTTACACCGCGCTGGAAACGGCTGCCAAGAAATTGGATTCAGAAGATCCATTGGCAGTGTTTGAAAAAGCCTTGAAAAACGTTAGCCCAAACTTTGAAGTGAAGAGTCGCCGCGTCGGTGGTGCGAACTACCAGATCCCGTTCCCAGTTCAGGGACATCGGCAGTTGCACTATGCGTTTAGCTGGCTAGTACAGTCGGCTCGTGCTCGACAGGGTATGCCGTACTCGCAGCGTTTGGCATTGGAAATCGTTGACGCCTACAACGAAGCTGGTGCTGCCTTCAAGAAGAAAGAAGACACCCACAAGATGGCCGAAGCCAACCGCGCCTTTGCGCACTTTGCTCGCGGCTAATTGTCGGGAAAATGTAAACTCAGAAATCGCTCTGAAAAACGGGCGATTTTTGTTATAATGGAGAAAACGAGGAGGGGTAAATGACAAGTTTTTCATTTGACATCGTGTCAGAAATTGACAAAGCCGAGCTAAATAATGTTTTCATGCAGGCGGAAAAAGAAATCCAAGGGCGGTACGATTTTAAGGGAACGAATGCTGGGATTGACTGGCTGGATGATAAAAAAGGATTCAAGCTCACCGGCGATAACGACTGGCAGGTTGATGCGGTGCTGGATATCGTGCGCAAGAAACTGGCGGCCCGGGGTCAGTCGAGCAAGGTCCTCGACCTCGCCAAAGAAAAAGTCACCTCAAATCTCAAAACCACGTGGGAAATTCCCTTCAAACAGGGCCTCGACCAGCCGACCGCCAAGCGCATTGCCGCCGATATTCGTACTAACGCGCCCAAAGCCAAGCCGCAAATCCAAGGCGACCTTGTCCGCGTCACTTCCGCCTCGAAAGATGAGTTGCAAAAAGTCATTAGTTTAGTGCGTGAGAATGATTATGACACGCCGCTGCAGTGCGTGAATTATCGCTAAGAGCTTTACGGTTATGGTTGCGTCAGTCGGCTTTTACGCCGTATGATTAAGGGATGACGACTGAGCCTAGCCCATCTGCCGCCCCGCTGCCCGAGAACCTTGCGTTACTTGATAAGGCTGTTTTCAATCAGCAAGTTGCCACTGTCCTCCGCCTAGCTCGAGAACGAACGTCCGACATTCGAAAGCTCAGTCCTCATCAGTATCCAGAAGCCACTGTGCAGATTAACCAAGAACTATTTGCCGGGTTTATAGGTCAGCTGATGACGGTAAGCGGATGGGTGCAACAATACACCAAAAACGGAGCAGAATACGTATATATTGAAGATCATAAACTCCAGTGCGCCGGTTGTCTGATTGTCGCGAACAAGTCTGATCCAGAAATTGCACTTGGTGGTCTTGGCGTAACACCAGGGGATACCACGACTCAATATGTTGTTCCGCTAGATGTCCTTATTCAATTTCCGCAGCTGATGGATATTGAACAGGCCAAGGCTATTTTACAGCTGTACACGCCTGAAGTCCTTGATTATTTGAATAATATACGACCAGTTGATCCAAACAATAATTGTATCGACTCAGCTCGGATGATCAGGGAGCTAGCAGATGTTCCGATTGATGAAATTCCTTTTGGGCGATTGTCAAATAGAGACCTCAATCGAGTGATTAAGGCGATAAACATTCATTGCAAGGTGCTGGCTTCACTTGATTCATATATGCCGTATGACGTTACGTATATGGGCCCCGCCTTTCGCAACGAGGGGTGGGTTGGATTAGAGGCGAAAGGTGCGATGTATGTGCAGTCTATCTCCCTAGAGGCTATCACGGATCCCGAAGGCTACAATTCTTTGGTGATGATGGTGCGTGCAACGCTCCTTGGTCGGTCTGACGCTCAAAATAGAGATTACCTGCTTGTAGCCAAGGGAATACAATGGATCCAATCAGGTCGTAGTCAAATTCCACGGTAAGACAGGGCTCATTCACATTCACAAAATGCTGATCGTCTGCTATAATACAGCTCAAGCGTAGTTTTTTGGTGCGTAAAAATAGCTCCGGAGAATCTCGAACAATAACCATTTTTAACAAAGGAAAGAAGAATGGCAGCAAACGTTCCATTACAAAACTTTAGAAATATTGGTATTATTGCCCATATTGACGCCGGTAAAACGACGACCACTGAGGGCATCTTGTACCGCACTGGTTTGACGCATAAAATTGGCGTGGTCAAGGGTGATGGCGATGGTGCTACCACCGACTGGATGGCGCAAGAAAAGGAGCGCGGCATCACCATCACTTCGGCGGCGGTGACCTGCTTCTGGAAAGACCATAAGATTAACATCATCGACACCCCAGGGCACATCGACTTTACCGCTGAGGTGGAGCGTTCGCTGCGCGTGCTCGATGGCGCTGTTACTGTATTCGACGGCAAAATGGGTGTCGAGGCTCAGTCCGAGACGGTGTGGCGCCAGGCTAACAAATACGGCGTGCCACGCATCTGTTTCGTTAACAAGATCAACCAGACCGGCGGCGACTTTTGGAAATCGCTAGAGTCGATTCATAATCGCTTGAGTAAACAAGCCTTTCCGATTCACATCCCAATTGGTTTTGAAAAGACTATCAACGGCGTGGTTGACCTCATCGACATGAAAGCTTACACCTACGATGACTACACTGATCATGAGCTAAAGGTCGGCGAGATCCCAGCCGACATGCTGGAGAAGGCGAAGAATGCTCGCGCCCTGCTAGTGGAGAATGCCGTTGAAGCTGACGATGAATTGATGATGAAGTTCCTCGACCAGGGTGAAGAGGCAATTACTATTGATGAACTAAAATCTGCGTTGCGTAAGCGGGTGCTGGCTGGCGACTTTTACCTAGTGACTGGCGGTGACGGCCGCGGCGTCATCGTCGAGAAGCTGCTTGACTTGATGGTTGACTTCTTACCAAGCCCATTGGACGTTGACGAAATTTGGGGTAAGAATCCAAAGACTGGTGATGAAGTGGGCCGCAAGCCAGACGAGAAAGAGCCAATGAGCGCCCTGGCGTTCAAGATCGCCACTGACCCATTTGTTGGTAAGTTGATCTTCATCCGCGTCTACTCCGGCGTCTTGAGCTCGGGCAGCTACGTCCTGAATACCACCACTGGTGACAAAGAGCGCATCGGCCGTATCGTGCGCATGCACGCTGACAAGCGTGAGGAGATTGACAAGATTGGTGCTGGTGACATCGCTGCGGTGGTTGGTTTGAAGAACACCGGTACCGGTAACACCCTGACTGACCCGGCACACCCAATTGCCCTGGAAAGTATCGAGTTCCCAGAGCCGCCAGTTTCTATCGCCGTTGAGCCAAAGTCAAAGGCCGACCAGGAAAAGATGGCACTCGCCCTGCAGCGCCTGGCCGAGGAAGACCCAACCTTCCGTATTCACACTGACGAAGAAACTGGTCAGACCATCATGTCCGGCATGGGTGAGTTACACCTCGATATCTTGATCGACCGCATGAAGCGCGAGTTCAAGGTTGAAGCAAACATCGGTGAGCCACAAGTGGCCTTCCGCGAGTCAATCAAGGGCCGCGCCGAAGTCCAGGGTAAGCACGCCAAGCAGTCTGGTGGTCGCGGTCAGTACGGTGACGTTTGGGTACGCTTTGAGCCAAACGAAGCTGGCAAAGGCTTTGAATTTATCGACGAGATTAAAGGCGGTGTGGTTCCTCAGGAATATCGCCCGGCTGTGATGAAGGGTATCAAAGAGACGTTGGAGGGCGGCGTTATCGCTGGCTATCCAGTGGTTGATGTCAAGGCGACGCTGTATGATGGTTCGTACCACGATGTCGACTCCTCAGAACTAGCTTTCTCTCTAGCAGGTTCGTTGGCAGCTCGTGAAGGTATCAAGCAAGCCACACCAATTCTGCTTGAGCCAGTCATGAAAGTCGAAGTCACCACCCCAGAAGAGTTCATGGGCGACATCATCGGCGACCTGAATTCACGCCGCGGCCGTATCGACGCTATGGAAGATCTGATGGGCGGCGCCAAATTGGTCAAGGCCTTTGTGCCGCTAGCAAATATGTTTGGCTACACCTCAGACATCCGCTCGATGTCGCAGGGTCGCGCCGCCAGCACCATGGAGCTAGCACAGTACGAGGAAGTACCGCCAAACGTGGCGCAGGAGATCATCGAGAAGCGCAATGCCTAGGGTGTAGTGATAACAATGCTAAAAAATGCCGCTCCTTATCGGGGCGGTATTTAGTAGGTGGCCTCAGAGTGCTTGCTATCGGGATTGAGCGGGTAGCTCGCGCCATATTAATGGTTGCATACTAACGCGTCGGACATTTCTTTGACAATGTTTTTTGCCTCGTGATATCGTGCTTGGGAAGCTTCCTCGGCAACTAGTGGTATCGGGTCGACAAGTTTAAGTTTATTATCATCATTAACTACTAGATTCCCGTGTCCAAATATGTCGGCCACTGCCTTATGTCCGTAGAGCATTTTTGTATTACCAGCCATAAACTCTCGGATATCGGGGATAGACCTTATACCTTGTCTTGGTATATCGGCTAACATTATGGCGCGCTTCGTCGGTATAAATTGCTGGCGGGCGATAATCATTGGCCGCGATGGATTGTACGGAGAACTGTCTATCTCGTACGTTTGACTGACCGCGATTGCTCCAAGCGCTGATAAGCATTTTTGTTGTTTGCCTTCAAGCTCTCGCACCATCTGCTCCATTTCTGCCTCGGTGTGATTAGAGTGACGATAATGAAATTTTATCACTGTATCTGTCTTGGGATCATGGGCGGCGATAGAGTGGTGGCCCCGACCAATAACACTCAAACCGAAGCGTTCTATGGGAGAATAATCCTTACGGTTATAGTAGCGTCCAAACAATAGTGGCAGTAACTTTGTAGCCATTGCTCCTTGTAAAAGTAATCTACGCGCAGGGTTTCTTACCTCGAGTAATTTATCTGGATTATTCTGACCCACAAAACGAGCAAACTCACCGGCTCGTTGCAAGATATTGACAGTCATAGGTTAACATTGTAGCACTATTTATAAAATAATAAAATAGGGTATGACTACTGTGCCCAAGCTATCTCCCCAGAGGTGTTTCTAGCGTTGACTTTAGAGCGCCACATATGCTACAATCACAAGGTAATTTCTATTACGCGTAATATCAACTGTTCTCCTTGATGAATGAGCAGGTCTGGTTATGATTAAAGCGCTTGTCATGAACGCCTCACCCAGAACCCAGAAACCGCACGTCATCAGGAGTATTTAAGTGGGAGTGAGGAAAAGTGAAAACACTTCTCGGTACCAAACTTGGTATGACCCAGCTCTTGGCTGAAGACGGCAAAGCCATTCCGGTAACGCTGATCCAAGCCGGCCCTGTCACCGTGACTCAGGTGAAGACTGTCGAAACCGACGGTTACAATGCGGTACAGGTCGCTTATGGAGAGGGTAAGAACCTGAGCAAGGCCGTGGCTGGACACGTCAAGCCAGCCCAAGTGACCCCGAAACACATTCGGGAATTCCGCGTCGACGAGATCCCTGAAGGTCTCAAAGTTGGCGATGAAATCAACGTTTCCGCGTTCGAAGTCGGCGATTCTGTCGATGCGACCGGAACCAGCAAAGGTAAAGGTTTCGCTGGAACCATTAAACGCCACAACTTTAAGCGTCACCGCAAGACGCACGGTGGTAAAGGTAATACTCGTAAGCCAGGTTCAATTGGCTCAATGTATCCACAAAAAGTGTTCAAGGGTAAGACGATGGCTGGCCACATGGGTCACGAGCGTGTTACGGTCAAGAACCTGGAAGTGGCATATGTTGACCCAGAGACCAATCTGATCGGGGTGAAGGGCGCTGTCCCTGGGCCACGAAAAGGGCTGATCATTTTAGGAGGTAACAAGTAATGGCTGAATCAACCAAACTTCCTAAAGACATTTTCGCTGTTGAAGTGCCAAACCACGAACTGTTGAAATTGGCATATGACAGCTACCTGGCAAACGCCCGCCTAGCAAGCGCAACCACCAAGCAGCGCGGTGAAGTTTCCGGTGGTGGTAAAAAACCATGGAAGCAAAAGGGAACTGGCCGGGCACGTTTCGGTTCAACCCGTAACCCAATCTGGCACGGTGGTGGTGTAGTCTTTGGCCCGCGCGGCAACGAAAACTACACCAAAAAATTGTCTAAAACCGCCAAGAAAGTGGCAATTCGCCAAGCCTTGACGGTAGCCAATGAAGCGAAGAAGATCGTCGTCAAAGACATCAAGACGACTGGCAAGACCAAAGAGGTCGCAACCTTCTTGGCTGACAACAAGTTTGAGCGCCGCGTACTGATCGTCGTTGACGAAAAGACGCCAGAATTAATGCGTGCGACAAACAACATCCAGAACGTATTGGTAATTCGTGCGAGCTACCTCAGCGTCTACCACATTCTGAATGCGGATACCATTGTCATGACCCCGAAAGCTCTGCCAGTAATCACTGAGTGGCTGAGTAAGGAGGAAGCGTAATATGAAACAGATGACAATTATCCCACGCATTAGCGAGAAAGCCTACGCCGTGAGCGCCAATGGCGTGTACGTGTTCCGCGTTCCGCTGAACCTGAATAAAAACGAGATCAAAGCAGCGGTTGAAGCGCAATTTGACGTTACTGTTCTGAAGGTAAAAACCTTGGTCCAAGACGGCAAAGCTGTGCGTTTCTCACGAGGCAAGAACCGCTATCCTGGCACGACCACGCGCAAGGATTGGAAGAAAGCTTACGTGACGCTGAAAGATGGCGATAAGCTCGATGTGTTTGACGCAGTAGAGCAGCAGATGGAGGAGACCAAGTAATGCCAGTGAAAGCTTACAATCCAACCACTCCTGCTCGTCGCGGCATGACGAGCCAGGACTTGTCGGACATCACGACAAGAAAACCGCTCAAAAGTCTGATCAAAGCCAAAAAGCAAAATGCCGGCCGCAACAACCAAGGCCGCATCACCGTGCGTCATCGCGGCGGTGGCGTTCGCCGTCACTACCGTTTGGTGAACCACAATTTACCGGCTGGTCTGACGTTGACGGTTGAAGAAATTGAGTACGATCCAAACCGCTCAGCACGCATCGCTCGGGTGAAGGATCAGTACAATTTGTACCACTATGTATTGGCTGACACCTCAATGGTCAAGGGCAAGACGATTCAGACTGGCGAGGAAGCGCCAATTGAGGCCTCAAACCGCCTGCCGCTGTCTGCTATCCCTGTTGGTACGATGATTTATGCTATTGAACTGACTGCCGGCAAAGGTGCGCAAATGGTTCGCGCTGCTGGTGCCAAAGCTCAGTTGATGGCCAAAGAAGGCAATTACGCAACTATCAAATTGCCGTCTGGTGAAGTTCGCAAAGTTCGCCTGGAAGCTACCGCTGCCATCGGTACAGTCGGTAACATCCAGCACCAGAACGTGAAGATCGGTTCAGCTGGCCGCCGCCGCCGCAAGGGTATTCGCCCAACGGTTCGCGGTGTCGTCATGAACGCTGCAGATCACCCGCATGGTGGTGGTGACGGTGGTCGCCACGGTACTGGTAAAGCACCACGTACGCCATGGGGTCAATTGACGCTGGGTTATCGAACTCGCCGCCGCAAAGGCTCAAATAAATTAATCGTACGCACGCGTCACGACGCGAAGAGGAAGAGGTAAATCACGATGAGTCGTTCATTAAAGAAAGGTCCATTCGTCGATGTGAAGCTTGCGAAAAAAGTCGCTGCTCTCAGCCTTGACGATCGAACCGTTATCAAAACGTGGGCGCGCGCTTCGACCATCACCCCAGAAATGGTCGGTCGAACCATCGCCGTCTACAACGGTAAGATGCACGTGCCTGTGCTGATTACTGAAAACATGGTTGGCCACAAACTCGGTGAGTTTAGCCCAACTCGTAAGTTCCGTAAGCACGGCGGAAAGGATAAGAAGTAATCATGGCTGATACAACTTATACTGTTCGCGCTTACGCCAAAGGTGTTGACCAAACACCACGCAAGGTTAGCTTGGTGGCTGCACTAGTACGCGGCCGCACCGTCGCTGATGCATTGGTTATCTTGGAACACGTGCCAAAACGCGCTGCTATGCCAGTCAAAAAGGCAATCGACAGCGCCAAGGCAAATGCCATCAACAACCACGGTTTGGACGCTAAAAGCTTGGTGATTACCACGTTGAGCGTTACCACTGGTACGCGTCTGCGCCGCTTTAAGCCAGCGTCACGCGGTCGTGCCTTGCCGTTCCAGAAAAAGACGTCAAATATTTTGGTTGAAGTAACTGGTACTGAGAAGCCAAAGAAAGCGCCTGCGAAAAAACCAGAGACCAAGGTCAAAGCAGAAACCAAACCTGCCAAGCCTGCAGCGAAAAAAGCCGCCGAAACCACGGCAAAAAAGGAGGAGAAGTAAATGGGTCAAAAAGTGAATCCAATCAACTTCCGCCTACAAGTTCACAAGAACTGGAGCTCTCGTTGGTTTACGGCCAATAAGAAAGAGTTTGCGGAGGCAATTCGCCAGGATCACGAAATCCGCGAATTGATTGAGAAGAAATTTGCCTCACGCCCAACCATCAATCGCATTGAGATTGAGCGAAGTGCCAACTTAATCACGGTAACCATTCACACGGCGAAAGCTGGTGTGGTGATCGGCCGTGGCGGTGCGGGCGTGAATGAATTGAAAAAGCAAGTTGAGAAGATCGTCGGTCAGGCAGTTCGCATCAACATCGAAGAAGTGCGCCGACCAGAACTAGCAGCCAAATTGGTGGCAGAAAACATCGCCCGCCAGTTGGAACGCCGTATCAACTTCCGCCGCGCAACCAAAATGACCGCGCAAAACACCATGAGTGCTGGTGCCAAAGGTATCCGCATCGAGGTGGCTGGTCGTTTGAACGGTGCTGAAATGGCACGCCGCGAGAAGGTGATTGAAGGCTCAGTGCCACTGCACACCCTTCGCGCTGATATTGACTTCCACTGTGCTCGCGCCCAGACACCAGCTGGTATCATCGGCGTGAAAGTGTGGATTTATAAGGGAGAAAGGAGTCGCTAAATGCTGTTACCAAAGAAAACCAAGCACCGCAAAGTGCGCATCGGTAAAAACCGTGGTCAAGCAACCCGTGGTAATTACATCGCGTTCGGCGACTTTGCACTGCAGTCACAATCAAACGAGCGCATCAACTCCCGCCAAATCGAGTCTGCTCGTCAGGCAATGACCCGCTACATCAAGCGTGGTGGTAAGATTTGGATCCGGATTTTCCCGCACACCCCAGTTACACGCAAGCCACTTGGTTTGAAGATGGGTGGTGGTAAGGGTAATCCAGAGTTCTTTGTTGCCAAGGTCAAGGCCGGCACGGTGATGTTTGAAATGCAGGGCGTTTCCGAGGAAGTAGCCCGTGAGGCAATGCGCCTAGCGAGCCACAAACTACCAGTCAAATGTAAGTTCATCAAGCGGGAGGACGCATAATGGCTGACGCAAAGAAAACCGCAAAGGCAGCAGTCGTAAAGACCGTTGACGATTTGAAGAAGGAACTCGCCGAAAAGCGAAATGACCTGCTTCAGGCAAAACGTTCTCACGCTGCTGGCGAATTAGTTAATCCAAAAGCGCTGCGTTCACTCCGCAAGGATATCGCACGCCTGCTGACACAACTTAACGAAAAGGAGAGCAAGTAATGGCCCGACGAACACTGATTGGCGTCGTAACGAGTGCCAAGCGCGACAAGACCATCACCGTGACGGTCACCAGCCGCGAAACGCATCCGCTCTACGGCAAACAGTACACCGTGACTCGCAAATACACTGCTCATGATGAGACCAATCAAGCAGGCGAAGGCGACAAGGTGCAAATCGAAGAGACCCGCCCAATTTCCAAGACCAAGAGTTTTACGCTGGTCAAGGTGATTGAGAAGTCTCGCGGTTCTATCAAACTAAAGGCTGAAGTTTCCGGCGAAGCTGAGGAAGAGGCTAAGGAGGATGACAAATGATCCAACAAGAATCTCGCCTCAAGGTAGCTGACAACTCGGGTGCCAAAGAAGTATTGTGCATCCGCGTCCTCGGTGGTACCCGCCGCCGCTACGCTCGCGTTGGTGACGTGATCGTCTGTTCAGTCAAAGACGCCAGCCCAACCGGCAACGTCAAAAAGAAATCTGTCGTTAAAGCTGTGGTGGTTCGCACCCGCGACCAAATCCACCGCAAAGACGGCTCAACCATTTGCTTTGATGACAACGCCGTGGTGATTATCAACGATGACAAGCAGCCAAAGGCCACCCGCGTCTTCGGCCCAGTACCACGCGAACTACGCGACATGGGCTACATGAAGATCATCAGCTTGGCTCCGGAGGTACTCTAATGGCTCGTATTCACAAAGATGACACCGTAAAAATCATTGCTGGTAAAAACAAGGGTACGACTGGTAAAGTCCTGAAAGTTAATACTAAAGATCAAACCGTTTTGGTCGAAGGTGTTGGCGTCGGACACCGCCACGTCAAGCCAAGCCAGTACAATCCAAAAGGCGGCAAGAAAGATATCCACGTACCGATGGACATCAGCAAAGTCGCGCTGGTTGTTGACGAAAAGTCAGGCAAAACCAGCCGGGTTGGTTTAGTAAAGAACGCTGACGGCGGCAAAACTCGCGTCGCTCGCCAAGCAAAAAATAAGGAGATTAAATAATGGCAGAGAAGAAAATTGTCGTGCCAGCTCCTCGCTTGAAAGCCTTGTACCAGGAGAAATACCTGAAGGAACTGCAAGCCGAATTAGATCTAAAGAACGTGCACCAAGTGCCGGCTTTGGAAAAGATCATCGTGAGCGTTGGCACCGGCAAAAAGAAAGATGACAAGCGTCACTTTGAAATTGTCAAAAACACCGTTGCAAAGATCACCGGTCAGGCACCAGTTGCCCGCCAGGCAAAGAAGTCAATCGCTGGCTTTAGCATCCGTAAAGGTATGGGTGCGCCAATTGGCGTGAGCGTCACGCTGCGCGGCGGCAGGATGTACGAGTTCATGGATCGCCTGATCAACGTGGCGCTCCCACGCGTGCGCGACTTCCACGGCGTTGGCCTGAAATTTGACAAGGGTGGTAACTACAACCTGGGCATCATCGAACAGTCAATTTTCCCAGAGTTGACCTTCGAAGAAACGCAGATTCTGCACGGGTTGCAGGTAACATTTGTCATCAAGAACGGCAGCAAGGAAGCATCAAAGGCCTTGCTCGAGAAGTTCGGCATGCCGTTTGAGAAGAAAGGAGGTGTCAGGTAATGAGCGAAACTATTAATAGCCTCAATCGTGAACACTATGCAGACTGGACACCTGAACAGGAAGGTTGGGGTGCGATTGATCCAGAGGACTGGACACCCGAGCAAGAAGGTTGGGGCATCCCAGATGATGAGCGTACAGTTGAGTTAGACGGAGGTAATGATTAATGGCTAAGAAATCAATGGTCGCTCGCGACAAAAAGCGCCTGAAGATGATAGCTAAGTTTGCAGCCAAACGCGCTAAATTGAAAGAACTTGGCGACCTCGACGGTTTGCAGAAATTGCCTCGCAACTCGAGCCCAACCAGGCACAAGAACCGCGACAGCATTTCCGGCCGTCCACGCGGCTATATGCGCCAGTTTGGTCTGAGCCGCATCAATTTCCGCGAAAAAGCAGCCAAGGGTGAAATCCCAGGCATAACAAAGAGTAGTTGGTAAGAAGGAAAGGAGATTCGACAATGTCTATGCAAACTACAGACCCAATCGCCGACCTTCTGACGCGCATTCGCAATGCGAAACTGGTTGGCAAGACGGAAGTTCGTGTTCCGTCCAGCAAAATGAAAAAAGTCATCGCTGAACAATTAGTCAAAAACGGCTACCTCGCAGATGTTAAGCTAGAGGACGCCAAGCCTCGTGGCGTGCTGGTTGTTACTATCA
The DNA here is from genome assembly GCA_010202845.1 of Candidatus Saccharibacteria bacterium oral taxon 488. Taxonomy (NCBI): domain Bacteria; phylum Candidatus Saccharimonadota; species Candidatus Saccharibacteria bacterium oral taxon 488. Next base: position 426,704 of record CP047921.1, on the reverse strand, counting down.
ACGAAGAGGGTACCAACAGCACCATCAACGAGATCACCCGCGTCTCAAAGCCAGGTCGTCGTGTTTACGTCGGCGCTAGCGAGATTCCAAAGGTGAAAAGCGGCCGCGGTCTAGTACTCATCTCAACCTCAAAAGGTGTCATGACTGGTGCCGAAGCAGCCAAGGCGAAACTTGGCGGTGAATTGCTACTGAAGGTGTATTAAATTACGCTTTGTCAGCAATAAAAAGCGCTCGGGGAAAATAATCTCCGGGCGCTTTTAGTTGTCTATCAAATACATCGGCACAACAAGCTAAGACCCCAGCAGTGTAGACAGCAGGGCAACTAAAAATATACAGGCGATTAGCGCGACTGGCATCATGCGCTTCAGGGTGGCTAAGTCTTTTCGCCTCGTGGCAAAGTATGTAGCAAACATCAGTGCACACAGAGGGCTTAACGGTGGTGTGACGAGCAAACACAGAATGAAAATAATAGTATCAAATGATGAACCATTATAAATACCGAAAAAACCATTAAGCGGCACTCCCTTATCAATCACACCAGCAACAGCCACTGGTGGTAATGCGAAGATACTGGCGATAATTGCTGTCGCCTGCCACCACGTCAAACGATCGACAAACCGAGCCAGCCATCGTCGCTTTGTGGTGCTGTCTTGTGGTTTCGTTGCTTCGTCTTGAGATTGCGGCACTTCACTCTGTGGTGGTGTAGCACCCTGAGGTGTTGGCGGCGTTTCAATAGAATCCTTATCCATGATGATATTACTATAGCACACGGCGGAGGATTCTTGTGCCTCTGATGTGAAATCTAATCATTGTCTCGTGGTAACGTGCCATTTCACAAGAGCGTTTTACTTGCCAGTAAGGTTATTTTATGGCATCATCCTATAGCAGTGATAAAAGATATGTGCAGTACAAAGAATCGTGACCCTGAGGCCCAGTCTTCAATTGAGGCTCTGCTTGGCGAGATTATCGACGATAAAAATAAGCTAGAAGAGGTACATCGCATTGATACCAAGATAGCAGAGATTGATGATAGTATAGTAAAACTAGAGAAAATACTTGAAAATCCCAAGTCTCCTTGTGAAATAGCTAAAATTAGGCCTACTATAGCCAGACTAAGCGCTGTGCGTGATTGACTCAAAACAGCTCGAGAAATTAAGTGGTCTAACATCCAAAAAGAGAGACGCGCTACTCAAAAGAAGCTAGATCACAGAGTCAGTTGCATGATAAGTAATGAAGTTAACAAGATTAATAAACAGGGCAGCAAATATAGGGGAGACACGGTTGATAAAATTGCTGCAGCCGGTCTCGCAGCGCATATTTACGAGGCTATAATATCCGGCGACTTATTAGATAATCAACCACAAGAAAGGAATAATCATGACTCGTAAATCCCCAGACACCATCAGCGAAAAAATTGGTAACGTTTTACACCGGCCGCTAGCTAGCCTTATGGGCGTAGTGGCATTGTTTGCCTCTGGCTGCGGCCTGTCGGGATTGGACGCCAAGCCAGCCCCAGCGACTGTTACCGTGACCACGACGAACAGGCATCCGCAAACGACCGAGACGCCACGGGCGACGCAAACCGTACGCGTCACTGAAACCGTGACGCCGTCCCCGTCAGAACCAACCTCGCGTCCGACAAAGACTACGCCGAAAGAAGGAGACATCGTCACTATCGGCGGGAAAATCACCTGTGCCAACGGTAATGAGTTCGTCGGTGCTTGGGTGGAACGAGCGAATGAGGAAACACTAGAATCTGGTTGGGTGAAAACTACCCCGACTAGCGACCGGTCAGTCGTTGATGCTAAAGACATGGTGGGCGTGATCGGCGAAAAAATAAAAGTTTCCGTTGGTTGTGGTGGAACGAAGAAGGATTGGGGTACAGTAAGCTATTCTGGCTTTACAAAATTTACCGGCAAGGATCTTGATATCACCTGCTATCCTAACGGTAACAACGGCTGGTGCGAGGTAAAAGAGAAGTAGTCTCTCGGCTAAACGCCCCGTTGCCTTGACACGTACCGACCTCACAAACTACGATATTCTTATGAAAAATCATAAGGACCTGTCCACGGACTAACGGTAGCTAAAAATGATCCCGTTTCTGAAGCTTCCCGCTACTTCTAAAACTGACGTCATCACACTGCGAGATGTGTTGTATAATGATATGTTGCGGCTGTTTGTGTTTGCCATCGTGTTATTAACATTGTTTTATGGCGTAGGTGCGTTGGTGGCGGCTGCAGGCAATAATAAATATCCGATTGAATATTACACGCAGCTATTTTTTGACTACACGCCGGTGGTGCGATTGATCATTCCGTTGGGATTTTGTGTAGCGGTAATGGGATTAAAACGAGATAAGCGATGGTGGTCGTGTTTGGCGGTGGCGGAGTTCATGTTTGTTGTTAACTTTAGTAATCAAACGTATCATTTTGAGCTTAGTGGGATGCTGTCGCTCATTTCTGCCGTTTTATTAATGATTTGTGCATGGCGTTTGTGGGATTATTATGAGCTGCGGCGGGTGTATCATTATGACACGCCACAGTTGACGCGGCCGGCACTGGGGGCGTACATCACGCTAGCGATAGCGTCCTTGCTCATGCTGATACCGCTCAGTTGGACGTCGTGGTTTTGGCGGTGAGTTGCGGTCTACTAGGCTTGGTTGTCGGTGCCGGCGTGACCGTTATCCTCCCGTTCGTTATCTCGGTAATCACGCCGATGACTCGATTGTCTTTATTGCCAATCGGCGCGAATGTTGCCCGCGTGCCCACCGGTGGCAGGCGCAGCGGATTCATGGTGTTGATAGGTATAGTGATCGTCTTGCCATATTCCTTGAGCCGCCAAAAGCTGTCCGCCTCAATCTCGATAATAGTTACCGCGCCACTAATCAACAGGCCATCATTATCTAGTCGCGCATATGTCTCGAGTGCCTCCAAGCGATCCCTCTGCGGCGTGTCTTTGTGAGCGCACTGCCAGATGTAGAAAAGTGTGGACGCGATAAGCAGCGCAAAATTGAGCAGGTATACAACATAAGCTAGTATCGGCCCAAAAACCGCAGTCATCGTTCCATTGCGCGCCAAAATATACAGTAGCACCGTGGATACAGAAAAGACGACGAAGCTTATTTTTACGATGAGGTATTTTGAGATCACAAGCATATATTAGCACACTTCCGATGGCCTCATGATACGCGCCTATGGGTAAGTAAACTGCCAAAATAATTTGCGGTTAGTCAGTAAAGCTTCAGCATAAACCGGCACTGTGTATATATTGACATACGGCACACATATAGTATAATTGAGAGGCTAGATAATTTGTATTAAAGTGGAGTTTTCACTCTTTGGGAGAATAGCACATGCACGAGTTAGCACAACCAAACGACAAAGACAGCCGTCTTGAGATACATGAAAGACCAATTGATCATACTGATACGACAAATCGTCTCAGTGCCGCTGCTATCGTGAATACATTGGGTCCAGGATTAAACATCAAGATGCTGACGCCAGATCAAATGAACGCCATTCATGGCTATTATGATGATCTTTTCCAGAAACGGACTGAATTATGGCAAACGGTATTTGACTCCAAGAAAATTCGACCATACGGCCTTTCGGAGGATTTTTCAACCATAGGCGAAGCTTATCGTGAGCTGGATGTGATCAATGGTGATCCGACGGAGCATATGCTATCACTTCAGAATACCTTCGCCCATTATTGTGCAGATGGTCAGCATGATCTTGTATTCAAAGGCTTAGATGCTAAGCAATATGACCTATACAGGCTTCTCAAAGAAGAACTCAAGGAGGTGCGCGAATTTAATCTAGTAGCAGGTTCGTCAGTAGATGTGAGTCACGATAGAGATGGCGCTACATATGACTTAACCTTCGGCACCTATCTGGAGGGAATGCCTCTCAGTCAGTTCAAATGTAAGGGAATGGGGCGCAGCTACGAGCATGGAATTGTCGGCTACAATGACGCACAGCCCGCTACCGCCAAAACAATTGACGGACTTAGGAGGGCTGCACGTGTATTATCGGGTCTAACAGAATCTGTGAACGAGGAACTCTCCGATCAGCTGAATGAAGCGGGTATCCAGATTACAACTGATACAATATCTATCCAGGAAATTGGCGGTTTGGAAGAAAAGGTATTGGAAAGCTTTTACGGGCTAGAGGCAGATATGAAAGAGCGTCAGCAGATATGGCGCGATGAACTGATGGGTGCCGGAGGAAAAATTGAAACCGTCTCGAGACTCAGCACTAAGGCCATCCGTATGTTCGACTTCTTGAAAAACGCCGCTGGGACTGATCCTCAAAAGTAGGCAAAGTCCCCGAGAGTTGAATCGTTATATCACTGAGCTTATACCTTGCATTTCACCCCTAATCCATGCTAAAATACCAGGGTTAATATCAAATCACACGAAAGGTGAGTAATGAGTCTGAGTCGAATCGGAAAACTGCCGGTGGTTATTCCGGCCGGTGTGACAATCACGGTTGACTCTGGCGATGTGGTCGTAAAGGGCCCGAAAGGTGAATTGACACAATTCATCACGCCAGCAGTTGAGGTGAAAGTCGAAGACGGACAAGTCACGGTTCATCCGAAGGATGAGTCCAAAACTGCTCGCGCCCAGCACGGTCTGATGCGCGCGCTGATCAACAACATGGTAATCGGCGTTACCAAAGGCTACGAGAAACGTCTCGAGGTCAATGGTGTCGGTTTCCGCGTGAGCTCCAGTAACAATGAGCTGGAAATGGCGCTCGGGTTTTCACACCCAGTCAAATACAAAGCCCCAGAGGGCATCACCGTTACCAACGAAAAGATGACCATCATCGTTAGCGGTATCAATAAACAGCAAGTTGGCCAAGTTGCTGCGGAAATCCGCGCACTGAAGAAGCCTGAGCCATACAAGGGCAAGGGTATCAAGTACGCTGACGAGCAAATTTTGCGCAAAGCAGGAAAGACAGGTAAGTAATCATGGCAGAAAATAAGAAATTACTCAACCGCGCTCTCCGCAAAAACCGCGTTCGTGCCAAGGTTTCAGGTACTGCGGAGCGCCCACGCCTGACAGTCACCATCAGCAATATGCACGTTAGTGTTCAGCTGATCGACGACACTGCGGGCAAGACATTGGCTGCCGCAACCACCGTTGGCACCAAAGCAAAAGGTACGATGAGCGAAAAATGTGCTGCCATCGGTACGGAAATTGCCAAGAAAGCAAAGAAGAGTAAAATTAGCGCAGTAGTCTTTGACCGCAATGGCCGCCAGTACGCTGGTCGCTTGAAAGCATTGGCTGATGCTGCGCGCCAAGAAGGATTGGAGTTCTAGTATGGTAAAGGATGTACCAAAAGAAACTGAGCGTCGTTATTACACTGGCCCGCGCAAGTGGGACCCAGAGAACTTTAAAGGCCTCTGCATATCTCCAAGTGAGGTCGTCGAACGTGAGATTGATGGTCTCTTGCACACCATGGCTGCAGCGGCGATTGATCCTAGAAGTGCTTTGCATGAGTTGAAGGTTAGAATTGAAGAAGGAGAGAAAGAGGATTAGTATGGCAGAACAAGCTGCAAATACTACCCCACGCGCAGAAGGCCGCCGGCCTCGCAGTCCGCGTGGTGGTCGCCGCGATGACCGGCGAAATGTGCGTGATGACGCACCAAAAGAGTTTGAAGAATTGGTAATCAACATTGACCGCGTGAGCCGCGTGGTGAAGGGTGGCCGCCGCTTCCGCTTTAAGGCGTTGGTGGTTGTCGGTAACCGCAAGGACAAGGTTGGTGTCGGTGTAGCCAAAGGCGCCGACGTGCAAGCTGCGGTCGCCAAAGCAACCTCAGTTGCCAAGAAGCACTTGATCACTTTGCCGCTCAACGGCGAGACCATTCCACACGACAGCGAAGTCAAGTTCTCAGGCGCTCGCGTGCTGATCAAGCCGGCTGCTCCTGGTACTGGTATCATCGCTGGTGGTGTTGTCCGACAAATCATCGGTGTGACCGGTGTTCGTAATCTGCTCACCAAGTCGCTTGGTTCAACCAACAAGGTGAACATCGCCTACGCAACCATTGAAGCATTGAAATCATTGGTTCCACGAGAACAGTGGCTCAACGCTCAGCCAGTCAAAAAAGCTGCTAAGAAGGAGGCTAAGTAATGAAATACAACGATCTCCAAGTTTCAGCAAACAAGAATAAAAAGCGTGTTGGCCGCGGTATCGCTGCTGGCCAGGGTAAAACTGCTGGTCGCGGTACCAAGGGTCAGAACGCCCGCACTGGTAAAAAGCTTCGCGCTATGTTCCAGGGCGGTCAGCGTCCACTGGCTCAGGCTGTACCAAAAGCTCGCGGTTTCAAGAGTCTGCGCACACCAGCTCAGGTAGTTTACCTCGACCACTTGAATGCCTTTGACGGAAAAACCGTCGACAACGCATTGCTGTTTACCGAAGGCTACATCGCCACGCCGTTCCACACGGTCAAGGTGATCGCCCGCGGCGAATTGAAAGCTAAGGTTGACTTGAAAGTACAAGCTGCTTCCGCTTCAGTTGTCAAAGCGATTGAAAAAGCTGGTGGCTCATTTGAGAAAGTCGCAACGCCACTGCGTCGAAGCATGAAAGAAGCCGAAGAAAAATAATCTTCCTTTGGTGACTATAAAATCCCCTTTGTTAGAGAAGGGGATTTTCTTTTATCTTGGTGAGTCGGATTACTTTTCGCTACATTTCTGCGGTGCAACGAAATAAATCGTTACACGCCTGTTGGCCGTATCATCGCTAGTATCATGGGTGGCGACTATTGGCTCAGAAACAGTAATCTTACGCTCTGGAATTCCATTAGATACCAAATCGTGCTTAATCTTATCGGCACGCTCCAAAGCCAGCTTTGATCCCTCACCCGTCTCATTAGGGACCAGTTCAATCGAAAATTGCTTGTCAGTATTAAATTTGTAAAGCACCCCTAGCTTAGCCATTTCAACGTTGGAAGTTCCACGTTGGTATTGCGTTGAATCTGGCTTAAAGAGAATGCTACGAAAGTTAAGTTTGCCGTTCTCTAACACAAAATAGCCATCCTTTACGTGCGTATAGCCAGATCTTCGAAAATCTGCAGACGTTAGGCATTTTGTGGCCTTCGTAGTTGAGCCTTGCTGATTGTCTTCATCCTCCTCATTGTCATTATTCTTATCAGGCTTGGTCGCTCGCTGACGTGAAGTTGTTGTATCAGCTGAAGAAGTGGAGTTATTCGACACAATAATAATTGTTATGATAATCCCGACTATCGCCAACACGCCGACAATCGCCAGCGTAATCCACAGCCATAGCTTACTTTTCTTTGGTGGATACTGTGGCGGTAATTCTGGGCTTAGCTGCGGCATTGGCGATGGAGTTACTGGAGTTTCGGGACGTTGTTGCATATGACACCTCAATCTTGCATTATTGTATTAATTCAATTATAGCGCATGTGCTTTTATGTTTTTAGTATGGAAATATTGGCCGCGGTCATGTATAATTAACAGAGTTAAGAATTGTTAGTGACTATGAGGGGCTAAAACATGAATTGGAGAATAATTTTCCGGTCGCTGAAAAATAAAGATATGCAGAAACGCCTGGCCATTGTGGTGGGGATTATTGTGGTGTATCGAATGCTGGCGCATATTCCGGTGCCGCTGGCTAATCCGACACAGATGAAGACGGCACTGGCAGCAGCGCTGGGGCAGACCGACCTCGGCGGGTTCTTGAACTTGCTTTCGGGTGGCGCGCTGGCGAGCTTTTCACTCGTGCTCGTTGGGCTCAGTCCATTCATTACCGCCAGCATTATCACCCAGCTACTCACCAAGGCCATTCCAAAGCTCGAAGAGCTACACAAGGACGGCGAATCAGGCAGGCGCAAGATCCAGCAGTGGACGCGGCGGCTGACTATTCCGCTGGCTATCGTCCAGTCGATCGCCTTTATCTTCCTCTTGCGCCAGACAGTGCTGGCCGGTGGTACGACTACGCTGAGCGACCCGACGATGCTCGAGTGGACAGTTGGCGTGACGGCGATGACAGCCGGGTCGGTCCTGCTCATGTGGCTGGGTGAGTTGATCACCGAGCAGGGTATCGGTAATGGTATTTCGATCTTGATTTTCGCTGGTATCATCAGCCAGATCCCGCAGATGCTCGGCTCACTCATTTCGTCGCTTGGGAACACTGCGGCTGGCGGGCTGAACGTCTTTAACTGGTTTACCTTGCCGGTCAATCCAACCGTCTTTTGGCTGGTGGTGATCATGGCTATCGCCTCGCTCATCGTTCTCTACTTCTTGGTAAAAATTAACGAGGCCCAGCGCGTCATCACTATCAATTATGCCAAGCGCGTTCATGGCAACTCCAGCTACGGCGGTATCAAGAGCATCCTGCCGGTCAAGCTAATCGCTGCTGGCGTCATCCCGGTCATCTTTGCCGTCGCCTTCCTCAGCTTGCCGCAATTCATCGGCCAAGTCATGAAGGCCTCAGGCAATCCAAACCTGCAAAACACCGCCAACACCCTGATCACGTGGTTTCAGGCGCCAAACCCGGGCTCCTTTACCGGCAGCACGTGGGAGGCGTTCATTTACCCGACGCTGTATTTCCTCTTGGTTATTGCCTTTACCTACTTCTACACCGGGATCGTCTTTAACGCCAACGAAATCGCTGAGAATCTGCAAAAGCAGGGCGGCTTTATCGAGGGCGTCAGGCCCGGTGAGCAAACCGAGAAATATCTAACGCGGACGGTTAATCGCTTGATTCTGTTCGGCTCAATCGTCCTCGGTATCATCGCCATCTTGCCGTTTGTCGCTGAATATTTAATGTATCACCTAGCGGCAATCCGTGGCTCACGCCTGTCGATCGGCGGTACCGGGCTGCTCATCGTAGTCTCAGTCGGCCTCGAGTCACTACGCCAGCTCAACTCGCGCGCTCTGATGGTTACCTATGACGACTTTGACCCAGACGAACTGACCAAGAAAAAGTCGAAAAAACGACGCTCGTCCCTCTTGTAATCGCCGAGGCGATACGGTATAATTGACAACTGTAACTTATGGCGAGTCAAAAGGAAGTCATCAAGATGATTGGTAAGGTGGTGGAAGCACTGCCTAATACCCAATTTCGGGTGGAACTGGAGAATGGCCATAGTATCATCGCGCACATTTCGGGACGGATGCGCAAGAACTACATCCGCCTGGTGCCTGGTGATAGGGTGGAAGTCGAGATGACTCCTTACGATCTCACAAAGGGTCGCATCGTCTTTCGCCTCAAGGAGGAGCGACCAGCGCACGTGGCGAGAAACACGCGGCGCTCGTCATAATACTAACGATAATCTCGGGTTTACTCGGGAAGGGAGATTTCAGAGCACTTTATGAAAGTTCGTGCAAGTGTCAAGAAGATCGACAAAGATCCCAAGAAAGGTGACAAGCTAGTCCGCCGCAAAGGCCGCCTGTACGTCATCAACAAAAGAAAACCTAAGAACAAGCAAAGGCAGGGTTAAGCATGGCTCGAATTGCTGGGGTAGTTATCCCAACAGAGAAGCAGGTGCAAATTGCGCTCACCTATATTTATGGGATTGGGCCGAAGCACGCTTTGAGCATCCTTGCGGCGGCTAAGATTGAGCCGACCACTCGGGTGAAAGATCTCACCGAGGCTGAAGAAAACAAGATTCGCGAAATTATCGACAGCGAATACACCGTCGAAGGTGATCTCCAGCGCTTGGTGACGAATAATATTAAGCGCTTGAAGGATATCAACGCCTATCGCGGTCTTCGCCATAAAGCAGGACTGCCAACACGCGGACAGCGGACTCGTACGAATGCACGAACTCGCAAGGGTCGCGCCATCGCCGTGGGCGGTACACAACCAAAAGCAGCAAGTAAGACCTAAAGAAAGGACTAAGAAATGGCAGACGCAAAATCTACCAAGAAGAAGCAGCGCCGATCAGTCCCAGCTGGTCAGCTGCATATTCAAGCAACATTTAACAACACTATTGTTACCTTTTCTGACAAGAAGGGTAACGTGTTGACCGCTTCATCAGCTGGTGCATGTGGTTTCCGTGGTAGCAAAAAAGGCACCGCCTATGCTTCACAGGTTGCTGCTGAAAAAGCTGCTGAAGCTGCGAAAACTCAGTATGGTTTGAAATCAGTTGACGTTTTCGTCAAAGGTGTCGGCTTGGGCCGTGACGCCGCTATTCGTGCGGTTGGCGCGTTCGACATCTCAGTAGAAAGCATTAAGGACGTAACTGGCGTACCTCACGGCGGTGTTCGTCCACGAAAGGCACGGAGGGCATAATTATGGCACGAGATAATTCACCGATTGTCAAGCAAAGCCGCCGCGAAGGTTATGCGCTTCATCCAAAAGCACATAAGGTTTTGGCGCGAAAATCTGGCATCCCAGGCCAGCACGCGCACGGCCGCCAAAGTAAGCCAAGTCTGTATGCTACGCAGCTGCGCGAAAAGCAAAAGGTTCGCCGGCTTTACGGTTTGGTTGAAAAGCAATTTGCGCGCCTGATGAACGAGGCAACCCGCGCCCAGGAAGGTTTGGCGGGCGAGAATCTGTTGAAGCTGCTGGAGCGCCGGCTGGACAACGTAGTTTACCGCTCTGGGTTTGCCGTATCGCGCCGCGCTGCCCGCCAGTTGGTCAGCCACGGGCACTTCGAACTAAACGGCCGCCGCGTCGATATTCCATCAATTCGTGTTAAGGCCGGTGACGTCATCACCGTTCGTCCAAAGAGCACCAAATCTGAATACTTCACGCGGATTGATGATGTGATCAATAATTCAATCCAAGGCCCGCTGAGCTGGCTGAAGAGCGATAGCAAGAAGCTGAAGATTGAAGTTACTGGTTTGCCGAAGCGCGAGGAAGCAGAAGCTGACATCAACGAGCAATTAATTGTTGAGTATTACTCACGATAAAAGAAGGGTTAGGGAAGAATTATGGCAAAAGCAATTTACAATCCAGCACTCGCGAGCGTTGATGATATTTCCGCGACCAGTGCGACCTTTCTGATCGAGCCGATGCACGCCGGCTATGGCAATACGCTTGGCAACTCCTTGCGCCGGGTGCTGCTCTCGAGCATTCGCGGTGGCGCGATCGTTGCCTTTCGTATCGAGGGTGCGACACACGAGTTCACCACCGTCGAGGGCGTCAAAGAGGACGTCGTCGATATCATGCTGAACCTAAAGGGTGTGCGACTCCGCGTTCACACTGACGAGCCAGTTGAGTTGCGTCTGGAGAAAACTGGTGGTGTTATCACCGCTGGCGACATCCAAGCAAACGGCGAAGTAGAAGTTGTTAACCCAGACCACATCATCGCTACCATCGATGATCCGAACAAGACCGTCATCATGGATTTGGTGGCAGAAGCTGGCCGTGGCTATCAGACGATTGAAGAGTCAAGTGCCAATCGATTGCACTCCGACATGATCGCGCTCGACGCTATCTTTACCCCAGTGCTGCGCGTTCGCTACAAGGTCGACTCGACCCGTGTTGGCGACGAGACCAACCTCGAGAAGCTGGCGCTGACGGTGGAGACCGACGGCACGATGACACCGCGCGAAGCCTTTGAGGAGGCAGCAGCGATTCTCGTCAGTCAATATAGCGCGCTGGCAGGCTCGACCGTAGTGACTGGTGCGCCAGCACTGGGCAATGACGAGTCGGATGATTCGGAACTTGACATGTCGATTGAAGAATTAAACCTAAGCGCCCGCACGACGAACGCGCTGATTAACAATGAAATTCGCACCATTCGCGACCTGGTGACTTTGACCGAGCAAGATTTGCGAGAATTGAAAGGCTTTGGCTCAAAGGCGCTGGATGAAGTACGCGACAAGATGGCGGAGTTGGAGTTTTAACTATGCATAGACACGGATATCAAGGGCGCAAGTTCGGCCGTGAGCGTGATCAACGGCGAGCCTTGCTGAGGGGCCTGGCAACCAGCCTGGTCGAGCACGGCAAAATCGAGACCACCTTACCGAAAGCCAAAGATCTGAAGCGCCACATTGAAAAAATCATCACCAAGGCGAAGAAGGGCGATTTGGCAAGCCGCCGCCAGGTGATCGCGGCACTCAGCACCCGCGCTGCTGCTTACAAACTGGTTGATGAAATTGCCCCGCAGCTGAGTGGTCGCACCAGCGGACACGTTCGCGTTGAACGAACACGCCTACGTGTTGGCGACGGCGCACAAATGGCAATCATCGAGTTTGTCGACGACATCAAACCAATGCCAAAGAAGGAGAAATAAGATGAAGACTTATTCACAAAAACCATCTGAAGTTTCTCGCCGCTGGGTATTGTTTGACGCGAGCGAATTGCCACTGGGACGTTTGGCAACTGAAATTGCTAAACACCTGACCGGTAAGTACAAGCCAACTTACACGCCGCACGTTGATGGTGGTGACTACGTCGTGGTTATCAACGCCGCAAACACCGTCGTTACTGGCTACAAGGAAACCGACAAGTACTACTACCGTCACAGTGGTTTCCCAGGCGGCATCAAAGAAACGCAGTTCAAAGAAATGCGTGAACGCCACCCAGAACGAATTATTGAAGAAGCTGTCAAAGGCATGCTGCCAAAGAATAAACTGCAAGCAGAACGTCTCAAGCGCCTGCGCGTATTTGCTGGCAGCGAGCATGCTCACACAGCACAAACCCCAGAGAAAGTTGAGGTAAAGTAATATGGCTACTGATACCTATTTCTACGGCTTGGGACGACGCAAAAGCGCCTCGGCAAGTGTTCGCTTGCTTCCTGGCAAGGGTACCATCACCATCAACGGCAAAGCAGCCGCTGAGTACTTGGATGGCAACAAAACTTTGCTGGCAGAAGTAACCGACCCGCTAGCTATCGTCAGCAAGCAAAAGGAATACGACGTTACCATCTTGGTCAAAGGCGGCGGCCTCGCTGGTCAAGTTGACGCCATCAAGCTTGGCATTGCTAAAGCATTGACGGCCGCTCACGCTGATCTGCGTCCAGTCCTGAAGAAGGCTGAGCTGCTCAAGCGCGACCCACGCGAGAAAGAGCGCAAGAAATACGGTCTGCGTTCCGCCCGCAAGCGCGAACAATTCTCCAAGCGTTAAAACAGAGGAGAAACCAACTATCAAAAATACTCCATCTCATGTGCAGGCGGAGTATTTTCATAGTATACTAATATAATGTTTGATCGATTAATCCACCGCTGGCTGCGCGTCCCGTACACCCTGAATGTGTATTATTTTTGTCGCCAACCTCGACCGAAAGCGACGATTCTTTTGATTCATGGGCTGGGTACATCGTGGCGTACCTGGAAGCCGCTAGAGCCATATTTGCCCAAAGATACGCAAGTTATCGCCATTGACATGCTAGGATTTGGCAATTCACCAAAACCCGACTGGAAATCATACAACGCTCACGACCAGGCCACCAGCATCGCCGCTACGCTACGTCACGAATCAATCACTCATCTTGACATCGTCATTGGCCACTCTATGGGATCGCTGGCCGCCGTAGAGCTCGCTAAAAAATATCCAAAATTAGCTCAGTCACTAATCCTATGCAGCCCGCCAATATATCACCCTAAGATTGACGAGAAAATCCATCATCCAGAAAAAATATTACGCGCCTTATATGGTCTCATCAACAAGCATCCGAGGAGCTCAAAACGTTTATTACAGTTTGCCGACCGACATAATATATGGCCCGACGCGGGATTTAAGGCCGATAAAATTACTGCTAAATCCTTCCTGACCGCTCTAAATACGGCAATAATCAATCAAACCACGATGACTGATATATCACAACTGAAACTGCCAATCACTATTCTGTCAGGCAAACTCGACCCACTGATCGTCGAACGGAATTTGAAGAAACTAGCCAAAGAGCATAAGAATATCGCCCATCGCTCGATGACCATGCAAGGGCACGAAATAACGGATACATACGCTGAGCGCTTGTCCGGACTAATCAGGCAGCACTTTGCGGGCGAGTATCCGTCAAAATCTACAAGTCGCACAAAAAGATTAAGAAAATGATCTATAATTGAGATCGGGTCCAAGCCCAGACTATCGTATCAATGAATCTGTATAACGACGCCAAATATCGTATACTTAACAATATAACCATCCCCATAAAATCAAAGGAGGTCGTGTGACATCAGTAAAACAAACTATCGGCGTTATCGGTTCGCTGGGCGATTTGGGTTCGCAATTAGTGCGGCGCGCTAAGAAGTACGGCTTTCTAGTCCGCGAATTTGACATAGCCGACCGCCATACTAGCACAGAAGAACTATCCGATTGCGAAATTATCCACGTGTGTGCGCCCCTGGAAAATTTTACCGTACCGCCCGTAAGGGGACTGATAATTTTACACGATAGCGTTATGGACACCAGCCGCCGATTTAACGATCAGCTTGACCAGAAAGCCGCCGTTGTCCACTTGCTAATGAATAGCGCCCAGCGCGCGGTTGTCGCCAGCGATCAGCCAAACGCCGAGACAGCAGCCAGCCATTTGCAGCAATTAGGATTTAACCCAATTTCTATGCCGGTCGATGAGCACGATCGAATCATTGCCCGATCGCAAGCGCCGCTAGCACTGCTTTGCGACGCGCTGCTGCCTGAATTATTCCAATTGGATAAAGAAGGCTTGCTGACGCCGTCGGGCGAAACGCTGGCAGAAACTTTGCGTTCCCGCACGCTTATTTGGACGCCAGCCACCCGGCGGGCAATCTTGCGCAACCCTCAACTACGTGACCTTATTAGCGAACTGTCAAAGATCCTAGATCAAGCACAGCCGCCAGATAAATAATCCTCCAATCCAAACCACATACTTCCTATCAAATGCTATACTAAATAGCATGAACCAAGAACCTCCATATTACAATCTACAGCGTAAGCACCGTCCGCGCTGGATTGGTATTTTATTAGCATTTTTACTGGGTATCCCTATGATAATCGGCCTATGGCTGCTACTGTGGCGGTGGAACTACGTGTCGTATTTAACTGGGCCCATCGGCGCGGGCATCGTCTACCTAATATATAGTTTCATAACCCAGGAAGAGAGACCGCCGCTCCCTGATATCATTTTATTAATCGCAGCCTCTGTACTTGGCACGGTAATCGGTTTCGCCGTTTGTTTGGCTGAATCGCTGCATATTTATACTAAAATCGGGTTCTTAGCAATGGTAGAATTTATCATTTCGCCGCCAACATGGACAATATTATGGAAAGCAAATCCGATGGCTATCCTCTCGCTCTTATTTTCAATTGGTTTATCTATTTACATCATTTTATGGGTTTGGCGCATATCCAAGCGAGCTGTTTTATAGAATATTTGCGGATTTTAGCCGCCAGCGCTATAATCACCCCATGACCATAAAACGGCAATTCATCAGCACCGCCTGGCAAAGCACGCGTTTTCGCCGCGGCTTGTTGAATTGTTCGTAAATTTCTTCTGAAAAACTAACCATGACTAGAGGCCGCGCGCGGTCTTTTTTATATAACCCAAAGGAGGAATTATGAAGCAAAGAATAATTATCATCGGCGGCATGGGTCCGCAAGCAAGCCTGGAACTGCAACGGCGAATAATTCGGCAGGCGCTGGCAAATGGTGCGAAGGATGGCACGGATTTTCCGCATATAGTTCATTTGTCGCTACCAGTTCCTGATTTTATCACCAACGAATCGCGGCGCAGCGAAGCCTTGGAAATTATCATAAACGAACTGAAAAACATTGACGCGTCGATGGACGACATTATCATAATCGCTTGCAATACCGCGCATTTGTTGCAGCCCGATATTGAACAGCGGCTGAATATCCGCATAACTTCCATGGTGGATGCCGCAATTGATCATGTTAGCCGCTATTATAAAACAATTCGATTGCTAGCGTCGCCGACGACCATCCGCACTGGACTATATGACAAGCCGTTGAAAGCCGCCGGAGTAACCGTATTAACGCCGGATAAGGACGAAGAACAAGCGCTGGAAGTGATAATTCGCGCAGTAATTTCTGGGCAAACAATATCTCAGTCAGCGCTGGATAAAATACCAATAACAATCCAATCCGAGCAGGCGAACGCGACAAACTATCCGCCGGCACTATTAGGCTGCACCGAGCTATCCTGCGCCTTCGCCGAAAAACCAAATACCATTGACCCAATGAATATTTTATTACGTTACTTAACAACCAAAGGAGTGTTATAATGAATACAATGAAACCATCCAAACCCGTCATCCTCACCGGCGTACGCGCCAACAACGATATTCACATTGGCAATTATTTTGGTGCCATTTTGCCGATTGTCGATATGGCGAAGCGCCGCTCGGCTGATTTTGATATCAATCTGTTTATCCCCGATCTACATAGCTTCACCACGCCGATTGACCACAGTAAATTGTATGAGAGCATTCTCAATAACGCCCGGATTTATACGGCCGCGGGGTTGCCGCTGGATAACGAGGCGATTCATTTGTACCGCCAAAGCCGCATCCCAGCACACAGCGAGCTGACGTGGATTTTGGACTGCTTCACCGGGTTTGGCGAGATGAGCCGGATGACGCAGTTTAAGGATAAATCGCGCAAATTCATAGGCAATAAAATGTCTGAGGATACCACAGTAGATCATCGGAATATATCGGAAATTATCCAAAGCAATACCTCTGCTCATTTATTAAACTCTCCTATGCTAATGGCTTTAGAGAAGGTCACTTACAATAATGCGTCTGTTGGCCTCTTCAACTACCCAGTCCTGATGGCCGCCGACATCTTGCTCTACGGCGCTAGTTACGTGCCAGTTGGCGACGACCAGACGCAGCACCTGGAATTTACCCGCGACATCGCCGAGCGGATGAACCGCAAATTTGGCGATCTGTTTGTCGTACCCAAACCAGTCGCCCAGCAGCACCAATTCTTTGGCAACGACCAAGGCCTAAGGATCAAAGACCTGGTGAACCCGACCAAAAAGATGAGCAAATCCGACGACACTGGCAAGGGCGTCATTTTCCTCGGCGACAACCCGCGAGTCGCCCACAAAAAAATCATGAGCGCCACCACCGATTCGCTGGGCAAGGTGCAATACGATAGGGAAAACCAACCCGGCATTTCCAACTTGCTGGAGATTTTGACGTTGGTGCGCCAGGACGCCGGACGAGACGTCACACTAGAGCAGACAATTAGCGAGTTCACTGGCATGGAGCGCTACGGTGATTTCAAGCGCATCGTTGCTGACGAAACCGCCGAATTCCTGACTAATTTCCAGGCGCGTCTGGCCGCAGTTGATGAGCCGACAATTGAACGTAAATTGGAATCCAGCGAGCGCGCCATGACCATCGTCGCCAACGAAACCTTGCACCGTGTTCAGACAGCCGTGGGGCTGCGGAGATAATGTAGTGATAGCAAGCTGTCTCACCGAGCTAGGAACGCCGCCAAATCAAGCGCCGCACATTTCTAGCCGTTTAAGTACCCGAGGACACGCCGCGTGAAAATCTCTCTGCGCACCGTCCTCAAGATCGCCAGGCTGTACCAACTGGCAGATGACAACACGCCCGTCAAAGCCCTGCGCCATCTGAAGGTTCAGACGGACGAATCGCACGTGCTGGCAGAATTCATCCTAAACAAACAGCATTTCGCCGTGCTCTACGGCTCAATCGTCGACGAAGAATCAATTGACGAATTGTGGCCCGACAAGCCAGCCAATGCTGATATTTTGCCAAACCCGCTTGATTCGAGCTGCACCGAAACGCCGTTTCAGGGCAAATTTGTCATGATGCTCCACATCGTGCCGACCAAGCAGCGCCTGGACATCCACTTGTCCACGACATTTGACCCGTCAATTTCACGCAGCCTCTGGCAAAAATACATCAAAGCCGGCTACGTGTCAGTCAACCAGCGCGTGGTGACGGTGCCAAAGTTCGAGGTTGACGAGACTGATGAAATTGCCGTCAAGCTGCCAGAGCAGGAGCAGGCCAGTGCAGAGCTGCCAGTGTTGTACGAAGATGATGACGTGATGGTGGTGAACAAACCCAGTGGTCTCCTGACACACGCCAAAGGTGGACTGTCGACCGAGCCGACGGTAGCGGAGATTATTCGTCCTAAAACCTCATTCGCCTCGGGCACCGACCGGCCGGGCATCGTCCATCGGCTCGACCGCGACACTTCGGGCGTACTCATCATCGCTAAAACCGCTGACGCTGCCGCTCATTTACAGCGGCAATTCGCCCAGCGCACCACCAAAAAAACCTATCTCGCGGTAACCGACGGCGTACCGAAACTAGCCGCTGCAAAAATCGACCTGCCAATTGGCCGCAATCCGTCCGCGCCCAGCACCTTCCGCGTCGACCCGAACGGCAAGCCCGCCCAGACGACCTACCGCGTACTGGCGGCGACTGACGCCCAGGCACTCATTGAACTGAGACCCACCACCGGCCGCACCCACCAACTGCGTGTCCATCTGGCATACCTAACCACACCAATTCTCGGCGACCGCGTTTACGGTAAACTCAATGCCAGCCGCCTGATGCTTCACGCCCACAAACTAGAAATCACACTGCCATCGGGCGAACGAAAAACCTTTGAGGCGGCCGCTCCAGAAGAATTTCGACAATCATTCCCGAAGCTTGCCGCAACCCAGGACGAGATGAGCGAGGCCACTCATGACTAACCCGCACCCACCGCGCATGCCGATGCTAGCACATCGTGACCGCGCTCCACTGCGCCAACTTGCTGAGCGACTGCCACAGGCGGTGATCATCACCGCCGAGCGTGGGCTGGACGGCATGGGCACTGCCGAATACCTAGCAACACTCACACCATCAGAGGTGATTCGACTGCAGCCAGTGGAGGCAAAAACCACGATCACGACTGAGCAGATTCGCACCATGATCGCTATGCTGCGCACGCACGCCACGGTTCGCCGCGTCATCATTATCAATCCAGCCGACCAGATGAGCGAGGCTGCCCAGAACGCGCTTCTCAAATCCCTAGAGGAGCCGAACGCCAACACGCATTTTTTGCTGGTGACCGAGAACGAACAGCAGCTCCTAGCCACCATTCGTTCGCGCTGCCACGTGCTAACCTTGCACCGCACCTCGCCAGTACAGGACGAGACGCTGCTTGATGCTACCTCGCTCACCGCCAGCGAGCGTCGCCAAATCCTGTTCCTGGCCGCCGGCCGGCCACTGCTCATCCGTCAATTAGCGCGCACGCCAAAACTGCTGTCCGAATATCAAGCCATCGCCGCTGACGCCAAATGCATCCTCTCTACACCAAGCTCATACGAAGCACTGCGCACGCTGCCATCCTATTTCACCGACCGCACCAAAGCCCTCCAGCTGATCGACATCCTCCTCACCATGGTAGCGTTTCAGATGAAAACTCAGCCGAGTCCTACACACCAGCCCCTCCTTGATCGGATCATCACCGCCGAAACCCGGCTGAGGCACAATGGCAACGTACGGCTGGCGCTGATCAATATTGTGGTATAATAGATGCATATGTCTGGATTATTAGTTATCCTGCTGGTTATGGTATGGGCAGTTTGGTATCAGCCGTCAGTCGGCGAAGCACAAAACTTACCAGTTAAATTGTCAGAGAAACTTGACAAGCTCTGGGCTATCGCTCAAGAGTCGCTGCGTGAAAACAAGTATCTGCGTGCCGAGAAAGCACTCCTAACCATCCTGCGCGTCGATGAAAAGAACGCCACGGCCTACAATCGCCTGGGGATTTTGTATGCCAAGCAGCGTGCCTACAAGGACGCCATCGAGTGCTTTGAAATCGCCCAGAGCCTCGAGCCGAGCGCCTCGAGCCTGCACAATGTCGGCCTCATTTACTACGAGACTCAAGATTATGTCAAGGCGGCGCTGGCGTTTGAGCAGGCGCTTGATATGGAGGCCAGTCATGCCGCCCGGCACATCGCCTACGCCAAGGTCCAGGAGAAATTAGGTAATACGAAGAAGATGCTGGCGGCGCTAGAAAAGGCCGCTGAGCTCGAACCGACGCCGCACACGCTGAACACGCTTGCTCAAGCCTACGACAGCGCCAAGCAGCCCGAACAGGCCGCCAAACTTCGTGAGCGCGCCACGGCCATGCTCACGCCCGACAAGCCAGCCACCGTCCCGCGCCGTTCACAGCACCCAGCTCACCCCCAGCAGCCACGCCAGCCGCGACAACCATCACGAAAAGTGATCATGTAGCCTTGTCTTGAGCTACAAAACTTGCTACAATCATTCAAGATGCCGATTTAGCTCAGCTGGTTAGAGCAGCTGTTTTGTAAACAGCAGGTCCTGGGTTCGAATCCCTGAATCGGCTCCAAATACACGCCGGAATCGTGTAGTGGCAATCACAGGAGACTGTAAATCTCCCGCCGTCAGGCTTCGTAGGTTCGAGTCCTACTTCCGGCACCACGATATGTTTTTTAGGATCGGTCGTTCGTTGGGGCAACCGGTCTTAGTTTTAAGTGGGGTTAAACGAATAAATATGATAAATTAGTTATTACAGACAATGACTAATAATAAAAAGAGGCCGATGACTAAACTCAATAATTTAGGCGAATTATTGATAAGAAGAATGACTGACAGCGAAAAGAGGCTGATAGTCGAGCTATTACCATTGTTTGAAGCCAATAATATAGCTGAGGCTGGCATACTCTTTACGGAAAATTATCCCTGTAATGGATATAGCGACAGTTTTGACAGGTGGTACAGTATGCAGATTTGGAAGAAGTATCGAGGGTCGGTCGAGCAAAAGTTAAGACAGTATGATTTTACTGGTACAGAAAAGACACTATCAGAGCTTAACGTAAGTAAGTTGCATTGGGCTTCGTTTTGGTTTGATCAAAGACTACAACATTATAAAGAAGAATTACTTAATGAATGGAAACCGTCGATTGAGGGGCGGTTGCAGCTATATGATTTTGCTAGTGCAGAGAATATACTACTAAAGCTTGGTCTAACTGACATGAACTGGTCTAAAAAAAGACTGCATTACTACAGAGAAAAACATCTTACTGAGTTGAAATCATTGATTGAGAAGAAGCTTCGGCAATACAATTTTACTGAAGCAGAGGGTATTTTATCGAGGTCTGATCTGATTGATGTAACCTGGTTTGAACAAAGACTACAATACTATAAGAAAAAACAATTCAACGAATTGAAAGTGTTGATTGAAGATAAATTATGTCAATATGATTTCATCGGTGCGGATAAAATATCTAATGCGCTAGATAGACAAAGTTATGAGACTATAAAAGCAAAATA
Organism: Candidatus Saccharibacteria bacterium oral taxon 488; assembly: GCA_010202845.1. NCBI lineage: Bacteria > Candidatus Saccharimonadota > Candidatus Saccharibacteria bacterium oral taxon 488. The sequence goes on along the minus strand of CP047921.1, from coordinate 405,511 downwards.
CGTAAAGCAATGGTTTGAGAAGCACGTTTCTGAAGATGGCAGGTCTTATGTGCTTGATGAACAACAAGTGATTGCGGTGCTGAATGATAATAAAAATACTATCGTGACTGCTCGCGCTGGTTCAGGCAAGACGCGTACCTTGGTTGCCAAAGTCGTTTATTTGGCTGCAAAATATAATATTAAACCTGACGAGTTGTTGGTTTTCGTCTTTAACAAGAAAGCTAGCGACGAGATCAATGAGCGGTTAGAAAAAATTACAGTTGACGGCAAGCAAATTTTTTATAATCCAGAGATTGCAACGACATTTCATGCCTTTGCACGCAGAATCGTCTATTCAATTTGCGGTGAAAATGAAAAATACGGTAAGATTTTAGCAGAAGAAAAAGCATATTTTATTCAGGCGGTTATTAAGACTATACCGAAGCGTAAAGTTTATCAGTTATTTCGCAGTGAGTGTTTTCAGATCAAGCGCGATAAATTCGCTAGCGAGCAAGAATATTTTGAGGCACTGCGCAATTCAAAGTATGAAACGCTTGATGGCAAGGTTGTAAAGTCGGAAGCTGAAAAAATTATTAGCGATTACCTGTTTGAGCATGGTGTTGCATATTACTATGAGAATGAATATTATCTAAACAGCGCATATAGCATCTGTCAAAAGGCTAACCGAAATAGATTATATGAATTGAAAAATAAGTTCAAACAAGAGTCGATTAAGCCAGATTTTTACCTAAAAGATTATGATATTCCGTGGGAACATTGGGCGATAAACGGCGATGAATCCTTGAGCAAAATTGCTGATATAAATAAATGCGGCATTATTGGCGACTACGATGAATATAAAGCAAAAATGATTTGGAAAAGGTGGTTTTATCAAAAATCCTGGATTGATAATGGTAAACCAGCAGGAAAATACGCCTTACAGATAAAAAATATGAGACCATTGATTGAGACAACGAGAAATTTTGAGAATCGAGAGGAATTTGAAGCAAAGATTGAAAAAATCCTGCAAGAGCACGGCATTAATAAACCAAAATTACCAGAAGAAGAACTAATTAAAAAAGTCTGGAATAGTCAAGTCAAGCGATTTTCCAAAATGATTATGCAATTTATTGATCGGGCGCAGCAGCAGTTTTTTGACGATATCTTAGAATTGAGGCAAAGAGTGGAGTATTTTAATGGCGATGACAGAACAAAGGTGTTTTTGGAAATTGGTCTACGGTGTTATTTTGACTACCATAATTATTTAGCAGGAAAACTGCCGAAAGAAAAACTTATTACTAAAATTACCCGTAATAACAAAGAGGGGATTTTAGACTTTAGGCAGTACGGTATAGATTTTAACTTACTGCTTAAAAGAGCTATTTATATTGTCAATGGAGGCGAGCATGAAGACGTGGAGAGCCTGCTTAGCCTAAAGAAATATATTTTAGTAGACGAGTATCAGGATTTTTCCAAGCTATTTTTGAAGATGATTCTTTCGGTAAGGGATGTTTGCCCCGAGTCGAAGCTGTTTGTGGTTGGCGATGATTGGCAGGCGATTAACCGATTCGCAGGCTCGGATACGGAGTATTTTAAGAGATTTACCGATTATTTTCCGGAAGATAGCCGCAAGTTGGAAATTACAACGAACTATAGATGTGATAGAAGGATTGTTGAAAACGCCAGAACTTTTATGAGAAATAGTTTGGGCGAGAACGGTAATTTTAGTGCTAATAGCGGATATAATGGCGAAGTAGTACTAATTGACCCAACTAAAACATATATTGATTATAGGGATGATAAGGACAATGTTTATAAAAAAGCAATGATGGTGTCGGAAGAGCGAGATCCGTCAAAAGCAGCAGTGCAGTATATTAAAACAGTAGCAGAAATCATCAAGGGTAACAAAGATAAACAAAAAATTCTGCTTTTACACCGCAATAATGACACATCTTTTTGGTTTATAGATTTGCTAGCGTTTTATAATCGGCTTTGTTCAGCAGTGGTTGAAAAAAAGTTTATGCACGAAGACGAGTTTAAGGAGAAGGTTGAAATTCTGACAATGCATCGAGCGAAAGGTCTGGAGGCGGATGTCGTGATAATTTTAGAGGCGGACGACGGTATAATTCCTATGTATCACCAGGATACTCATTTGTTTGAGATTTTTGGCGAAACTGAACAAATTGTTCTAGACGATCAGAAAAAGTTGTTTTACGTGGCAATTACGAGAGCAAAGGAGAAATTGTATATTTTGCATAATAGTTCAGAATACAATAAAAACGGGTTCGTTGAGTTCTGCAAGTCATACTGAGCATCAAGCCAGCCAGTATTCTCTTATTGACTTTACTCATAAACAATGCTATAATTTCCACCATGTTAGAACTTATCAAGCGAGGGCTGATCACCTGGAACGAGCAGAAAAATCAGCGCCTTAAGTTACAGCAAGCCTACGTCGCCCTAGCCATCATCAGCCTGACTGTCGGTGGCGGGTTAGTCCTGATCAGCAGTTCCGCTGCGCACCTGGCCGCCTCGATCGCTGGTATTGTCGGCGTAGTCTTCTTAGTCAATAGCATTGCTTGGACAGTGCTGGACGCCATCATCGCACCGCGCTTGCCGCGGCCAGCCAAACCAACCCGAGCGCGCACCACAAAATCCACCGGCACTTCACGCTAAGTTGCTCACCGCCTCCCGACATGCTATTATCAAATCATGAAACGATTTCCATTTGCCAAAACACTCAAAACACTCTATAAACCATTACCGCGCATGTCCAAGCAATCGCGCCAAGCGGTCGCCGACAACCTCTGGATTGTCGCTGCAATGTTGGCGGTGGTGGCTGCTTTGTCACTAACCTCAGCCCTATCACTTCTGTCGCAAGCTGATCGCATCTCACTCTTTGGCGTTTCTATTTTTGTACCTAACATCGTTCTCATTCGCCTGCAGCAGATCATCACGCTAATCTTTGCCGTCACCGAAATTGTCCTCTTTGGGCTGGCTATCTCACCGCTACGACGCAAACAAACCCGAGGCTGGCTCTTCGCCACCGCCGGCATTGTCGTTACGTTCCTTGCCACCGTTGTCACCTTTATTCTCGGCTTCTTCACCCATTACTACGACGTTACGAGCGGAGTTGTTGCTATCGCCCTGGTCGCCGCTATGGGCTATGTGCTTAGCGAAATCGAATCTGAGTTTGACTCAGCCAAAGCCAACAAGCCGACAGCGCACAAAAAAGAGCCCAAAGAAACGACTGCGCCGACCACCCCTGAAGCCGCCGACAAGCCAGATCAGGTCGAGGCAGAGAAGTAGTCTGAGAACGCCATCGTCTTTGCACGGCCACGTGAATATGGTACAATACGAATGTTGCCGCGCCGTTTTCAGGCGTAGCCGGTGTGCCGCGATAGCTCTTACGCGTGAAACGCAAACATACGTAGAGCGCATGCCGCAGGCGATGGTGTAATGCCGCGATAGCTCAGTTGGTAGAGCGCATCCATGGTAAGGATGAGGTCTCGGGTTCAAGCCCCGATCGTGGCTCCAGATAGATTTTTAGAAAATTGCCGCTTATTAGGCGGTTTTTTCGTAGATGTTCCGCCTTTGGTCGCCCATTGTTTGATTAGACGGATATCTTATGAGGTTTAGCGACTCAACGTTGCTCGCAGGGATTTATTATATTCAGTCATAGCAGACTGAAGCTCTGGCTTATAAGCTATATTTTTCTTATTTCTAAGATAGACTACGTTGTTACTATAATCTATTAGCAAGATATCGTCAAATTTTGTGCGCATTATGACATTGCGGTTTCGATTTTGTGTAATTTGAGCATGTTTGAATGCGTCTATATACACCATGTTTTGCCATTTATCGAACATGTCATATTGTTCGGGGCTTTCAGAGAGAGATAGGGCAACAACATGATGTAATTCAAATCCCGGTATCTTTTTTGGTATCTCATGATTTTTATAATATTTAATCTTTTCAGACAGTGACCGCTTGCGTATTTCGACGATTTTGCCGCTTTTAGCAACGATTTTCTTTGTAGACAGAGAGCAGACTTCGCGATCTTTGTTTTTACCACTAACTTGAAAATATACGGTTTGAGAGAATCGTTCAAAAATTCGATCGTTCTTGTTTCTCCAATTATGAAAATCGCGTTGATTCGTCTTGTTGCCAGTGTATCTTTCTGGCTTCATGGTTTCTCTTAAAACATCGATGACTTGCTGTATCTGAAAGATTGATAAGCGTCGAAACTCCTTAATTAACTTTATGCATTCATCTTTTGTAATACTGAAAGAAAAGTCATCACTTAGGTTTACTGCTGATACAAAAAACATATACTCCCACTTCGTAATGTTTTCATATCTGTAGTCGTCGTCACGTAATATCTCGAGTGTAATATCAACAAGCCCACCAAGAATAAGATCTAAAGCCTTTGACCAGATAAACCTTTGATCTAGTGGACTTGCCTTTATCAATTTTAAACCTTGATCAGTTATTGAGACGTAAGCAATGGGGGTTTGCCTGTACGGATCTGTTCTAATTTTGCTCTTATCATAACGGTCAATTAAACCCATGCGGTGTAGGTCAGGGAATATGTTTTTTCTAATCGTATCCTGTGTGTCATTATCTACCTGTCTTGAAAAGTCACTAACAAAGTTTGCATACACCGTCTCGTCCGGTGTGTTTGCCGGTCGTCTACTTAAATCTTCGGTTCTGATTTTCATCAACTGTTTGTTTGGTGCAAACTTATCTAGAGTCTTGAGTAAAATAATAATTTTATTCATATCGTAAACTGTATGTTGAATCGATACATTTCCTCTATACTTATCGTCGACAATACGACGGACAATGAACTCTATTGCCTTATTGCCTGGGCTGATCATTAATAAATCATCCATTATTAGGCACTCCCTCGATATTTTTAATAGCCAGCTCTACATAGTCAGGATTATTGTCAGAGCAGATATAATTCCTTCCTAGTGCTTTCGCACATACAGCAGTAGTGCCACTGCCAACAAAGCAGTCCAATACTAAATCGCCCTTATTTGAGCTTGCTAAAATCATTCTTTCAATCATTTCCTTTGGCTTTGGTGTTAGATGTGGCATCTTTTGAATTTTGCCATTTATTTTTTGTCTATGGCGTTCACTTGCTATATGCCACACCTCGCCGCACATTCGACCGTTAGGGTTTGGAGACCAACGTTTACCGTTTTTCAAGATGCCTTTCTTAGTGGCGGCGGCGATTCTATCAGTTGACTCGTACGGTATACGTATATCATCTGCATTAAAGGCGTATTCCTTTGATTTAGTGAAGAATAATATAGTTTCTTGCCCGTGAGTATAACGATATTTGGAAGCGTTAAAACCGTCTCTCTTGTCCCAGGTTATCCAATTTTGGAAAATCATATCTCTGTCTACTAAGTACCGCATTATATAGGCTGAGTTAAATGGTGTGTTGAAAATATAAAGGCTTGCAGTGTCTTTTAATGTTGGCAGTAATGCATCGATCCAGCTATAGGTAAAATTAAGGAAGCTTTGATGATCGCTAAAGATATCCCAACTCGCTTTCGACATATTATACGGAGGGTCTATGATAGCCAGGTCAATACTCTTTCGGTCTACTGTATTTAAAAAATCAAGACAATCGGATGTATAAATTCTATTTATTTTCATTTTCAACACCAAGCTTCTTGTTAATAATATCTTTATAAGTGGTCGATATTTCATAACCGACATAATTGCGTCTTAGCTGTTTTGCTACCCTTAGGGTAGTTCCAGAGCCAGCAAATGGATCTAAAACAAGATCGTCGACCATACTGTATAGCCTGATTGCTCTATTTACAATTTCTTCGGGCATGATTGCTGAGTGTTCACCAAACGCTAAATCATTTTTATTTGGTATTGGTATGCGCCATATTTGTTTTGTATATTTAACCCATTCTTTCTGGGTTAGCCTACTAGCTTCCTTGATTTCTTTGCTGACTTTTTCTGGAGTACCGTCCTTAACATAAACAGTGATAAATTCAGAAGTATTCTGGGCATAAAAATTTCTTGGATACGGATAGCTGCCAAACATTATTTTTTTAGACGAAGTAGCACGTTCCCAAATATACAAATCTAGTAAGTATAGATTAGTTTTGGTTCTGATAGAGTGCTGAATATCACTATCTATGTTAAAAATATGTCTATTATAATGCGTGTTGAAATGTTTTTTCAGCATTGGCATTAGTGGCGTATTTATTATCAATTTTCCGTTTGGCTTCAACACTCTTTCGCATTCTCGCCAGACTTTTAGCATTTCACTGATGTATTTTTCATAATCTGCAATGTCGCCAATTTGTCCAGCTTGTCGTTCGCCGCGCAACTGATCTTGATATCCATCTTTTGAGTAGTCTTTGATGTTAAAATACGGCGGACTGGTAACAATAAGCTGAACAGAATTATCAGGAAGCTCGCGCATTTTGCGAGCGTCCTTAAAATATATTTGATTATAGTAGTATGGTTTTGTCATAGCGATTCTTTTGTAATCGCCAAATAAAAAAGCGACCACATACGAGTCGCTACAACTTTTTACAACTTGGATTTCAGTAATCCAAACCGCGCATGTGATCGCAATTTATCACTGAAATCCAAGTATCTTTACTTGATTTGTTGTAAAAGTTGTAGCCCTATAATTATATCATATTAGTTGCTAGGCTCTACTAAAGCCACTTATTCTTAGTCGGGATGGAGGTGGCTAGGAATAAAAAGTTTACAGAAAGAAGGAGCTATTATTTGCTTCTGAAAGTGAAAAATGCGCTTATTCTTGTATTTTAGGTGTGGTTTTGATTTATAGTTTATAATAAACATATGCTTCAAGACCTCACGCGCCAGCTCAAAACGCTTACTCAAGGCAACGAAGCCTACGCCGCTTTTAATAAGCGTATCGTCAATACCAATATGCTAGTCGTCGGCGTACGCGTGCCGGATTTGCGGCGGTTGGCGAGGAAATTGGCGCCTAATATGAGCGCAGCGGGTATTAGCAAATTACTAACGGCCAAGAACGAATCATTTGAATACGTGTTGCTGTGCGGGCTGCTGATCACGCACGCTCAGCTTGATGATCAAACGGCGATTAATCTAGCCAAGCAATATTTGCCATGCGTTGATTCGTGGGCGCACATTGATGTGTTCATCGAAAAAAAGCGGCGCTTTGCCGGCGAACTGTGGTGGTATTTTGCACTAGAATGCCTACAAAGCGAAGCTGAATTTACAGTGCGCTACGGCGTAATTTCTTTGATGACTAATTTCCTGGACAAAGCACATATTGATCAAGTTTTCGCGGCGCTGCGAAACGTTAAACACGATGGCTATTACGTCAAAATGGGGCTAGCTTGGCTGTATGCGACGACGGCGGTGCACTTCCTTGAGCTGACGCTGGCTGAATTAGAAAACGAGCATATCGACGCCTGGACGCGCAACAAAGCTTACCAAAAAATGCGCGAATCACGGCGATTCACACCCGAAGAGCAACGTATCATTAGGCAACAAAAAGGAGGACGCCAATGACCAGCAAACCAACCATTTCGACGGCAGAAATTACCAAAGCGCTAGACTTTCGCCACGCCTGCAAGGAATTTGACGCCGATAAAAAGATCACCGACGATGATATGGCGCTGATCCTTCAGGCAATTCACCTCGCGCCAACCTCGTACGGCTTTGAGCAATTCGACGTCATCGTTGCCCAAGATCAACAGCTGCGCCAGGATCTGAAAAAATGCGCGCCGATTAACAAGCCGCGCTTTGATGCCAGTCATTTCCTCATTTTTACCGCCAAGACGGCCGACGCGCTTAGCGACCACATCGATCACATACTCCGTGATGTAAAGCGCATGAATCTGGTCGAGCGCACCGCCTATAAAACATTCTGGAAGCAGTGGGCCAAGAAAGATTTCAAGCTGATGGACACGCCCGATGGACTACACCAATGGGCGGCGCACCAAGCGTATATCACCCTTGGTTTTGCGATGCTGGTGGCGGCGGAGCGGGGGATTGACTCGTGTCCGATTGAGGGATTTGCCATTGATCAAGCGACAGAGGTACTGACAGCCCACCAGCTCATTGACCCAGCCAAAGATCTGCCGGTTCTCATGCTAGCGCTCGGCTACGCCAGTCGTAGCGACCAGCCACACCCGCGCAGCCGCCGGCCACTTGATAAGATGGTACGCTGGTATTAGCTTAGGGGCAGGAGTAATTTTCCTTGTCAGCACCCCTAGCGTTTCCTAATTATCTGTGCTATAATCGGTCAAGATTGTAAATAAACGTAACGAGTAAAGAGATGGCAAAGAAGAACACGAAGCGGAAGTTGATTGGTTTGGTCAGTAATTTGAGCGGCCACCGCACGTACTACACCACGGTCAACACCCAAAACCGTACCACAAAAGGGCAGGGCAAGCTGACGCTCCGAAAGTACGATCCAGTAGCCCGCCAGCACGCAACCTACACCGAGACCAAGAAAAACCTCGGCCGCAACGAAGTCAAGCCGCGTAAGGGCTAATGACATCAAGCGAGAATCACCTCCCTCAGACGGGGGTGGTTTTTTATTTCCGACAAACGACCAAATCAGCAGGCCAGTTTAATTTTCATGCGCCGACCTCAGCGCTGCGCCACGATCATATCAAGCAAGGTATTGACATATTCAGCCGAAGCTACCACCGACGACGCGCTATACTCATTCACCACGCCAGTTTTGGCAATGCGCCGCTCGCGGATCAAGTCAACAATTCGCTCTGCTCGCGCCAGCTCTCCCGTCTCGATATAATATTGCGCCAGCCACAGGCTAGCAACCACACTGCTGTCGGGGTCATCCGCCCGTCGCTTGAACAGACCATCAACTGCCGCTAATGTCCGTGTCGCCTCACTAACCAATTGCTTGGTCTGATAGGCCTCACTCTCAACACCGAACATATAGGCAGCATATACCGCATCCATCGTCACCTCGTCAGCACCACGTCCCGCCAGCTGCGTGCTAATATCGTCAGCGCAGGTTCGCCACTGTACCGCATTGGCTGGGTCGTCATGCTGCTGCGCGAGTTCGCTCGCTTGCTCCAGTGCCGCACGCGACAGCTGCCAAACGAACGCCGCGTCGTCGTCTGCCGCTGGATTGTCCCAATTATCCGTCAAAAATGTCGCTACCTTGGCGGCCACCGATTGATATAGCTGCCGCGAGCGTTCCGCGCCAACTCGCGACGTTGCAAATTGACAGAAGATAAATAGTACCGCCGCCGCGTCCCTCAAGCGCATTGGCGGCCGGTCTTGACGCCACGCAGTATCAGTCGCCACCGGCTCACCATCCGTATAATACGCCGGTGCAAAGTAACCATCGGTCTCAAATATCCGCCGGCAAGCTTCGAAAAACATCGCCGCCTCATCGCCATACCCCAGCCGAATCAGCGGCCACAGCGCGAACGCTGCGTCGTGCAGACGACAATTGCCGGCTGAACCATCAGTCAGTATCAGCCCGTGCTCATCCACGTGGGCTCGCAGTGTCAACAAGGAATTAATAAAGGCCTTACGGTGTGGTAGCGGCAATTTCTGGGCTGCGCGAAAACCGGGGCTCAGCCACTTGTGCCAAAAATCCGTTGTCCGCGCCAAGCTCCGCACCAAGCCGACACTACGCGTCTTTTCGTGCAGCCCCAGCGCCTCCTTGATCGACGTCCCGGCCGCCAACCAGTAGGTACAGCGATCCGACGCCAGCGCCGCCAGCCGCAGCGAGCAGCCCAGCACCGAGTCAGTCATGCCATATTCATGCGGACAGCCCGCCAGCTCACCGTCCTCCGCATCACGCCACGCTCCATCCAGCCCAGCGCCAAATCGCCCGACCGTCCACCGATCGAAATCACGCCCATCAAACGTCCGTAGGCCAACAGCAAACGCCCGCCGCCCACGATAATGTAGCAGCGCCCGCGAAGCCTCGACATGCTGCGCCGTATCAATCGCTTGACCATCATCGTGCAGCCGGAACGCCTGATGCAAAAACAACCTCACCTGGCGCGTCTCAGTTCGCAGATTGACCACATGAATATTGCGGCCGAACACATTGACCTTGCTATCAACAAAATCATCGCACTCCAGCACCAACCCCAGCCGCTCATGCTTGAACACCGTGTGCGCCACCAGCGCCCCCTGCGGCAGCCGCATCGCCAGCCGCCACGAGCCATCATCAATCCACGAAAACTCGCCGTCCACCCACACGCCGATCCGATGCACGGATTGTCGATTCTGAACTTCGCGGCCAACGTGCGGGAACGACAGTAAACTCACTCGACCAAACTGATCGAGCCTAATCGCCAACGTGCCATTTGCGAGAAGCACCATCAAAACCTCTCGTACCGATGCGCGCTCAGCCGCCAGCGCACATCGCGAATTGCGTTAACATAATAGAGGAAGGCCTCGTACGGCGAATCATACGGACTGAAATAGGCGTGGACATCGCCGTCAGTAAACCACTTGGTACACATATAATAGAAATGATCAGACGACTGCAATCGCCGCCAATCGGCGATCAGCTGCTCGTCACTACTCCTCAGTACATCGGCCTCCAGCTCGTACAGATACCGCAGCGCCTCTTTCTGTAAATCATTGCCATTCCACGCTGTCAAATCGCGCTCGCTATCTGCCCAAGTCACCGTCTCTGGCATACTGATATCACCGACCGGCCGATGCGCCGCCAACGCTTCAGACACCATATAAAACGTATTATCACTAACCTCGAGCCACGAGGCAACAAACTGATCAAAAAAGCTAAAAATACCGCTATCCGACCACTGGTGCTCACCAAAGGTTTCATAATCCATGAACAAATTAACCAGCGGCGCCTCGGCCGTCGCCTCCATCAGCCACGTCCGATATTTTTCTGCCGTCAGCGGCCAACCCGCCCATGATCGATTACTGAACCGAAAGGCGATATCGTCACTCAGTCGATAATTCTTGAGCAGCAGTCCAATCCTGTCCGTACCGACCGGCCGATACACATAATTCGGACTGCGCCACTCCAGCACGTCATCCCAGCCCTCGGCCAGCACACCGCTAAAACCAGCCGTCTCCGCCCACTTGGCGAGGTCGTCATTGTACGCTAGCTCGGTATTTGCGAGCACCGTGGTCTCGACGCCAAACAGCTGGCGCAGTTTCTGCTGGTGACGGCGAATTTGCTCCTCAAACTCGGGTCGTGAATAAAAGAACGCTAGGCTGTGATAATACGGGCTTGATAACAACTCGACCTTGCCAGTGGCAACCAGCCGCTTAAAGCTCTCGATCACCGCTGGGTTAAAGCGCTCTGCTTGCTCGAGGAACACACCGCTGATGCCTAGCGACAACTTGAAATCATGATGCCGCCTGAGCAGCTCCTCCAACAGGGCATTCATCCGTAGATACGACTTCTCGGCGACTTTGTGAAAAATCAGCTCGTTGTTTTGCGCTGGATCATTCGTCTCGAAATAATCATGCCGCGCCGCCACGTCAAAAATACTGTATCGTCGCACCCGCCACGGCTGATGTACGTGGAGATAGAGGGTGATGCCTCGGCTCATGCCCACCTCCTTTGGGCTGATGCTTGATATAGCGCAACGCACCGCTCGGCAGCATCCTGCCACGACAGCCGAGCGTATTCATCCTTGACATTGCGCTTTAAGGCCGACTGCAAGCCTGGCGAGCGCGCAATATTGACGATCTCGTCCGCCAGCTTATCAACATCCCAGTAATCAAACCGCATGATGTTATGGAGTACCTCGCCAACACCCGACTGCTTGCTGATGAGCAGGGCCGTATCGTGATGCGCTGCCTCCAGTGCCGTCAGCCCAAACGGTTCTGACACCGAACTCATGATGAATATATCAATCAGGTAGTAGGCATCGCGCCACTGCTTGCCACGAACAAAACCAGTGAAAATCACCCGGTCGCTCACACCCAGCCGCGCGGCTAAGGCTACCAATTCATCCCGCTGCTCGCCATCGCCCGATAGCAAAAATGCGATCTTGTCGTAGCGCTCTAGCGCTCTAGCTGCCGCCCGCACAAAATAGGTCAGCCCTTTCTGCACCGTCAGCCGCGTCAACGCACCAACAATGGTATAGCCATCAGTCTTGAGATCCTCGAGGTATTTATATGTCGCCGTGTCGTACTCATGCGGCGGCAGATCAGCCAGGTCAATCGCATTATATACTACCTCAACTTTATCTGGCGGGATGTGATAATTCTTGACAATCATATCCTTGGTGATACGGCTAACCGCGATAATTCGATCTGCCATCATCAGCCCCTGCTGTTCAATCTCATGCACTAACGGGTTACCCGAATGTTCACCCGAGCGATCAAACTCAGTAGCATGCACATGAACGATCAGCGGTGCGCCCGACACCTCCTTGGCGATCACACCAGCCTCCATCGTCAGCCAGTCGTGAGCATGAATGGCGTCCGGTGGATACATCCGAGCGAACTGCCTGACAAACTTGCCGTAGCGACGCTGCAACCGACGCATCGGTTCAAGTTCGTGCCCATCCGTATCCTCGACTTCTGGTGCGACCCCGTGATCATACGCCCCGAGATCATGATAACCCGGCGGTAGCGGCGAGGCCGCGTGAATGTTCATATGGGTAATATTCGGATGCTCGGCCGAGTAGGGCACGACAAAATCAATAGCAACACCGTGCGCCGCCAATGCCTTTGACATCTGGTAACACGCCACACCAAGGCCGCCACAATTGTGCGGAGGAAGCTCCCACCCTAGCATCAAAATTCTCATCTTATTCCCAGTATAGACCGCCGCTTATGCTTTTTCAAGCGCATCTGGCAATTTTTTCACGAGATCAAGGCATTATTTTCACAAGCGGCGAATTGATATGCACCGTCAATTCTACAGCAAGCCATTAAAAAACGACTTTCATCAAGTCGTCACACCATAAACCGTGGCAGGGGCAGTAGGAATCGAACCTACCTCTGCGGTTTTGGAGACCGCCATTCTAGCCGATGAACTATGCCCCTACACCCCGCGCTAACGGGTTAGCTCATCTATTATACCAGAAAAAGATATTCTGCAAACCAACCCAAACTAACCATTTTGAAAAAATATGATATAAGTTATTGACAAAATAATGCTTGTGTGATAATATTGGGGAAACAACCAGTGAGGAGGATGTTATGAAATTAAGTACAAAGCTTAAGATCGTGGCGCTGTCGCTGGTCGCTGCTTTCGGAGCAGGACTGGTCTACTACGCCAACGCAGAAACAATTGACAATACCCGCGACTGTGACAAGTACGCCGTGGTGTATTGTGGTACCATGTCGGTACAAGAGATGCGCGAACGATATTTCAACAAAGGCGTATCAACAATTTACGGTGCGTTCGGTATTTCCTACGAGATGCTGAGCGGCAACTACGTTAATGGTGCAGTCTACCGTAACGGCGAGGTTCGCCTCGATAACGGCACCGTTGTCGCCACCAACGCACGGACAGCCATCCGTAATATTAGCGGTGGTACACCGATCTCAGGCACCAATGCTAAGGTCGTTCCAGCCAGCCGCATGAGCAGTGCACAGCAAGCTTTCATTCGGCTTGATGAACAGGGTCGCTTTAAGTTCGCCATCATGACGCCATGTGGTAACCCAGTTGTCGCCACCAACGTTGTTGTACCACCAAAACCGAAACCACAGCCAGTGGCTACTTGTAAAGCACTTGACCAGCCAGTCATTAATCGCCAGACTAACACGGTCGCCCTGAAGGCTCACGCAACAGTCGAGAACGGCGCAACTGTCAAGTCATACACCTTTAGCATCACCGATGCTTCAGGCAAGGAAGTCTTCTCACGCAACAACACTACTTCAGCGCTGACCAGCGAGACCAGCGCCACCATCAAGGAAGCGGGCACTTACACCGCTCGCGTCACAGTCACGACCAGCCTTGGTGATCGCACCAGCAACGACTGTGTCAAGCAGTTCACCATCCAGCCAGAGACGCCAAAGGCTAACCCTGGCATTAAAATCGAGAAAAAGGTTGATGGCGTCAAGCACAAGACTGTCCAAGTTGGCAACGAATTCCCATACCAGGTAACCGTCACCAACACCGGCAACGTTGATCTAAAGAACGCTGTTGTCACCGACGATGCTCCACAGGGCGTTACCTTCCTAAGGGCATCTGAGGGCACACTCCAGAATAACACCTGGAAGACAACGATTGCTGAACTCAAGCAGGGTGCATCAAAGACCTTTACTATCACGGCAACCATCAAAGAACAAGTTACCGGTAAAGTCGTCAACACCGCCTGCGTTGATACTCCAGAGATCCCTGGCGACAAAGACGGCTGCGACAACGCAACGGTCGATGTACCAGAAAAAGTCGAGGCCTGCAACGTCCAAACTGGCGTCATCGAGAAAGTCGAAAAGGGCAAAGAGAACACGCCACCATACACCACTGATCTGAGTAAGTGTGAAAAGATCAAGGTCTGTGACGTCACTACCAAGACAATCCGCGAAGTTACCAAGAAAGAAGCTGAAGATACTAAGCGGTTCGTCGGTATTGACAGCGAAGAGTGTAATCCAAAGCCAACCACACCGACCCCACCAACACCAACCGCACTACCACGAACTGGTATGACCGACATGGTACTCGGTGGTCTGGGCCTCGGCGCACTGGTTACCTCAGCCCTAGCATACGTCGCCAGCCGACGCCAACTGTAAGAGACTGACCGCTCCGAGAAGCTTATTCTGAAGCGCGAGGTTTCAGGCGAGAATCCCCCTTGGATAAGGGGGATTTTTTGTGTATACTAACATATATGAAACCTTTGCAACTTTCTTCTCCTCACATCATTGCCATGGTGGGCGTGCCGGGGGCGGGCAAGTCGCAATTCGCGGCTGAGTTTTCTGAGATGTTTCATGCGCCGCATTTGGACTCTGGTATCTTAGCGGCATTATCCGATGATGAGGCGGCCGTTAATTATGCGAGCGGCACTCTGCTCAAGGAATTGATGAAGACCCATCAAACCATCGTATTTGAAGGAGCAACGGAGAAGCGAGCCTGGCGGGTTGAGCTTGCCAAGGCAGCCCGCGCGGCTGGCTATAAGATTCTCTTTGTCTGGGTACAGACTGACCTGGCGACTGCCAAGATGCGCTGGCTCAAGGCCAACGACAATGACGAAGCAACATTTGATGCCAAGATCAAACAATTCTCATCGCCGCACCCCAGCGAGCCATGCGTCGTCATCAGTGGTCGTCACACCTATAACACCCAAGCGCGCACCTTGCTCAAGCGGCTAGCCGACGTGCGCCCGAATACTACAGCCGCTCCGACCCAACCGCAAGCTGCCCAGGCTGATACTCCCAAACGCCGTCCGCAACGTCCAGTACTCAGCCGTGTTCGCATCAGCTAGGAGCTATACATGCCAACCATTACTGATGCTGAGTTTGGCGAAATCACGGTGAGGCGCTCGCACTTGGCGCGTCAGGTGTCACTGAAAGTCGCGCCAAACGGGCAGCTGCGGATTAGCTTACCGACGTACGCACCGCTGCTCGCCGCAAAAATGCTTATCAAGTCATCCCGGCCGCGTATTCGCGAACTCCTGGGCGAGCATCAACAAGGTCACTACTACACGCACGACCAATCAATTGGTAAAAGTCATCACCTGATCATCGAGACCCAGCCCGCGCTCACCGAACCCATTATCAAGCGCTCTGGCACCCGCATCCTCGTCAAGCTACCGCCCGACACCGACATTACTACTCCAGCCATCCAGCAGCGCATTCGTGAAGTCGTCATCACGGCGCTACGTAAAGAAGCCAAAAGCTACCTGCCACGGCGACTGAAATTCCTGGCCGAGGAACACGGCTTTTCCTATCAAACCGTCAAACTGACGCACGCCTCGAGCCGTTGGGGCAGCTGCTCGTCGCGCGGCACGATTAGCCTGAACATCGCGCTGATGAACCTGCCGTTTGAGCTGCTTGATTATGTGCTGATTCACGAGCTGGCTCACACCCGCCAGATGAATCACTCCGACGCCTTTTGGCGAGAGGTCGCAGCCATCGACCCAGCCTACAAAACGCACCGAGCGGCACTGAAAAACCATACACCGCACGTGTAGCATGTGCTATACTAAATCATATGAGACAAGGGATGGGCAGGTGGCGCACGGGGCGCAGTCAGCAATGCGGACGCGATGAGACGAAAGCCGCGCCAGAGCATAGCCAGATGATGACGTTGGTAAACAGCTTGACTGACGCGGTACTAAGCACTGATGCTCACGGCATCATTACGATTTATAACGCGGCGATGATCGGCCTGCTGGACACCAACGCCACGCTGCACGGTCATCACATCAGCGAGACATTTCAATTGCAGACGCTTAGCGGTACACCGATCGACGTGTTTGAGGAGCTCAGTAAGTCACCCTCAATCCGCACCCGTGACGACCTGATCATGCCGCTCAGCGATGGCGATCATTTGCGACTGGAGGCGACCTTTGCGCCGATTTTGGGCGGCAGCTCGAGTACCGACGGCTATGTGTTAATTCTGCGTGACGTCACCAAGATAAAAAGCCTCGAAGAGGAGCGTGATGAGTTCATCAGCGTTGTTAGTCACGAACTGCGCACACCGGTGGCCATTGCCGAGGGAGCGCTTGACAATGCTCGACTGCTCGCCGAAAAAGGCTACACCCAAAAGGTGCATGAGGCGCTGGTGGCGGCGCACGATCAAGTGATGTTCCTCGCTAAAATGATCAATGACCTTGGCACCTTATCGCGCGCTGAACGTGGAGCGGCGGATGAGACGGAGACGATTAATCTGATGGAGCTGGCCAGCACGTTACACAGTGAGTTTGCGCCGCGAGCGGCCGATAAGGGGTTGCGGTTTGATCTCGACGTGAGTGCGCAGATTGGCGTGATCAAGGTTTCGCGGCTGTACTTGACTGAGCTACTGCAAAACTTCATCATCAACGCTATCAAATACACGCCTCGTGGCGGGGTGACGCTGCGGATGCACCGGCGTAACGGCGTCGTACAATTTGCGGTAATTGATACTGGGATAGGCATCGGCAAGACTGACCAAAAAAAGATTTTCCAGCGATTTTACCGGGCCGAGGATTATCGCACCCGCGAGACCAGCGGCACCGGACTGGGACTGTACGTTGCGGGCAAATTGGCGCACAAGCTCGGCTGCACTATCTCTGTTAAAAGCCGACTCAATCATGGCTCGACGTTTAGCTTTGAGCTGGCTGATCCGCCCACGTCCGCGTGAGACCGCCCTTGCAATCACGACCCGAACACGCTACAATAGACTTGACAGTCTGCTAAGAAGCAGACTTTTAAATTGGGAGAAACTATGGCACAAAAAAACGCAGCAGGATCAGAGACGAAGGTTCGCCGCATCACCGCGAAAGATGACGAGACGAAGCAGCCGTCACCACATACATCAAAAGCAACCACAACCACCAAAAAAACCACCAGTAAGACCACCAAAAAAACGGTGACAGCGACCGGCACGTCACCCAAACAGCCAAAAACCACGGCCAAAAAATCCACCAAAAAATCAGGTGACGTTGGCTATTTCAAGGGCGCGTGGCAGGAACTCAAGCTGGTGCGCTGGCCGACTCGCTCAGCAACCTGGAGCATGACGGCGGCAGTGCTGGTGTTTACGTTGATATTCGTGGTGCTGATATTGCTGCTTGACGCCGGCTTTAACTGGGGCTTTAATCAAATTTTGAAATAGGAAAGGGAATTTATGTCATCAAATCGCTACGATTCAACTCGCTCGTGGTACGCCATTCACACCTACTCGGGCTACGAGGAAAAGGTTGCTGAATCCATCCGCCAGCGCATCAACGGCGTCGACATGGCCGACAAAATCTTTGACGTCATGGTGCCGAAAGAAAAGCAAATTCAGATCAAAAACGGCAAACGCAAGGTTGTCGATGCCAAGATCTTTCAGGGATATGTGCTGGTCGAGATGAAGCTGACCGACGAGACGTGGTACATTGTCCGCAACACACCGGGCGTGACTGGCTTCGTTGGTGCCGACACCACGCCAACACCGGTGTCCGACAAAGAAATTACCAAGATCAAAAAGCGTATGGGCGTCGAAGAGCCAAAGCATCAGATTGATTTCTCGGTCGGCGAAGTGGTCTCCATCATTGACGGGCCGTTCAAGGGCTTTGATGGGTCAATTGCAGAAATTGATGCCGTCAAGGGCAAGATCAAGGTCATGGTCAGCATGTTTGGCCGCGATACGCCGGTCGAGCTGGACGCATTACAGGTCAAGAAAGTCTAGCCGCCTGATCACCTGATCATCTGGCCGCGCAGCGATACACCGGTCGAGCTACCAGACATCTTTGGCTTCAATTACCTCGCTACTTTTGGCGAGGTAGTGTTGCGTAGCAAAGAGGACTAGCGCCACCGTAATCATCCCGAGTAGCACCGCCGCGATCGGCCACTGCCTAGCATCATACATCGCCATGATCAGCACTGGCACCGTCCCGATGCCGCACGCCAATATCTTGCCGAACAACAGGGTCGCCAGCGTCACTTGGCTGTGACATAATCGAATGCTGCGCTTCAACAGATACGAGCCGCAGCGCCCCAGCCAATACGGTAGCATCACCACCACACCCAAAACCGCCACCGTCATTACCGACATCAACACCAGCTGCACCACCTGAAGGAGAAACGGTACCGCACGAGGCGTCGTATCGCTCGGCGTAGTGGGCGGGGCGGGCGCCGGCTGGACTGTCTCTGGCGATACACCGAGCTGCATGAGTAGGCCACTACGCGTCAGCCACAACAACCCGGCACCGACGATAACCGCATACGTGAAAATCAACAGGCTGTAAGCGAGCGCCCCAAACATATTGATAAGGCGACGAACTGGCTTGATGCTGCGAGCGTTCATGCTTGTATTCTAGCACAATTTTCGTTATAATACAGTGGTTACGCACGGAAAAATAAGAGGAAACTATGGCAAAGAAAGTTATCGGTAATCTAAAATTACGCATCCCTGCCGGACGAGCAACCGCCGGACCACCAGTCGGTTCAACCCTCGGTCAGTGGGGGCTGAACATGATGGATTTCATCAATCCATTCAACGACGCTACCAAAGATATGATGGGCAAGGACGTTATCGTCCACATTCAGGTGTTTGAAGATCGCACCTTTACGTGGAAGTCGCTTGGTCAGCCAGTCGATGACATGATCCGCGAAAAAGCCGGCATTCAAAAGGGTTCAGGCAAGCCGCACGCCGAGAAGGTCGGCACAATCACTCGCGCTCAGCTTCAGGAAATTGCTGAAGCAAAAATGGATCAGCTAAACGCCATCGACATCGAAGGCGCGATGAAAGTCGTTGCTGGTTCCGCTCGCTCGATGGGCGTAGAGGTCGCAGCCTAATTTACACCTGTTCATCCAAAATTGCTCCCTGCCGTGGGAGCAATTTTATTGTGGTATAATCATTTGGTGATTACCAAAAGTTTACTTGATACCACCGTTATCGAGGCGCTACGAGCTGACAAACTCGTCGTGGCACCGACTGACACCATTTATGGCCTGCTCGCTCGAGCTGATAGCCCGAGGGCAGTTGATGAGCTGTACCGCGTACGCCAGCGTGATCATACTAAATCCTGCATCATCCTGCTTAGTAGCGCCAACAACATTCCCGAACTCACCACCAAGCAGCGACATATCTATGACCAGCTGTACTGCGAACGGCCGAC
The DNA here is from genome assembly GCA_010202845.1 of Candidatus Saccharibacteria bacterium oral taxon 488. Taxonomy (NCBI): domain Bacteria; phylum Candidatus Saccharimonadota; species Candidatus Saccharibacteria bacterium oral taxon 488. Next base: position 385,823 of record CP047921.1, on the reverse strand, counting down.
CACTATTGCCGCCAGGGTCAGCCCCGACTTTATGCCGCACCTGGTGCGTACTGATGCAACCTTAGCCTTTCGGGTCGTGCCGCCAGAGACAGCATTATCCGAGCTGATTCGACTGGTTGGCCCACTACTCGCACCAAGCGCCAACCTCGCAGGGCAGCCACCAGCCGCCACAATCAACGAGGCGATCGCGTATTTTGGCGATCAGGTGGCTGTCTATGTCGACAGCGGGGAAATTAAGGGGGTAATGCCTTCACGGATCATCACATTTACTGACGACGGGCAGCTGGTTGCCTTGCGGCAATAATTTCCACTACAGCCAACCAGGCGCCCGACGTCTTGTCTCGTAACCTATGAACTACGACTGCTTGAACGGCCGCACCAGCTCTAGCTCTGGTCGCATCTCGGCGATACGCATCAGCTCGTTGTACTTGGCGATACGCTCTGAGCGCGACATCGAGCCGGTCTTGATCTGGCCCGTACCGAGTCCGACCGCCAGATGAGCAATTGTCACGTCCTCGGTCTCACCCGAGCGGTGGCTCATCACCGTATTCCAGCCAGCCTTTTTCGCCATCATCACCGCCTGAATGGTCTCACTCAGTGTGCCAATTTGATTTGGCTTGATCAAAATCGCATTGCCAGCCTTTTCAGCGATCGCCCGGTCCAGTCGCATTACATTCGTCACCAACAGATCATCACCAACCAGCTGCGTCGTCGAACCAAGCTCCGTCGTCAGCGTCTGCCAGTCGTGCCAGGCTTCCTCATCCAGCCCATCCTCGATTGACACCACCGGATACTCAGCCCGCAGCTGTTTGTACATCTTGATCATGCCATTCACATCCAGCGTGCGATGCTCCGTCTCCAGCCGATACTGGCCACTGCCCTCATGGAATTCGCTCGAGGCCACGTCAAGAGCAAAGGCAAAGTCCTGCTCCAACTTATAGCCGGCTTGCTGAATCGCCCGTGCTAGCAGCTTGACCGGCTCCATATTGCCGCCGCGCACATGTGGCGCGTAGCCGCCTTCGTCACCAACAGTCGTCGGGTAGCCCTCGGCCTTGAGCACCTTCGCCAGCGCATGAAACACCTCGGCGCTCATCCGCATCGCGTCCTCGAACGTCGACGCACCAACTGGGATGATCATGTATTCCTGAATATCAGTCGCGCCAAGCGCGTGCTGCCCGCCGTTCATCACATTGATCATCGGCATCGGCAGGCTCATCGTGCCGGCATTGGCCAGCTGATTGACATAGACGAAAAGCTCAATACCCTTAGACTCAGCCGCCGCTTTGGCAACTGCTAGGCTGACCGCTAGGATCGCGTTCGCTCCAAGCCGCCCTTTATTCAGCGTACCGTCCAGCTGCCGCATCCGCTCATCAACCCGATGTTGCGCAAATGGATCCATACCGCGCAGCGCCCGTGCGATCTCGGTGTTGACATGCTCGACCGCCTTGAGCACGCCCTTGCCACCATACGCCAAGTCGCCGTCACGCAGCTCGACCGCCTCGTGCGAACCAGTGCTGGCGCCCGACGGCACCGCCGCCCGCCCGAACGAGCCATCGCTCAGCCGAACATCGGCCTCCACCGTCGGATTGCCCCGAGAATCTAAAATTTGTCGTGCGTGAATGTCTGTGATTGTGATATTGTTCATACTCGCTATTGTAGCAGAGATAAAAGAGCAGGGGCAAGCGGGTTACGACCTTCGCCTCACTCGTACAGGCTCTATGTTTCCCTCTCCGCTACTTTGCCAAGGCAGTGCAGCGCTATCACACACCGTCACCTCTACTAAGCGACCCGTCTTTGCCCGAAATCGAGCTGTCGTTGGACCGGGACACTTCTCGGCCAACTGCAGTACATAATTTCCAGACTCATCGATCTCATCAAAACGGCCCGCTACATTGCAAATATATCAAACTACTTGCAGAATAACGTGTTCCCATCTACACTTGTAGTTAATTATGGGAGAAAGACGTCATCATTCACCAATAGCCGATGGACTGTCTATCCTGAGCAGTCCAAGCTTTCAGCGAGGAGTTGATGAGGCTAATGACGCACTTGCTGCCAAAACAGAAGTAACGAAGAGAGGAGAGCACCTCTCGCCGGATAGGGATCCCGAAAACATAATCAAGCGGCACATCACCCCACACTTTCCGGACGACTACATCGGCTCGCCAGTGACTATCACAAATGTTACTGAGAGCGATGAGCTAGCTGTCCGCCAACTAAAAGGAGAGCTCCTGTTACCAGAGGCTAAAACATTTACAGTCAATGATCACTCGCGAACGCTGGCAGCATTGGCCATTCGTTCCTGTGGAGGTACGCATCATTTTCCACTCTCCCAAGCGACAATCGGCAATATTCTCCAATTTGATGTTCATCTACCAGCTGATTTGCTAGCAAATTATTTTTCGGCTCAAGCCACAAATCCCGAGATACACGAGACAATACTCGACATAGAAAATACCGCCAAATATGCCGGCTCACCCGCTGACCGTGCTGCGATAATCGCCTGGGGTGTTCAAACATTGACTCAGCAATTGGGCGAAGATTTCTGTAAGAGTGGGTCGTTTTCCGGTGAAGGGTCTACATTTACAAGTGAGGGGGTTAGACTTCCGTATAGTAAATTTAACGACATGAGATCCACCGGCTTTAGTGTAATTACCGACCACGCCAATGATGAGCCAGCTCCGCGGGTTGCCCTTTCGCTGGACGATGGCGATAGCACTATTCATGTTATCCCAGACCGTCGTTTCCTCTCGAAGTTAATGCGCCATGACAGCGGCGACACAGATACTTTCGCAGCATAAACCCCTAGTTGCTTTACTGCATTATTTCAGGTATAATTCCACTATCAATCAAATCAATGCTGGGAGGCAGATTCGCCCGGGGTGGCGAGTCGCCGCTTGTACCACAGAAAGGATTAGTATGGCCAAGAAAGCCGAGCTGCTGGAAAAAGCAGCAGAACTACAATTAGCAGTCAGCGACAAGAATACCATCGCCGAGATTGAGGCAGCAATTGCCGAAGCTGAATCAGGCACACCTGAGAGCAGCAAGCCGCACGAAACTAAAGACAAAGACGTCATCGCCGAGCGCGAGGCTGTCGTTGCCAAGGCCGGCAAACGCAGCCAAAAAGCCCTCGACGAAGCCGAAGCTAAGGCCGAAAAGGAAGCTCGCAAAGAAGCCGGCGACACCACGCCGCAATCCGACGACACCGAAGCACATATTAAGAAAGGCCCGAAGCCAATTACGCGCCCGCGCCTGGAGCGCCGCGGCAAGAAATATCAGGAAGCTGCGAAGAAGATTGAGAAAAGTAAATTATACAGCCTCGACGAAGCACTGAAACTGGCGACTGAGACCAGCCCGGTCAAGTTCGACGCCAGCGTTGAAATCCACGTTCGCTTGGGTGTCGATCCGCGCCAAGCCGACCAGAACGTCCGCTCGACCGTAGCACTACCGCACGGCACCGGTAAAGACGTTCGCGTGGCGGTTTTCGCACCGGAAACCGAACATGCCGCTGCTAAGAAAGCTGGCGCAGACATCATCGGCGACGAGGAATTCCTGAAGCAGCTGGACAAGGAAGAGCTGAACTTTGATATTTTGGTCGCCACGCCGCAATATATGCCAAAGCTTGGCAAGTACGCCCGGCTACTCGGCCCGCGCGGTTTGATGCCAAATCCAAAGTCCGGCACCGTCGCTACCGACGTCGCCAAAGCCGTGTCTGAAGCCAAGGCCGGCAAGGTCGAGTACCGCGTCGACAAGCAGGCCATCGTCCACTTGGCGATCGGTAAAGTGTCATTTGGCGCCGGCAAACTGGCAGAAAACACCCGCGCTTTCCTCGCCAGCCTGAACGCCCAAAAGCCATCCAGCCTCAAGGGCATTTATATCAAATCTATCGCTGTCGTCACCGCCATGGGGCCGAGCGTAAAGGTTGAAACTTCACTGTAAAGTTGGCCTGTTTAATATAAAACGCGCTTCACACCTGAGGCGCGTTTTATATTGCAATAACCGTGTAGTATGATATAATAACCCAATGAGTGAATTATTGCCAAATACTAAGAACCAGTCCGAAGCTGCCACCGCTAACTGGCGTAATGAGGCAAACTGTCTCGGAAGTGACCCAGACACGTTCTTTCCAGAATCTAAAGATAAACGATACGCCAAAGACGCTCTCGCAGTTTGCCGTAAATGCGAGGTCAAGGATGACTGTCTTGATCACGCGATTGAGAACGATGAAAAATATGGCATCTGGGGCGGCATGACACCAGAGGCAAGGAAGAAGCTATCTCGACGCAGCAGAAATACACAAACCCGCCATCGTATACATAAAAATTCATAAATTAACCCATAATCGTCTTGCATCCCGTTGTCATTTCTGCTACAATTCTAAGGAACATTACCAAAGACAGCGGCGATTTGTATAAAAACAGATGTAAAAATGCCGCCGAGGGATGAAACAAAACTGTTTTAATCACGTCTTTGGTAGTGCGAGAATCAAAGACGTTTTTATTTGCTCGATTAAAACTTGGGTAAACAAGAACCAGATTCTCCATTACCGCACGTTAACAAATCGGTCGAATCACACAAGAACCAATCAAAGAAAGGATTTTTATGGCAATTTCACGCGATAAAAAACAAACTTTGGTTGCTGAACTAACCGAGCTTCTGAAAGACGCCAAAGGTACGGCATTTGCGCGGTACCAGGGTCTGAGCGTGGCTGAATTGCAAGAGCTGCGCAAGGCTGCCCGCGAAGCAAACGTTGTCATCAAGGTTGTCAAAAACCGCTTGGTACGCGTAGCATTGCAGGGCGTCAACACCTACAAAGAAACCGACACTGACCTCCTGGTTGGCCAGTTGGTCTACGCCATCAGCGCGGAAGACGAGGTCATGCCAGCCAAAGTTTTGGACACGTTTGCAAAGACACATCCAGCACTACAGTTGGCCGGTGGTTTCTCAGGCGAAGGCCTCGGCATCAACGAAGCTGACATCAAAGCGCTGGCAGGCTTGCCAAGCAAAGACCAGCTCATCGCCGAAGTGGTCGCACAACTACTCTCACCAGTTCACGATACCGTGGGCGCATTGGGCGGCAATTTGCACGGCTTACTGGACGGCATCGAAGCCAAAGCTGCAGCTTAAGTTTAGCAATCAATCATCTCGAGTTATTCGGTCTTCATAAGCTCCGGTATAGCGTTGCAGCCCGAGCGCCATTCAAGGCGCACGGCGCGAAAAGAGGAGGCGTTGAAGATTGGATGACTCGAGATGATAAATAATCAATAATCTAAGGAGAATACCATGGCTGATATTAAGAAATTGGCTGAAGAACTGACCAAGTTGACAGTTCTAGAAGTTAACGAATTGAAAAATCACCTGAAAGAAGAATACGGCATCGAGCCGGCTGCAGCCGCAGTTGCGGTGGCTGGTCCAGCTGCTGGCGGCGATACTGCCGCAGAAGATGAAAAAACTGAGTTCACCGTCACCCTAAAGGACGCGGGTGCTCAAAAAGTCGCTGTCATCAAGGCTGTGAAGGAAATCACCGGCTTAGGCCTCGGCGAGTCAAAGGCTATCGTTGACGGCGCACCAGCACCAGTCAAGGAAAAGGTGTCAAAGGACGAAGCTGAAGCTGCCAAGAAGACGCTCGAGGATGCAGGCGCTAGCGTTGAGTTAAGCTAATTTTTGCGTGAAACGACCGATTGTTTTCGTAGAGAAATGCCGCCCGGGACTTATACCACGGGCGGTATTTTATTGGCAAGGGTAAAAATTACCACAGTTTTGCCCGACTATCTGTTATCCTTGTGGAAAGACGAGCCGTTAGCCGATGCGAATAGGCCGGCGGTACTTGCACACTCACATAATTAGTGCTATATTACTCTCACGTACTATCAAAAATAGACAAGGAATGCGAGCCATATGTCTGATTTACCGGAAAAGCAAGTGAAGCGCCTCAGGACGCTCATCCAAGAAGCAGAAACCAACTTAGCGGCGGCCAAGGAGCTGCTGATCAGCATCGTTGGTGATGATGGGCAAGTCGTCACGCCAAAAACCTCATCGGACGATGTTGCCGGCAAGGTAATCGAGGGCGTGTTTGATGGCCAAATGATGATGGGGCCTGATGGCAAGAATTATCCAATCCCGGCGAACTACGCCTCGAAGTCCAAGCTCGTCGAGGGCGACATCTTGAAATTAACCATCGCCGAGGACGGCAGCTTTATCTACAAGCAAATTGGCCCGGTCTCGCGCAAACAAGTCATCGGCACGCTCGTCCAGCACGACGGCGTTTACTACGTCGAAGCCAACGGCCGCGAATATCGCATCCTGCTCGCCAGCGTCACCTTCTTCCGCATCGAAGTCGGCGACCAAGTCACCATCATCATCCCTGATGACAATCCGGACGCCACCTGGGCAGCTGTCGAAGCGCCGCTATAGACCGTTTTTGACATTTGAGGCCGTCCCGGGTGGTTACCGGGCGGCTTTTGATATAATGGTGCTATGTCTGGGGAGTTTTTGCTAAGCTACGCCAGCTTTGATACCGAAAACCGGCCATTTCTGGAGTGGCAGGTTGACGGCAAGACTGAGCGTAGTGATATTGTGGGGCAGGAGTTGTCACTGGCGTTTGATTTTTCTGCTAAATACTGCACGGGCTGGGTGGATTTCGACAATCACTGCAGCCAGGTTTGTCCTGACAGCGCCACGGTTGATGGCAAATATGGAAACTGCTTGAAATGCCGTAACAGAACTGGCTTTAATCCAGCATTTTATAATGCCGATTCGGTGTCGGTACAACAAGAAAAAATCAATCAGCAGCCGCACTTCGTCTATCTGGCATATTTCGCGCCGGGAGTTATCAAAGTCGGTATCTCGCAGGAAAAGCGCGGTATTCGACGACTGTTGGAACAGGGGGCACGGCTGGCGTTGAAACTGGAGACGTTTTCTTCGGCCTTGATTGCTCGGCAGTATGAGGCAAAAGTTGCCAGTCTGAGTGGTATCATGGAAACAGTGGCCGCCAGCAAAAAACTGGGGCTGATCAGGCGGACGCTTGATGCTGTGGCGGCGGAGCAGGCCCTAGCTGACACGCTGATGCGCATTCAGCAAAAACTGGGGCTGGATTTTCCAAACCGAGAACTCATCACATGTGAAGATTATTTTCATACGAACGGCCGCGACCTTAGTAGTGTGATTGATATGACGGGGCATAAAACCATGGCTGGCGTCGTCGTCAGCGTCATCGGCCCGATCCTCATCACCGACTATGACGGGCAGCTACTGGTATACAACGTGAAAAAGTTCATCGGCTACCAGGCGCAGGCAGTTGACGGCGCCATTAACATCGAAATACCCAACACGCAGCTGGCGCTGTTTTAATACATGCCCGCGGGCAGGATTATACCTAAATCATAAAAGCCTGAACTGCCAAACAGCTTACTAATCCCGCACTTTGCGCTATAATACATAAGTATGAGTCAAGCACTGTACCGCAAATATCGCAGTCGCAGCTTGGACGAGGTGTTGGGGCAAGATCACGTGACCAACATTTTGCGCCGAGCGCTGGAGCAGGGGAAAATCGCCCATGCGTATTTGCTGACGGGTCCGCGCGGCGTGGGAAAAACCAGTGTGGCGCGCATTTTGGCGCATGAGATCAATCAGTTGCCATACGACGAGGAAGCCTCACATCTGGATATCATCGAAATTGATGCCGCCAGCAACAACGGTGTCGACGACATTCGGGCATTACGTGAAAAAGCGCAAGTCGCGCCCGTTTCCGCGCCAAAGAAAATCTACATCATCGACGAAGTCCACATGCTGTCCAAACCTGCGTTCAACGCACTATTAAAGACGTTGGAGGAGCCGCCAGCGCACGTAGTTTTTATCCTGGCGACCACCGACGCCGACAAGCTGCCCGCCACCATTCTCAGCCGCGTCCAGCAATTTTTCTTCCGCCCCATTCCGACGGACATCATGGCGCGCCAGCTGATGACTATCGCCGAGAAGGAGGGCTTTACCATCGAGGCGGACGCTGCTCGGCTGATCGCTGAGCGCTCGCGCGGCGGGTTTCGCGACGGCATCAGCATGCTTGATCAATTGTCAGCATTGGCGGACGCTAACAAACCATTGAGTTCAGCCGACGTAGCCCAGTACCTAGGACTGAGCGCCACAGAGACACTGGAAAGCCTGCTGGAGTTATATCGGCAGCGCGATGTTTCTGGAGCACTGAGCTTGCTTGGCGAGCTGGAAAAAGCCGGCACCGATCCGGTCGTCCTGTCCCGTCAATTACTATCATTGCTGCGCGCGCGATTGCATCAGCGGCCGGAGTTAATTACATTAGTCAAGCAGCTGATCGAGGTCGACCGCCATCCGCATCCAGATTTGAAATTGTTGACAATATTTATGGACAACGGGGAACAGGCGGCTGATACATCGCCGTTGATCGCCAACCCCAAAGCCACAGCCAAACCACCGCTCACCATTTCCAAAACGCCAGTAGAGGCGCCAGAGTCACCGGCAGCTACTTCAGAAGCACCAGCACCAGCCGCTCAGCCAGCAGAAAATTCACCAAAAACCCTCCCGAAACAGGAGCAAACTAACGACTCTGCGGATAAAACGGCAGCAGACGCCACCCCGGCAGGCAATCAACCAGCACCAGACAGCCCACCAGACTCCACCGCCGCAGACATCGACTGGGATAAAATCATCGCCCTGGCCAAAGAGCAGTCGTTCGCTATTGCGACATTGTTGCAAAAGTGCAGTTGGCAACGAGACGGCAACACCTTGACTCTGTACGTTGGCAATGCCTTTAATAAAAAGAAGCTGGATAACGCGAAGAATCGCCCGCTTATTGCGACAATTGTGCAACAAGTCACCGGCACTGAACTGGATATTGTGACAATCGGACAAAAAGCCCCGCCAAAAGACGCTGAGCTTGCGAAAATTGCCGAGCTAATGGGCGGCGGCGAAGAAGTTAACCTGGAGGAATTATCATGAGCGAAAAAACCCAAACCGAGACTATGGCGGGCAAACTGCCGCCCCAAAACCTGGACGCCGAAAAAAGCCTGCTCGGCGCAATTCTCATCGACGAGGAAGTCCTGGCGGACGCCTCAGAAATTGTCAAACCTAACGACTTTTACGATAAAAATCACGGTCTGATTTTCGCTGGTATGATGCGGCTATTTGAAAAGCACAAGCCGGTTGACCTCTTGACCTTGACCGATGAACTCAAGCGCAAGGACGAGCTGGAACTCATCGGCGGCTCGGCATATTTGACGGAACTCACCAACTACGTGCCGACGGCAGCGCACGCGGCAGCGTACGCCGAAATGGTGGCGCAAACAGCGGTGCGGCGGCGCCTGATCAAGGCCAGTAGCGGCATCACCGAGCTTGGCTACGATGAATCGACGACGACCCAGGAATTGTTAGAAAAAGCTGAGGCCGAATTATTCAGCGTCTCCGACCAGTCATTGAAACAAGATTTGGTCAGCCTGGAAAGCATTTTGACCGATAGTTTTGACCGCATCGAGGAGCTTCACCGCAACAAGGGCAGCCTGCGTGGCATGCGGACTGGCTACCGCGATCTGGATACCATGACAGCGGGGCTGCAGAAGTCGGATTTGATCATCCTGGCGGCGCGACCGGCCATGGGTAAGACCACGCTGGTGACTAACCTGGCGTACAACGTAGCGACGATCGAGAAAAAGCCGGTGCTGTTCTTCAGCCTGGAGATGAGTAAGGAACAGCTGACCGACCGCATGCTGGCGGATGCGGCCGGCGTTGATAGCTGGAATATTCGTACCGGTAATCTGAGCGGCGATGATTTTGAGAAATTATCCGAAGCCATGGGCGAGATGGCAGAAGCGCCAATTTACATTGATGACACGCCGGGCCTCAGCATTCTGGAGATGCGTACCAAGGCTCGCCGCCTAGCACACGAAGGCGAAATTGGCCTGATCATCGTCGACTACCTGCAGCTGATGCAGGCCACTAATAATCACAACGGCAACCGCGTTCAGGAAGTGTCGGAAATTTCCCGTGGCCTGAAGCTAATCGCTCGCGAACTCAACGTGCCGCTGATCGCCCTGAGCCAGTTGAGCCGTTCGGTTGAATCCCGCACGCCGCCGATTCCGCAGCTGGCCGACCTGCGCGAATCTGGATCCATTGAGCAGGACGCCGACATCGTCAGCTTTATTTACCGCCCCGGCTACTACGAACCGGATAACCCAGAGGTGCAAAACATCACCGACCTCATCATCGCCAAGCACCGTAACGGCCCGGTCGGCAAGATTCAACTCTACTTCCACCCAGAGCGCCTGCGTTTTATGAGCCTGGATCGCAAGCATGACTAGAATTGTGATATAATCAATACCAATGAAAAAGCACAAACTCGCCGACTCGGCTGTCTATCGCTGGCGCTATTGGCTAGGCTATATGGCGCTGGTTGTGCTATTTTGTGCGGCCATCACCGCCGCTAGTTTGTATGCTCCAGGCGGCGTGACCGAGGCGGAAATTGAGGCGCTTAATACTACCAATGCCATTTCGCCGAGTCACCTCGGATCGCTCGCTCAAACTAACTTGCCATTTCACCTCTTGCAGCGTGGGTTGTTCAGTGTATTTGGCGTCACCATCTATACCATCAAGCTGCCGTCGCTCATCCTGTCGTTCATCGCCGCCGTCGCCGTGTTTTTCCTGCTGCGGCGCTGGTTCAAACCTAATGTCACCATTCTGTCGCTGGTCATCATGACGGTCACTGGCCAGCTAATCTTCTTTGCTCAAAGCTTCACGCCGCACATTCTCTACATCACCTATGCTGCGCTCATCCTCCTCTTTGCCAGCCTGATCGTTCAGCGCGCCAAGGGCTCGGCCCTGTGGCGGCTGCTACTGGCGGCGACGGTCGGCCTAAGCCTGTTTACACCATATTTTTGGTATATTCATCTGACACTGCTGTTGGTAGCGCTGATCCACCCGCACACACGCTACGCACTACTCGCCAAACGCAATCGCTTCAAGTGGCTGCCAGCGATCGTCGTTCTCGCGCTCACTAGCGCGCCGGCAATTTTCCTCGCCGCGACGCATCACGATCTACTCAAATCACTGGTCGGTATTCACAGCCTCAGCTGGGCGCTGGTCGATAATTTGCGGTTGCTGCTGTATCATTATTTCTGGGTCAAGCCGACCGTTGTTGGCGGTCAGATCGCACCGGTACTCGACTTCTCGGCACTATTTCTGATCACGCTTGGTCTGTTCAAAACCATCCAGCACCACCACACCGCGCGTTCGTACATGATCGGCGTCTGGCTGCTGTTGAGTTTGCCGCTACTGGTGCTGCAGCCATCGATGACCAGCATTATCATCTTGCCGCTATTTATCCTGCTGGCGGTTGGCGTCGAGGCGCTGCTCAATCAATGGTATTCGCTGTTCCCACGCAATCCTTATGCCCGCATCACTGGCTTATTGATGCTGATGGCGCTCATCGGTGTGATGGTACTCTCGGGTCTCGACCGCTTTACCAATGGGTATCGCCATTTCTCGGGCGCCGTACATGAATTTAGCACCGACTTGCCACTGCTACAAAAAGCCATCGCCGGCAGGCAAAACGTCGTTCTCGTCGCTAACCCGCACGAGGCGCCGCTCTACGAAACCGTCGCTCGCTATAGCAAGCACAAACTCGCCGTCAATCAACCAACCACGGGGGGCGCTACACTCGTCATCACCCGCGCTGAACAAATGGCTCACCCCAACACTGACGGCTGGACACTGGAGCGCATCGTCACCAATAGCCACGCCGAGCGGGCTGACCGCTTTTACCTCTACAAATTGGCGAAAAAATAGCGTATAATGAAAAAGTAAATTCAAGGAGGAATCAATAATTATGGCGTTTGACCAAGTCAAGATGTTGCAGCAACTGCGCAAGGCCCAGAAACAACTCGGCAAGGAAATCATTGAAGTAGAGGCCGGCGACGGTGCGGTGGTCGTTCAGATCACCGGCGAGCTAAAAATTAAGTCGATCAAGATTAATCCAAAGATGGTTGACCTCGATAATATCGAGCAGCTGGAGCACTGGATCCAAATCGCAATTCGCGACGGTCTAGCCAAAGCGCAGGAAGTTGCTGCCGAGACGATGAAACCGCTGATGGGCGGGCTGGGCAACTTGCCGTTCTAATGAAACCGACGATTTTGCCGGCGGCGCTGACGACGCTGATTGATGAGTTTGGCGGGCTGCCCGGTGTCGGGCCGCGAACCGCCGAACGCTATGCCTATGCCGTGCTCCGACGTGACGCCAGACGGGCTGAGCAGCTAGCGCGGGCACTGAACCGGCTGCACACACGCGTCAAAACCTGTCCGGTCACGTTCGCCTTGATTGATCATGATCAAGAGGTGTCGCCGCTATATCAAGACGAGTCGCGCAATCGCCGCTTGATTTGCGTGGTTGAAGAGCCGCTGGACATCGTGGCGCTGGAGCGGACGGGGCAGTATAGTGGCACCTATCACGTACTAGGTGGCGCGATTTCGCCAATTGATGGCATCGGCCCGGAGCAGCTGCACATCCCTGAGCTCATTGAGCGCATCAAGCATGATAACGCCGAGGAATTAATCATCGCCACCAACGCGTCGGTCGAAGGCGAGTCAACCGCGCTCTTTTTGCAGCGCTACCTCCAGGAGGCCGGCCTCACCATCACCATCTCGCGCCTTGCCCGCGGCATCCCCGTCGGCGTCGACCTCGAATACGCCGATCAAATCACGCTGACGCATGCGCTGGAGGGACGGCGGACATTATAGCTTGCTAAGGCCATCCTGCTTTTGCTACAATACAACCATGAAACCAGAGGTGGGGAAGGTGCGCGACGAGGATATCGCGGCATTTATAGCAAAGTTTGATGATGTCGAGGAAGCGATTGACGCGATCCGTAACTTTGCCCAGCCAGCGGTGTCAGCTGGTTTAGTTGACTTACCTCCAGCCGCCAAATCTAGCCCAGCCGCTAAGGTTATGACACCGCCCGCTGCCGCGCCAAAACGCTCCAACCGTTGCCATATCGCCGTAACCGACCTCGCCAAATCTTACCGCGTCGGCCACCAAACCATTCCAGCGCTCGACGGCGTTAGCCTTGATATTTTCGCTGGCGAATTCGTGGCCATCACTGGCGCTAGCGGCTCGGGCAAAAGTACTTTACTGCAGCTCATCGGCGGGCTCGACAAGCCGTCCGCTGGTCAAATCCTCATTAACGACCAGCCGCTCAGCCACTTGTCCGACCGGCAACTGTCGCGGTTCCGATCGCGTGAAATCGGCTTTGTCTTCCAATCATTTTATCTGCAGCCATTCCTAACTCTGTCCGCCAATCTGGAAATCCCCGCCATGTTTGCCCGCATCAAGCCCAAGCAGCGCCGCGCCCGCGCCCAGGAACTCGCCAAATTGGTCGGACTAGCAGACCGAATGCACCATTTACCGCGCGAACTTTCCGGCGGTCAAATTCAGCGCGCTGCCATCGCCCGCGCTTTATTCAATCGCCCGAATATTTTACTCGCCGATGAACCGACAGGCAATCTGGACAGCGCCAATTCCGACCGCATCATCGACCTATTTCACCAAATCCGCCGTGAACTCGGCACCACGGTCGTTATCGTTACGCATAATCCAGACATCGCCGCAGCAGCCGATCGTGAAATCCGCCTGAAAGACGGAAGGATAGCCGATGCTTAGAATCACCGATTCGCTACGGCTGGCTGGCACCAAACTCCGAGTGCGGCGTATTCGCTTGTCCATCACCGTGGTCGTGTCCGGGCTGCTTTTCGCAGCGCTGCTGGCGGGGCTGACTATGCTAATGGGCGCTCAGCGGAGCATTGAGGAATTCGATCGAGGCAGCCTGAATAGCCGCTATTTAGTAGCGCAAACCGCCATTCGGCCAAATAATATTGAATTTACCTCAAATCTAACTGCCCGCGCCGAAGCCGAACGCACGCAAATGATCAAGGACAAGCAAGCGCTGGCTGCCCGCCTCGGCCTGCCATACGACCCCAAATCCGAACCGCCGATCATGCAATCGTTTCCTGATAGCCCGCCGTACCCGAACAACCAGAGCGTCATTGTCCAGCGGCTTATTCGCCAGGAGACCGCCAAATTACCGCGCCTCACAGCGGACGCGCAGTGGCAATTTGCCCGCACCCGCGGCGCCGTGCGGCAGTTTAGTATTCAGTCAATCGCCGCCAATGGCATGCTAAATTATATGGAGCGGGGAATTGAGTCGTTTGACGACAAGCGCCAGCAGAACAACCAGCCGACACCGCTGGAAGAATTTAAACAGCAATTCGGCAGTATAACCGCCATCGACCAATCGTTGCTAGGCGGATATTTGCTGGCTGGCGCCAGCGCCAAACCCAATGAGATCCCGCTGATCATCCGTTACCAGGACGCCGAAGTGCTGCTTGGCCTCAAGCCGCTAGATAAAAATGCCAGCAATGATACGCAACTAGCACGACTCAAAGAATTGCGCCAAAAAGCCGGGCAGCTGACATTCAGCGCCTGTTATCGCAACCCAGCTTCGCAAGAATTACTACAAACCGCCAAACGGCAAATCCAAGCTGCCGCCGATCAAGCTAAGAAACCATCCGCCGATTATGTCAAGCCAGACCGCGAATACGCCATGCCGTCCGCCGATTCCTGTGCTGCGCCGGCCGTCGTTAAGGATAATCGTTCAGCCGAAGCCAAGCGTACCGAGGCCAACCAGCGCTATTTTGATCAGACTTTCGGCTCAGCCCAGCCCGAACCTGCCCAGGCTAAATTTACTTTCCGCGTCGTCGGCCTGATGCCGGACGGTATTGAAGCCGCCCAAAGCGACATCGGCAGCTTCTTACAGCAATTTTTAAGCGCCCGCCTGTCATACACCTGGATCATGCCGCGCGGCTCAATGACCACCGCGGCGCAAACAGCTCTTGAATCAACTATTCAAACCGCCAACAATGATCAAGGTAATGCCAACAGGGAAGAGACGCTGGCTATCTATGAATTCAGCGACCCCAATAAAGCTCGCAGCTACCTGGCAGCCGCTTCTTGCGGCGAAGGAGCTTCTGGCGGCACAGGAGGCACCGATTTATTCGCCCAGCCCGAACCTGTTGAAGCTTCCAAAACCCAAAGGTCTAATAAGTCAATCTGCCTGCCGCACTATGTAGTATTCGCATCGCCCACCGGCAGCAACTCGCTCGTCAATTACGACGCCATGGAGCGCCTCAAGCCAATCATCATGTGGACATTCATCGGCGTGACGATCATCGCCGCCTTTATCTTGCTGATTATCATTTCCCGCACCATCGCCGACAGCCGCAAAGAATCCGCAGTTTTTCGAGCGCTTGGAGCAACGCGACTTGATATTAGCCAAATTTATTTCGTCTACACCATGATCGTGGCGCTGCTCACCGCGCTGTTCAGTATCGCCGCCGGACTAATCGTCGTATATATCGCCGACAATTTGCTGGCTAGTCAAATCACCGCGACGCTGCGCATCGCCATGACGCCGAAAGATTTGGCGACAACCTTCCATTTCTGGACGATTGACTGGATGATCATCGGCGCGGTCGCCCTCAGTATCATCGCTGCTGCTGTGCTGGCGTGCCTGATACCGCTCATCCGCAACACCCGCCGCAACCCGATTAAAGATATGCGTGACGAATAGCCCCGCCACCCCACCAAAAATCCCATCTGCTATAATAAGACTATGTTTAATACCGCCCAGCAACTCATCCAATCCGCCAACAGCCTTGTCATCATCCAGGCCGAAAACCCCGATGGCGACAGCCTGGGTTCTAGCTTGGCACTGGAGGAAGTGCTGAGTGATTTGGGCAAGACCGTGACGCTGTATTGTCCGGTCGATATCCCCAAATACCTACGCTACATCCGCGGCTGGGACCGGGTAGTTGGTGATTTTCCAGCCCGCGCCGACCTGGCTATTATCGTGGATACCAGCGCTGATATTTTGCTCAGTAAGGTCTTAGAGACGCCGGGGGTGCGGCATTTTTTGGAAACGCATCCGGTGCTAGTTATCGACCATCACACCGCCGAGCCGACGCTGAGTTTTGAACACACCATGCTATCAGAAACCGTGGTAGCGACCGGGGAATTGCTCTACCAATTATTCACCCACGCTGGCTGGGCTATCAACCAGCAAGCGGCGGAGAATTTGTTGATCGCCATCATGTCTGACAGCCTGGGCCTCACCACGCCAAACACCACCGCGGCGACCTTCCACGTGGCGGGTGAATTGACCGAGCTGGGCGCATCCAATGCCGAAATCGAAGAACGGCGGCGCGAATTTATGAAAAAGTCGCCGGAAATTCTGGCATACAAAGGTAAGTTAATTGAGCGAATCGAATATTTACTGGACGGACAATTGGCGCTGGTGCACGTACCGTTCGAGGAAATTCAAGCCTACAGCGACGCCTACAACCCCGGCGCGCTGATCGGCGACGAGCTGCGGTTGGTCGAGGGCGTGGCGCTCAGCTGCGTCATCAAAACCTACCCCGACGGCAAACTAACCGCCCGCCTGCGCGGTAACCTACCGATCGCCAACATCGTGGCTGGCTACTTCGGCGGCGGCGGCCATCCGTACGCGGCAGGATTCCGCGTGTATGAGGATTATGACGAAGTCGTGCGGGAATTGGTGGCGGCGACGGATAAAGCTTTGCGAGAAGTAGAGTAGGACTAAAACTTATACGGTTACTATATAACACGCCGCGATCGTAATGGGGGTGATAGAAATATTACACCACATTGTTGACAAAAACCCTTGACGTTTTGTTCTCGTATTGATATATATCAGCCTTTCGTGCAATTTCGCACTGGGTTCGCATTTGACTCGTGCCATGTGTCAAATGTGCCGTTTGCGAGAAGGTCCATTCTCGCCCGACTCCAAAAGGAGTTTACTATGGCAACTGGACGTCCCCAAAAGGGATTGAACAGCAACAAGAACCATCACGACAGCCTGAGCCAGAGCGGTAGCCAGCGGTTCGGCTTCGGTGGTTCTCCCAGCACGTTGCCGAAGACCACTATCAGCAGCATGCTCACCTCCAAGTCGTCGACCCCGAAGGCCGACGCTCCCAGGTCGCTGACCAACCGTAGCGACTCGGGAACCTCGAACAGCAAGGCTCCGTTCAAGAGCTTCTGAGTTCGAGAAAAACCCGCCCCGGTAGTGCCAAACTGCCGAGGTGGGGTACTCATCTGCTACAATAAACCCATGATCCACAAACTATATTCCGCTTACAACCTGCCAGTCGACCATGATGTCTGTCATTTGTTTGAGCACTTGGTTATTCGGCGGTTCTTACGGATGGTAGAAAAGTCCGACGGCGAACGCGCCTTTGTTGGCGAATTGCACGGCACGACGTCTGAATCAAGCGTGTTTTTTGACGTCGCGTTCTTTACTGGCGAATCAATTACGCTATTTGAAAAAGTCATCGCTGACGTAAAGCCGTTTGATCTATCCATGATTCGCGAATCCGTCGCCCATATCGAGGCGGAGATGAAAGCAAGCGTCGTCATCTGGGATGAAGCGGAATTGTTTAGACAGCTGGCTCGTTGTCAAAAAGATTTCGCAGATCGCCGCTCCATCAAGCCTAAAAAAGCTATCAAATCAACCAAAAACCCACCGCTAGAAATTGATTACCAGCCGGAGGATTTTATAGATATTACACTGACGATTGAAATCCCTGATGCCAGCGAGCAAGCAACCGCCGCCCTTTTCTGCATGTACCCGATACTACTCGACTTGGTGCGCAGCGTGTGCTTTGACAGAGCGCCAGTCTATCCGTCCAGCCATAGCGAATTCACCGCCTACCATGACGGCAATTCGGTCAGCCAAACCTACACCGTGAAAAAATCTTTCGATTGGCAAAGCGCGGGCAAAGCAGCACAAAGCTATTTACGAACATTTGACATTACGCCGCATGCCAGCCGCCTGAACAACCTCGCCAAAGCCTTTAAAACTGACCCGTTCTACAACCCCGCGCCAATTTATTTTTACCAGAAAACCGCCGCGCCGCTGACAAAGCATGAGCTAACGAAGGCCATCACCGCTGCAAATTTGCGGACGATTTTGAGAGCGATAACGGTGACTATCTCCGCTGCGAAAGATCTAGGCGAATCATAATTAGCGACCCAGCATAGCGCGGGGAGAGCGGGGCGGCCACTCACAGAAAACACCGGTTACTATTTTCTATAAAAAGTTGTCCATGATCATAACAGGGGTGAGAGAAGATATTATATCACATTTTTGACAAAACCCATTGACATTTTATTCTATTAGTGATATATATATCAGCTTCTAGCTCAAGGCTATAGTCTTAAGGGCGGAAGTCGCCCTTTAGCTTTGAGCTTTTTCTCGGAAAGGATCTACCGTGAACAGCTGGCAGATCATCGCTCTCATCTCTTTTGTCATCATTCTTCCCGTCGTCGCCGCGGTGGTGATGCAGGCCGGCCCATTCTGGGCCGGGGCGCTGCTGTACGTGGCCACCATCGTCACCCATGTTACGGGATGGGTGATCGGTGTCGAGGGCAAGTATCGATGGGGCCAAGAGACCCTGGCATTCCTCGTAGCGGGGGAGGTGGCCGTCGTGGTCCTGCTCGTGTGGTCTCTCTTTGGGAGAATTGAATATGGGAGGAGGAAGATCTCTTAAACTAAACCAATGGGCTAAACGCCCACCGAAAATAGCCCGCCGTATGCGCTCAATCTGATTGAGGTAGGATTTCTATCTCTCGGGTTGAATAAACCCGCATACAGCTTGAGCTCATTCGGTGGGCTATTTTCATTGGAGATAGTTGTGTTACTAATTAGAGACCTATTCGCCCGCTCATTCTGGGCGGTTCGTCTTCGTCCGCTCGTCGGCCGCCTCTACCATATCAGCGAACTTCCGACCAGCACGGCGAGCCAGCCACCACTGGGCCAGGGCGACGGGAACGACTACGGCGATGCCCGGCCAGAGCAGGGTGATATTTGGCATAGTAAAGTCAAAGAACTGCCTGAGTGGCTCGATACCAAAGCTCACCAAGGTCACGAACAGCACCCCCGCCATATACAGCGTCCGCGCCAGGTGCGCCCGCTTGTCGAGGACTACGCCGAGCATCGGCCCGACCAAAAACACCAGATAAATCCCAAAGAACGTGGCTGTCAGAACCGTCATCGTCGCTGCCTCGGCCGCTTGATGTGGATGCAGCGTCACACCCGACCAATAGGTAAAGGCCACCGTCAGGCCCGTTAGTAGCGCGATTGGCGCCACCGCCTGCAGGGTGTCTCGCCAGAAATACGCCGGATTGACCCGATGGCGCGGACGCGGCGGAAACAGCGTCCACATAATCGTCGGCATGGTCACCAGGAAAATATTGAGAAAGGTGATGTGTCGCGGCGCGTACGGATAATTCAGCCCGACCAGCATGGTACTGAGTAGCAACACCACGCCGTAAATAATCTTGTGAAAGAACAGGGTAGCAATCACTTCAATCGCTTGCATAATCCGATTACCCAGCTTCATACCGATCGGCAGGGACGTGAACGAATTGTTGAGTAAAATTATGTCCGCCACCCGCCGCGACGCCGGAGCACCCGCATACATCGCCACGCCGAGGTCGGATTTTTTCAGCGCCAGCGCATCGTTGACGCCGTCGCCGACCATGCCGGTGAACTTGCCGGACTGCTTGAAATGAGCGATCAGCCGCTCCTTTTGCTCTGGCAGCACGCGGGCAAAAATTGTGTGTTCATCAGCCGCCTTGTTAAAAGCCTTGTCGCTGAGACCCGCCAGCGCCGAGCCGAGGATGGCCTTATCTGGGTTGGCGATACCCACCTGGCGCGCGATGTGCCGAACAGTGCGCGGATTATCGCCGGAAATCACGCGAATGACCACGCCTTGCTCCTGGAGGAACTTGACCGTATCAATCACGCCGTCGCGCAGGGAATTACGCAAAATCACCGCGCCAATCGCCCGCCCAGAACTATCTGGCAAATCCTTTAATTTCGTCGTTTCATCATCAAATTCCGCCAGCATCAGCACCCTGAGTCCGCTGTCCGCCCACTCGTCCAGCTGGCGCTGCGTCATAGCGTCAACCGGCGCTAATTTAGCTACAAACTCCGGCGCCCCCATCATCAGTGTCCGCACCGTGCCGTCGACCTTGGCCCGAACGCCCGCCATCTTGCGCGCCGAAGAAAAAGCCATTACCTTGATGATTTCCGCGTGCTTGGGCGGCGTGATTTCTGCGAGGATCGCTTGCCCGGTGATATTGCCGCCGCTGGTTTCATGGGCAACGAGGGCAGCTAGCTCGGCAACGTCCGAAGCAGCTTCAGATAGTTTTATCTCCGAAAATCTACACGCTGGGCTGTCTGCGGTCGCTTGGGATGCGGATTTTTCTGAGGTATCCGTGATCGAATTTGCCGGCATCATCTCATCAAACGCCACCACCCGCTCCAGCGTCACCTCGTCGCTGGTCAGCGTGCCGGTCTTGTCCACCGCTAGCAAATTCAGCAGCGCCATTGCCTCAATCGCAGCCAATTTCTGCGGCAGCACCTTGGCCTGCGCCAGCCGCAGCGAGCCGAACGCCAGCAGCAGGGAACTAGCCAGCAGCAGCCCCTCTGGCACCACCGTTACCGCCGCCGAAGTAATCGTCTTGAGGATAATCACCACGTCATCGCCCGAGAAATAATACACGGTAAAAATCAATATCGCTAACACAATTGCGCCGTATGTCAAGAAGGTGATTGCTCGCCAAATCGCCACCTGCAGCGGTGTCAATTCCGGTTTGTAGCGCTTGAGGACTTGGCTGATGGCGCCGGCCTTCGTCTGGTCGCCGACCGCCGTGACCCGCGCCGTACCTTCGCCCGCCAGTACCGTGGTCGCCGCCAGCACCGTATCGCCAACCGCTTTCTCAACCGCCGCCGACTCGCCAGTTAGCATGCTTTCATTCAGTTCCAAGCCCTTCGACACCGTCACTGCCGCGTCCGCCGGCAGCTCATCGCCAGCCTGTAGGATAATCTCATCGCCAACCGCCAGCGAATCATACGGCACCTCCACCGCCTGGCTATCACGCAGCACCCGCGCCCGAGGCGCGCTCATCAGCTCCAGCCGATGCAGCACCCGCTTGGCACGAATTTCCTGAACGATGCCGATCAGCGAATTGACCACGATCACCACCGAGATAAACCAAGCGTCCCGGTACTCACGCACATAAATCAGCGCCCCGGCCAGCAAGAAAATCGCCAGCACAATCGGCGACAGTAAATTTCTCTTGATAATATCCAGATAATCTCGCATTATATTGCCTCGCTCCTTTTGTAATGTAATCGCGCGCCGACACGATAGCCGCCGCGAGCGTCCGGGTCAAATTGATATATTTCGCCGCGCTTGACCTCTGATATGACGACCAGGGCTGGATTATACGACACCAGCGTCCGATAATATATCAAGTCATCCGGCGAAGTCACATTCATCCCCGGAAAAACCGCCTGAAACTTCTCGGTCGCCACATCGTCAAAGTAATTCGGCTGGTGCTTTGGCGGTACGAATCGCTCTGGCCGCAAGCCCATTCGCCGTACCAACCGCTTGACATCGCCCAGCGTCATGATGGCCCGCGCTGTGATGTAAGCCAACAATTCACCCGTCCTATCAAGCACCACCGTCGCCTGCGCCGTACGGCTGACATCGCTCATCGGCAGCACAACCGACTGGATCTCGACCGTCAGTCCAAACTGATCATCAATCAGCGCCGCGAGTGCCCGTTCATCGTGCATACCTACTATTTTACCATTGTTACCAGCGCCTGTGCCAGCGTGCTACAATTGACTCATGGATTTTCAAACTCGCTACGCCAAGCTGAACGCCAATCAGCGCCAGGCAGTTGACTATATTCACGGCTCGCTCCTGGTGATCGCCGGGCCGGGTACGGGCAAGACCGAGCTGCTGAGCATGCGCACCGCCCAGATTTTGCGCCAGACTGACACGCTGCCGGACAGTATTTTGTGCCTGACATTTACCGAGAGCGGCGCCGCCAACATGCGCCTGCGCCTGCGCCAGATCATCGGCGAGGACGCTTATAAAATCGCCATTCACACCTTTCACAGCTTCGGCACGGAGATTATCAATCAGCACCGGCAGTATTTTTTTCACGGCGCTGACGCTCAGCCGGCGGATGAGCTGACGCAGCACCAAATTGTGACGGAAATTCTCGAGGGACTTGATTGGCGTAATCCGCTGAGCGTTAAAAACAACGGCGAGTTCGTCTACACTAGCGAGCTAATCCGAGTTATTTCTGAGTTCAAGCAGAGCGGCCTCACGCCGGCGGAACTGCGGGCGATTACGGCGGATAATCAGCGTGTCATCGCTGGCATTGCCTCCGACATTCAGCAGGTATTTGCGGCCAAGATTTCTAAAAAAACCGTTGAGTTATTTGCGCCGCTGGCAGAGAAGATTGCCGAGAGAATCGGCGAGGGAGGCATCACAGAACCCTCTGGAGATACCGCCAGCTCAGCGCCAAATAACACTGCGATCACCGCCCAAACCTCTGCCAATTTGCCGTCCTCCATCACCCCGTACGCCCAAGTTCTGGCGCTCAGCATCGCTCACGCGGCCCAAGAGGCCATCGACGCCAACTCCACCAAGCCGCTGACCGCTTGGAAAAACAAGTGGTGCGAAAAGAACGCCGCCGGCGAGTTCATCCTGAAAGATTTTGCCGCCAGCGAGAAACTATCCGCCGCCATTGACGTCTACGAAGCATATGGTGACGTGCTGGCCGAGCGCTCGCTGTTTGATTACGACGACATGATTTTGTCCGTCATTCAAGCCTGCGAGTCCCACCCCGAACTGCGCGCCAACCTCCAGGAGCAATATCAATTCATCATGGTCGACGAATTTCAGGACACCAACCTGGCGCAGCTGCGTCTGTTATTTGACCTGACTGGCGATGAGGACAATCCCAACATCATGGCTGTCGGCGACGATGATCAGGCGATTTTCAGTTTTCAAGGCGCCGATGTTGGCAATATCCAGCGCTTCCGCCAGCAGTACCACGATCCGAAAATCATCGTGCTGGCGGATAATTACCGCTCGGCGGCTGACATCTTGACGGCGGCGCGCGGAGTGATCACCCAAGGGATGGATCGCTTAGAAAACACCATTGACGGCTTGTCAAAGCAATTGACCGCGCACGCGTCTGGTAGCGGCGCGCGGGTTGAAATCCAGGAATTTGCCTCGGTAAGCGAGGAACGGGCAGGGGTGGCCCGGCAAATTGCCGAACTGATCAAACGCGGCGAAGACCCAGCGCACATCACCGTCATCGCCCGCCATCACAAGGAGCTGATCGAGCTGCTGCCATATCTGTACCGCCAGAATCTGGCTGTCAATTACGAGCGGCACGACGATATTTTAGAGCAAGATATCATTCAGGCGCTGGACAAGCTGGCGCGGGTCGTCGTGGCGATTCATCAGAATAATCTCGATGTCGCTAACAGCCTGCTGCCAGAGTTCATCGCTCATCCGGCGTTCGGCTTTTCGGCGCTGGATATCTGGCAGCTCAGCCTCCATGCCTATAAAAATCGGCAGCTGTGGCTGGAGAGTATGCTGGCGAACAGCACCTTTCGGCCGTTTGGCGAGTGGCTGCTGGAGCGGGCAAAGGACGTACCAAATCTGCCGCTGGAGGAGCAGTTGGACAAGTTGTTGGGATTGGAGATAGACGCCGGAATTACTCCAATCGACTCCGTACAGCGATTGCAATCAACCGGCGAGGAACTTTCCTCAAAGCTCCTCTTTACGCGCCGGGCGTCCAGGGACGCTCGGGCTGCAATCGCTGTACGGAGCTTTGAGGAAAGCTCCTCGCCCGCCTCTCTCGCCGCCCACTACTTCTCGCCCGATAACCTCGCCCAAAACCCCGACGCCTATCTAACCACGCTCGAGAGCCTGCGCACACTGCGCCAAAAATTACGCGACCGCGTCACCGACGCAATACCGACGCTGGCGGACTTTTTAGAGTTCATCGACCTGCACCGCTCGACCAAAACCCGCCTGACATACATCCGTCCCCAGGCCAGCACCCTCGGTGGCGCCATCAACCTGATGACCGCCCACAAATCCAAAGGCCTGGAGTTCCCGCACGTTTTCGTCATTGGGGCAATCGACAGCGCGTGGGGCGAGAAAGTCCGCTCGCGCTCGCGGCTGATTCGCTATCCCGCCAACCTCCAGCTCCAGCCCGCCGGCGCCAGCTACGACGAGCGGCTGCGGCTATTTTTCGTAGCGATGACCCGCGCCAAGACCACCCTGACCATGACCTATTCCCAGACCAACGACGCCGGTAGCGACACCATGATCGCCAGCTTCCTGACCGCCCACACACCGACGATTATCCCCGCCGCCGACACGCCCGCGGCGCAAATCACTATGGCGCAAACCGACTGGAGCACGCGGCTGAGCGCGCCGATTACCGCGGAGCTCAAGGATGTACTAGCGCCGACCTTAGAAACCTACAAACTTTCCATTACGCATCTGAATAACTTCCTCGACGTCTCGCGCGGCGGCCCGCAGAACTTTTTGTTGAATAATCTGCTGCGCTTTCCGTCCGCCAAAAATCCCGCCGCCAGCTACGGCACCGCCATTCACGCCAGTCTCCAGCAGCTGCACAATCTGCTAGGCGCTGACCACCGCCTGCCGCCTGCCGAGCGCATCCTCCAACATTTCCGCACATCGCTCGAGACCCAGCACCTGCTGCCCGACGATTTCGAGCTATATCTAGACAAAGGCACGGCGGCGCTGACGGCGTTTCTGGACGCCAAATCGTCTGATTTTCGTGACACGGAGCTCGCGGAACTCGATTTCGCTCATCAAGGCGTCGTCGTTAGCGGCGCGCGCCTGACCGGCAAGCTGGACGTCGCTGATATTGATAAGAATAATAAAACCATATTCGTGACCGATTACAAGACCGGCAAGCCATCGCACTCCTGGAAGGGCGCGTCTGATTACGAAAGAATCAAGCTCCACAAATACCGCCAGCAGCTGATGTTTTATCAACTCTTAGTCACGTCATCACGCGATTATGGCAATTTCACCTTCACCGGCGCCCGCCTGCAATTCGTCGAGCCGGACATGAAAACTGGCGGCATCCTCAGCCTGGAGGACACGTTCTCTAAGGAGGAATTGGCTGAATTTGCCCGGCTAATCAATGTCGTCTGGCGGAAAATCACCATGCTGGAACTACCGGATATCTCTGGGTATTCAGCGGATTATAAGGGGATGCTGCAGTTTGAGGAGGATTTATTAACAGAGGTAGCGTAGGTAATCTTGACAAAAACTATTGACATGGCTTGCTATTATTGATATATATATACTTGCTTTTGTTCACGGAGCTAATACTGGCGAGGTATTGCGAATAATACCAAGCCCTGACTATGCTTCGCACAAAGGCATGGTCTGATAAGAGGATTAGCTCTTTTCTATCGCCGCAACCGCGGCGGGGAGGGGGTGAAAACCCTTGTTCGGCAACTACGAAGGCTCGTCTAGTGCGTCAGGCTGGACGAACCCAATCTGGGTGCGGTGTAAGCACTGCTCCCAGAAAAATAACATTAGCTCGGTCCCACGGGGAAACTCGTGGGCTTGCCACGCGTGTGGTAAGATGAACTAGCTATTATATTGTGACGGTCGGGGTTTGTGCGACCCCGAAACCCGCTGACCCCGCGTCAGCAAAAGGGCGTCCGTCCGCCCCCGGCTTGATTCGCCGACCGGTAATCCGGAAAAGAATCACAGGGTGTGCTAGGTAAGAAGGCAAGGTCTTAAAAACCGATGCGCCTTGCGGGTTCAAGTCCCGTCACATCCACTGAGATGGCACAATGGCGTGTCATCTCTCCCTCCCGGGCTCGCGAGATTCACTCGTGGTAGCTTTTCTCAACGTTGAGATTAACTCCGAGCAGAACCGCTTGAACCCGCCAACACCCCTCATTCTCAATGGCGAGAGTGAGGGGATTTTCCTTTTTGTGGTAAAATAACAGAGATGACATCATTTTGGGACAATCTACCGCAGCCATTTTTCATCTTGGCACCCATGGAAGCCGTCACGGACGTGGTGTTTCGCCATGTCGTGAAACAGGCGGGCGCGCCCGACGTGTTTTTCACCGAGTTTGCCAATGCAACTGGCTGGGTGCACGCTGGCGACAAGGCCATCGCTGGGCGGCTCGTCAAGACCGACGATGAGCATCCGCTGGTCGCCCAAATCTGGGGCGGTGAGCCGGGCGACATGGAACAATTTGCCGCTCACTGCATGGAGCTCGGCTTTGACGGCATTGACATCAACATGGGTTGTCCCGCCAAATCCGCCATCAAAAGCGGGGGAGCGGCACTGATCCGCCAGCCCGACGTAGCGGTCGCCGCCATTGCCGCTGCTAAAACTGCTGGATTGCCAGTCAGCGTTAAAACCAGGCTGGGCTATACTTATATCGACGAATGGCGCGAATGGCTTAGCACCTTACTCACGCAAAACCTCGCCAACCTAACCATCCACCTACGCACCAAAAAAGAAATGAGTAAAGTCCCAGCGCATTACGAGCTCATCAACGACATCATCAAACTACGCGATGAAATCGCCCCACAAACTTTACTAACTATCAACGGCGATATCCGCAACCGAACCCATGGTCTAGAGCTAGTCCGTCAACATCCCGGCATCAACGGCGTCATGATCGGGCGGGGCATTTTCAGCGATCCGTTTTGTTTTCGAGCATCTCGAGCGGTATCTCATAAAACAATCCGGGACCCGAGACAATCCCAGATTTTTTCTGAGACGCCACTCACGTCAGATACACCAGCGCCAGCGACACCTTCTGCGCTGGAGGCTGTGAAACGTTCGCGAGGAGCGGACGTTTCAGCCGAACGCTCGCGTAGTATCTCCAGTGGAGATGCAAGCGAAAAGAGTACTCCAGCGCAGGAGCGTGGCGCTGGTGACCCCGGCTTTTCTGACGATGTCCGAGAGGCGAGCGAAGCCATCCGTAAAGAACACTCCGAGGGAGCAGAACTATCCATTACCACCCGTAAAACTGAACTAATCGCCTTATTACACTACCACCTCGATCTCTTTGACCGCTATCAACCAACTCTCGGCCGCCCCTTCGAAACCCTCAAACGCTTCTTCAAAATCTACATCCGCGACTTTGATGGCGCCAAGGAACTGCGCGAACAGTTGATGCACACCACCAGCACCGACGACGTCCGCCAGATACTTGAAAAATACAAATATTATGATATAATGTGATAATGTTACCTTCAGAGATACGCGTATACGACACACTCCCTCAAAGTCAACCAAAGCGAAAACTGCGTACAGCGATAGAGAATACGCCTAACGGACAACTCCTTGTAGCATATGATACACCGCTAAGTAATGTCAGCTGTGGTCAAAAATTGACATTTACTCCCATTGAAGAGTATTCTATAGGACGACATGACACCACGAGTGGTGTCAGATTCGGAAAGATATCAACAGGTAATACGGACATACCTGTAGCTCTTAAGCCTCACTGCAATGCCGCCTCTGCGCTCTCGGAATTCTGTATTACACAGCGGCTTACTAGTGAAGGGTACATTAGGCCATATCAGCCGCTGGGATTTCTACCAGACAGGAATTCTATACATACAATATCAATGTTTGAGGGTGATGTCGTAAGTTGTGACACAATTACGGATCGTACAGATGATCCTGAAAAAATACAACGCGTCCTACTCATAGGAGCAACAACACTCGCGAAACTACATAAATCAGGAGTTGCCCACGGTGACGCACAAATTAAAAATACCGCATTTCATACAAAGACAGGGGACGTGCGAGCAATAGACCTTACTTCCTCTTATTTCGACAAAAGCTGTCGCGGCATTATTGATGATATGGATTGGTATATGGGAACATTACCTGATTATATTACTTCAATGCCAAGTAGTGAGTGTATTAAGACATATTTTTTTGACCCATACTTATCGCTAGTTGCTGGCGCATTATCAAAAAAGCAACAAAATAATATATACCATATCACCAATGATTTGTTGGCAGGTCTGTAAACGATTAGAATAATACCTTCCGATCCTCACCTGGCTCGATATAAGAATAAGATCTCCTATCATCGGGAGATCTTATTTTCTTACATTTCAAACCTAGCGTCGTCGCTTACGCCGATGCAAATCTGCAACCTTGAGCCGCACCATGTGCCGGTCGATGAGCTGTTTGGCTTTCTCGCGCTCGACTTGGTCACCGGCTTCGTCGCGGGCTTTGATGGCGCGCTCTAGGGCCGCCTGAGTTTCCGCCTCGATGATGTCGTCGCCATGGTCAGCCTCGTCCACCAGGATCTGCACCGATGAATAATCAATTTTCACCACGCCGCCGGAGATCGCGAAATACTCCAACTGATTGTCGGGGTCTTCTTGGCGCCGGCGCACGGTAATCACGCCGTCCTTGGCCACCGTCACCAGCGGCTCGTGACTCGGCAGCACCGAAATTTCGCCATCAATCGTCGGAATGGTCACCGAATAGATCGCTTCTTCCAGTTTGACACCACCGAGCGTTACCAGCTTCAAATTCATCAGGCTAGTCCTTCTTCACCTCTGGTTGCTTTGCACTTTCGGCGTCGCGAGCTACTTGGTCGCTCAACGTGCCTTGCACCATGTAGAACCAGCTTTCTGGCTTGTCATCGTATTTACCAGCCAAGATGTCGGCCGCGTCGCGAATGGTGTCTTCCAACTTGACGTACACGCCAGGGTTGCCGGTAAATTTCTCGGCCACGTGGAACGGCTGCGCCAGGAAGCGCTGGATACGGCGAGCCCGAGCGACGATTTGCTTCTGGTCGTCTGACAATTCTTCCATACCGAGGATGGCGATGATATCCTGTAGTTCCTTGTACTGCTGCAATACTCGCTGCACTTCGCGCGCCACGCGGTAGTGCTCCTCACCAACGATTTCTGGATCCAGTGAATTAGAGCTCGAATCTAGCACATCCACAGCCGGATAGATACCAATTTCCGTCAAGGCACGGTTCATCACGATGGTCGCGTCCAGGTGGGCGAAGGTCGTGGCCGGCGCTGGGTCGGTCAAGTCATCGGCTGGCACATACACCGCCTGAACAGAGGTAATCGAACCCTTTTTCGTCGAGGTGATGCGCTCCTGGAGAGCACCCATTTCCTGCTGCAAGTTTGGCTGATATCCCACGGCGCTTGGCAGACGACCAAGCAGTGCCGACACCTCAGCACCAGCCTGGGTGTAGCGGTAAATATTATCGATAAACAGCAGCACGTCCTTACCTTCGTCACGGAAGGCTTCAGCCATCGCCAAACCCGACAATGCCACGCGTAGACGTGCTCCAGGCGGCTCATTCATCTGACCAAACACCAGCGACGTTTTGTCCAGCACGCCAGCTTCTTCCATCTCATAGTAGAGGTCATTTCCTTCGCGGGTACGCTCACCAACACCAGCAAATACCGAGTTACCAGAATGGAACTTGGCAATGTTGTTGATCAACTCGGTGATCAGGACGGTTTTACCGACACCAGCACCGGCGAACAGGCCGGCTTTACCACCTTTGGCCAGCGGCGCGATCAGGTCAACAACCTTGATACCAGTTTCCAAAATCTCCGTCTTGTTCGATTGCTCGCTCAGATCCGGAGCAGGGCGGTGAATCGGCGCGGTTTTGCCCTTTGGTTGTGGCTTTTCGTCAATCGCTTCACCAACCACGTTGAACATGCGCCCCTGAGTCTCGGCGCCCACCGGCACAGAAATCGGCGCACCGGTCGCCACCACTTCCGCACCGCGAGCCAAGCCGTCAGTCGACGACAAGGCAATCGTTCGCACCGTGTGCTCATCAAGGTGCTGCGCTACCTCCAAAACCAACGTCTCTTTACCATTCTTGACATGCAACGCGTCATAAATTGCCGGTAATTTAACGTCGCGCGGAAACTCCACATCGACCACCACGCCAACGATTTGAATAATTTTTCCTAGTATTTTACTCATCAATTCCTCCTTTTACTATCTCGATTATCTCGCCATTCTTAATACCTTTTAGCGATGCCACTTCATCAATAGATAATCTCTGTATATATGCTTGCAAAAATTTATACACCTCGCTATTGCTAATGATGAGAGTAACTCCGGGAAAACGAACTACATCCTCATAGGCAGATGTGATAGTTGTTAATATCTTATCTAGCGGCCTGAGCTCACGCTCTGGTCTCGGGGATTTACCGTGCCACCCATTTCTCAACCAGTACATTAGTGCGTCGATATCAAAATCCAGCCATCGCTCATCAAAACTAATTTGTACATCATCGGATCCAGCCGTTTGAGCTATTTCCTTAGCGGCAGCCCTTGCAACAAGAAGCGGTGAAGTAATGATTCTATCAATTGTTAAATTTTTATCCAAAATACCCCGTTTAGTTCGCTGGATAGCTTCAGTGCGCAAGGATACTTTTCCTGAGAGCTGATCTTCATCGTAGCAAGCAAAATACACACTCATTGTTCCATCGCCTCCACGCCGCCAGAAATTTCTGCCAATTCCTGGGTGATCGCACCTTGGCGGGCTTTGTTCATCGCTAGCGTCAAGTCATCCACCAGATCAGACGCATTGTCCGTCGCATTCTTCATAGCCATCATCCGCATAGAGTGCTCACTGGCGCGAGCGTCCAGCAACGCCTGCAGCAATCGCGCGCCCGTCAAACGATTCGCCACGGCGTCCAGCACTTCCGGGATGCTCGGCTCGTACTTGGCATCAGAAACCGTGTTCGAGACCTCGCTCGGATCAATCAGTGCCTTGGTGCCCGCCGGCAGCAAGCGCGACAGCTCCGCTGTCTGCACCATGCTATTGACAAACCGCGTGTACACCAGCGTCACCGCATCAACCTCGCCATTTTCAAACATACTGATGGCGGTGTTCAAAATCGTATGAAAGGTCAGTCCCGACGGCTGATCTGGCAAATCTTCGTACGTACCGATAATCTTCGTATCCTTCAGACGCGAGGCAAATTGCGAAGCCCGACGGCCGATGGTCAAGGTCAAGTTCTCGATGCCGCGCTCATCATCACGCTTCAGTAACTCCAGATATTTCTTCAGGACATTGGTGTTATATGCGCCGGCTAGGCCTTTGTCGCTGGCAATGACGATAATTAGACGCTTGGTAATTTTGCGGCGCTTAAACAGTGGGTGATTATCAGTTGCACCCTGGCTGGCCAAGTAGCTCAGCAGCTCCTCGGCTGCCATAGTGTAGGGAGCCGAGGCCTTGTCCGCTTCTTGCGAACGACGCATCTTGCTAGCGGCTACGAGCTGCATCGCCTTGGTGATTTGCTTGGTCGAATCCACCGAGCGAATGCGATTTTTCAGCGCACGAGTACTCGGCATGGATTACTCCTCAAAGCCTTTCGCTGCCACTTGGGTTGCCTCGTCGATGACCCGGAGCTGTTCGTCAGTTGGCTTGGCGCCCTTGTTTAGCTCGCGCATAGCGTCCTTGGCATTGTTCCAGAGGTACGTTAGCAGACCAGCCTGCGCTTCCTTAATTTTAGCGACCGGCACACTATCAAAGGCACCGCTGGTCACTGCATGGATGCTGACAAATTGTTCCCAGACGCTCATCGGCTGGTACTGTGGCTGCTTCAGTAGCTCAGTCAGGCGCTGACCGCGGTCAATCTGCGCCTTGGTCGCATCATCCAGATCCGAGCCAAATTGCGCGAAACTAGCCAATTCACGGAACTGCGAAAGACCGAGCTTCAAGTTACCGCCGACCGACTTAACCGCCTTAGTCTGAGCGGCGCCACCAACGCGGGAGACTGATAGACCAGCGGAGATGGCTGGGCGAATACCTTGGTAGAACAGATCGGTCTCGAGGAAAATCTGACCGTCGGTAATGGAAATCACGTTGGTTGGAATGTAGGCCGAGATGTCGCCAGCCTGAGTCTCGATGATCGGCAGGGCAGTCAGTGAACCAGCGCCCAATTCGTCTGACAACTTGGCTGAACGCTCCAGCAGGCGAGAGTGCAGGTAAAACACATCACCAGGATACGCCTCGCGTCCCGGTGGACGACGGAGCAGCAGCGACATCTGACGGTAGGCCACGGCGTGCTTGGTCAAATCGTCATAAATCATCAGCGCATGGCCGCCGTTGTCGCGGAAATATTCACCCATGGCCGTACCAGCATATGGCGCCAGGTACAGCAGGGAAGCCGCGTCCGACGGGCTGGTCGCCACCACGATGGTTTGCTCCATCACGCCTTCTTCTTTCAGGCGGTCAACTAGCCGGGCAATCTTTGATAATTTCTGGCCAATCGCTACGTAGACGTTGACCACGCCGGTCTTTTGCCGCGCCTGGTTGATCATGGTGTCGATAGCAATGGCGGTCTTGCCGGTCTGGCGATCGCCGATGATCAGCTCGCGCTGGCCGCGACCAATCGGGAACATGGCGTCAATCGACATAATACCGGTCATCAATGGTTCATGCACCGACTTGCGACCCATCACGCCGATGGCTGGGCGTTCAATCAGCCCACGCTGCTTGGTCTTGATAGCTGGTCCGCCATCAAGCGGCCGACCCAGTGGGTCAACCACGCGGCCGAGCAACTCCTCGCCAACTGGCACATCCAGCACCGCACCCTTGCGGCGGACGCTGGCACCAGCCTTGACTTTTTCTTCGCCGCCGAGGATCACCGCACCGATTTCATCTTCCATCAAGTTCAGTGCAAAGGCTTCTACTGTGCCGCCATCAGTCTCAATTTCTAGCACTTCGCTGTAGCCAGCTTTACTGAGGCCGTGCACCCACGCCACGCCGTCACCAACGCGGATGACGACACCAGCGTCCTCTAGTCCTTCCGTCGCCTCCAGCTGCGCGATTTTTTCCCGCAGGCTTTTGGCTAGTTCTGTCACATCAATCTTGCTCATTTTTCCTCCTAGATTTTCTTCGCCCGCAAGTCGTTTAATTTCTTGGCAATCGTCGCGTCTATCACTTGAGTCGGCGTGGTAATTTTCACCCCACCAATCAACTCGGAGCGGATGATTTCGCGCAGGCGCACCTGAGCGATGCGATCGCTCGGGACTTCCGTATCAGGAAGTTCGACATGCTGAGTGGCACGGTCGCTACCATCTGTTTCGGGTACGCGGGCTTCGCTCCGGGCGTCCTTTCTGGATGCTCGGGCTGCAGAGCGACCCTCCACAGATGTCAGCGACTCCATACCCGAGTTAGATGATAGTAGCCGTTTAATTGCATCCTTCGTCGCCTCGTCCAGCGGTGTTGCGCTTTCCACCGTCGCCACAACCGTCCCGTGCTCGGCCAATTTCGCCTCAATATCCTGCACCAACAGATCAACCTCTCGCTCGCGCCGCTCGTGGACGATCAGCGCCGCTAATTCATCAATCACTGCTGCGTCACCCGCCAGCAGCCGCTCGGCCGCGTGTCGTGCCAACTTTCGCCGAAGCGTCCGCGCCATGACTAGGCGACCTCCTTGACCGCAGTCGCGATCAGCTTGGCGTCTGTCTTAGCATCAACTTTCTCGTGCAAAACCTTGCCCGTTGCCTCAGCCACCAATTCCAGCGTTTCATTGTGCAGCGCTTTCTTGGCCTGCTCAACTTCCTTAGCAATTTCCGCCTGTGCCGCACTGACGATGGTCTCGGACTTGGCAGTCGCCTTGGCTGCGGCTTGCTCAACGACCGAGACTGCCTCCTCGCGCGCTGCCGCCACAATATCGCTGGCCTCCGCCCGGGCTTTTCGCATCAGCTCATTGGTCATTTTTTCAGCCTTATCAGCGTTATCACGCGCCGACTGCGCCGCCTTTTCGGCTGTGCGCATGTCTTTTTCGCGCTTGTCGAGCATCGCTGCCAGTGGCGGATACACCCACTTGCGTAGAATCACCAGCAAGATCAGAAACGCTACCGTTTGTAAAATCAGCAGCTTCCAGTCAATGCCCAGTGAACTGAACAGGTCAGCCTTTTCGGCCGCGTGCGCTTCGGCACTCGCAAATTGTGTCAAAATTCTCTCCACAATTTACCCCTCAAATTACATAACTTTGCCGACGATAGCCGCCACGAAACCGATAATCGCCAGGGCGTCGATGAACGAAATACCGAGGATCATCATGGTGCGTAAATCGTTAATTTTCTCTGGATTGCGGCCAGCCGCGTTCATCGCTGCCGCGCCGACGATACCAGCGCCGATCGCTGCCAGCGCAGCCGGAATGGCGTAGGTGAGTGCAAATGCTAATTCTTTCATATAATTTCTCCTTTATTTAATACTTTACTTTTCTAATCATTCGCCGCCGCGAGTTTCGTCGTATCAGCAGGTGAATGAGCATGATCAGTCGGCTCGTGCGTGTCGTGGTGAGCCAGCCCCAGCGAAATAAATACCGTTGACAGCATAAAGAAAATATACGCTTGAATACCGCCGATAAACAACTCAAATAGATAGAACGGCTGGAGCGCCGCCGGGGAAATAAACTGCGTCAAAAAGGCGATCATGATCAGCAGCACTTCGCCGGCCAACACATTACCAAACAAACGGAAGCTCAGCCCCAGCAGGCGCGAAAACTCCGCCACCAACTCCAAAATGCCGACAAACGCCATGATCGGATCGCGCAGCGGATTGACAAAGTAACGGCCCATATTACCCTTAAAGCCAAGGTATTTGAAGGCGTACACTTGTGCAGCGACAATGGTCACGATAGCCAGGCCAAACGTCATATTCAGGTCGGCCACACCACCGCGAAACAGCGGCGTACCATGACTACCCACAGTAATCGGCCCGACAATCGGTAGCAGCCCCAGCCAATACTGCGCCACCACGAAAAAGAATATAGTGATGCACAGCGGCGCCACTCGACGCGCCCATGTCTGGTCCGGGATGACTTGGCAAACCGTATTGTACAGCCCATCAAATGTCCAGTGTACCAGCCGCGTCGCAAAATTATGCTTTTTCTTGCCCAGCACTGCCGCCCGTGTCCGAAACATCAGCCACACTAAAACGATCAGCCCCAGCGCGCCAAGCATGTGCGAATTAGTAATCGACACGCCCATAACATTCGCTACTTCATCAGCCTTGACTGAAATGTGCGGACCGGCACTGGCAAATAATTGCATCATATATTTTTACGCTCCTTTTTTCGTTTCACGCGTCCCAACTGCTTATTCACCAGCAGGTACGCGCCCAAAAAGCCAAGTACCACGCCAGCAAACATCAGCCACGGCTTCAAGCCAAATACGCTATCCAGCCATACACCTAGTAGCGTACAGCCGATGCTCGGTACAAACATCCGCCACGTTGTGTCGCCAATCGTCCCGAGAATAACCCGAGCCGCCGCCACTTCCGTCGCTGTCGTTACACCATTCTCAACACTTGGTCTCTCAGCCATTACTCTGTCACTATAGCAACATGCTATACTCTTGACAAGATGCCACGCCGAAATTACCCGAAAAACCAACCAAAATCGGCCCGAACGCTCGTCAAGCCGACGCTGACAACTACCGATCACGACACCTGCCGGCGCAAGCGCCGCTTTGCCACCGAGCAGATCGCCAGGCGAGCGGCTGATACGCAGGAGCTAGTGTCACCAAAGCTAGAATTAGACGTGTATTATTGCCGGGGGTGTGACGGCTGGCACTTAACGAGTCGCGCGTCCCGAGACTAGGTTAGCATTGCCGGAATGTCGGTACTTATGCTACAATAGAGAAAAGCCATAAGGAGGGAAGTTATGAGCGAAGATAACACGGCCAATCATCAAGACGCTAAAGTCACTGTCTACAGCACCAGCTGGTGCGCATTCTGCCACACCGAGATGGAGTGGTTGAAAAAACTCGGCATTGATTTTGTCGCCAAGGACATTGAGGCTGATCCAAGCGCCAAAGAAGAATTGCTCAGCAAGAACGGCGGCAATTTTCAAGGCGTGCCGGTAACCGATATCTGCGGCGAGATTATCCTGGGATTCGACCGGCCGAAGCTTCAGGATGCGCTGAAGAAGAATGGTTTGATAAGCGAGTAGATATCGCTATTTACGTATCAATGCCTGCTGCTTGTAACCTTACTGGCAGCAGGTTTTTCATTAGCACACTCCTTATACTGCACCGATTTGTACGACTTCGCCACCGATTGCTTGGCGGAAATAGTTATCGTGGCTGACATACAAAATGGCGCCAGAATATTTCGCCAGTGCCGTCTCTAACTCCTCGATGCTCGGTAAGTCAAGGTGGTTGGTCGGCTCGTCCAAAATCAATAGCTGCGGGTCATTCGCCAGCATGGCAATGATCTGAAAGCGTGCCTTCTGACCACCCGACAGGCGCGCCAGTGGCGTCATCCGATCCGCTTCGGTGAACAGATAATCAGCTAGTAATTGGCGAATTTTGGTATCAGAAATCGGCAGGTCGCGGCTGAGGTACAATTTCTCGATCGCTGCCTCCAATGGATCCGCCAAATACCGCTCATCAATTTCTTGCTCGTACACGCCCACCCGCACCTGCGGGTCGAGGAAGAGGTTGCCGGAGTAGAGGATAGGGGTGACGCCAGCGCCACGCTCCTGCGCTGGAGTACTCTTTTCGCTTGCATCTCCACTGGAGATACTACGCGAGCGTTCGGCTGGAGCACTCGCTATTCGCGAATGCTCCACAGCCTCCAGCGCAGGAGGTGCCGCAGTCGACGCGTTGGATGCGAGTGGCATCTCAGATTTCTTCTGAGTGCATTCGAGCTGGCTCGTCAAACTCTTTTTCTGAAGGCTTTGCCTTTCCGGCAAAGGCGTGCCAAGAGCGCCAGCTGAATCAGTTGGCGGCGCGCCGGCCTGAAGAGAAAGATGTTTGCGAGACGGGCGAGCCGAATTCTGCCGCGAATCAGAGAGGCTGGAGTACGAACCTCGCCGCTGCCCCAGCAACATCCGAATCAGCGTCGTCTTGCCAGCGCCATTGCGGCCGCGCAGCTCCACCGCTTCGCCCTCACGCAGATCAATATTTACCCCTTCAAACAATATCCGCTCGCCAACGCCAACTGCCGCATCCTCAACCCGCACCAACACATGCTGGCTGCGACTGGCCGCGTCTTTCATCGATAGGCGAATATTACGCGCCTTGAACTTGCCGTAGCGCTCAGCCGATTTATAATCAAGCTGGCCAGCCGACTCCTTATCGATCCAAAATGTCGGCTTGTCCATCTCTGATAATTCCGCCAGCTCCGCCCGTGCTTCATTTTCCAGCCGCTTAAACTTCTGGATGGTACCGGGGTTGCGCGACTTTTCCTTCAGCCGCTGATAATCCAGCACCTTTTGTTTGAGGTTGGTTATCCGCTTCTCGACCTGCTCAAAATTATTCATGCCCGCCGCCGTCGCCTGAGCGTTTTGCTTGAGGTAAGCGTCATAATTACCGCGGTAGCTGACCGCTCGGCCGTCTTTGAGTTCGACAATTCGATCCACCCGACCCAGCACATCGCGGTCGTGGGTGATGATCAGCATGGCCTGGCGCGGCTGCGAACTCATCCAGTCGATGAACTGCTGCTTGGCCACATAATCCATGTGATTGGTCGGCTCGTCAATCAGCGCCAAATGCGCCTCCGCATGCATAATCTTCACGATCTCCACCAGCCGCTTCTGACCACCCGACAGGGAACCAAGCGGCCGCTCGCCACACCCGCTCAGCTGAAAATTATCAAGCTCCCGCCCAATCTTCTCCTCAATCTGATAAAACCCTTTCTGGTCAAATCGCTCCAGCGCCTGAGTATACTCCTCGATTTTGCGCATATTATCGCCCATGGTCTCGGGATATTCATCAATAATTTTCTTTAAGCTCGCATATTCCGGTAGCCCCGCCAAAATGTAGCTCAGCACCGTCTGATCGCCCAGACCATGATGCTCCTGCGCCGTACTGGCCACGGTGATGCCGCGCCGGAAAATCACCTCACCGGTGTAGTCGGTATCCGTGCCCGCCAAAACCCCAAACAGCGTCGACTTACCAACGCCATTGCGACCGACCACGCCAATTTTCTCGCCGTCGTCCACGCTAAACTTGACGTCACGCATCAACGTCTTGTCGCCAAAACTCTTCTCGGTGATGTGAATGTCGGCTATCATGCTTGGGATATTGTAGCATATTACCCCTATGACCGAGGTGATGGACCGTTCTTGAATTGATAGAGTCGCATCTGGTACAAACGCAAATATGATATGATACTGTTATGGGTATACACGACAAACCGCCAACAAACACGGCAAAAACGCCGGAAGCGATAGAGACCATCATGAAAGGATATGAGTCGCGCCTCGATGATATCTTTGCTCAAGCCAAAGACGCGTTAGGTGATCCAGAAATACATGAATCCCGAAAAATTACGATAAACAACCTAAAGCGCATGACAGCCCTCATCCTGTACGCCAGACACCGTATCCCAACGGATGAAATTACCAAGAATATGAACGAGGCGATTGAGGGCTTCGTTTGTGATCGTGATGCTGACGGCGAGCTAATTGAAGGTACGCTCAACAACACGATGCTGCAGCTGATTGTTGATATACATAAGGCCAAAGACAGGACCAATAGAAAGAATCGTGCTTGGAAAGATCAGTGGTCAAGTGGTATCAAACAACTAGGAATAGTAGCCGCCGTGCGAGTCAGCGCTCTGACGGATGAACCACCTTTGACGGTTGATGATCACTAAATATTCGGTAGACACGTGTACGCCAATTACATAATACCCGATGCTTTCAGCTACAAAGTGCAGCATACGGCATGCTTCGATACATACGTTGTTATTGCTTTTTAAATTATTTTATGTTATAGTTAAAAACTATGGAAACCATGAGTAAAAACCGCCCAGCACGCATGCAGGAGATCCCTCGTCTCACTGACGACATGGGGCAAACACACCCAACAATTAACGCCATACGAGATAAGTGTAAAGAGGTCGACAAGAGAGACGACCCTAATTACGTCTTGAGTTTTGCCGATAGTCTCAATGTTATTGGCTACGTTGCCAAAGTGGCAGCAACTGGCGACCGTGAGGCGGCACAAAACGCTCTTATAGAGTTCAATGTAGCTACCGGTAAATACAGCGAAGAGTTGTACAATGATATCCAAGATACGGCCACATCTGTATTTGCCTATATTGCTGTAGTTAGAGAACGACTCCCCAAAGAGAAACTGGACAGCAACCTTGAGTATCTACTAACAACACTGGATGACTACTCCAAGAAACTCGAATATAATGACAGCGTTATAAAACAATTTAAAGAATTTTCTGCGGTAGAAGCAGAAATGGAAAAACGCCGTAGTAAGCTAACGAGGTTACTCACAGAAAGGACTAAGCTGTTAGCAAAAGTAAACGACGTTGAGGACGAATTAACTAAACTAGCAGGCTAGCGCTAATAATCAAATCGAAATTTATTGGTATAAAAGTATGAATATAGAGACGGCACCACGAGCATCACAAGAGCCAACAGATAAAAGATACCCAGCCAGCGGCACTAGCGTTGGTGCACCGTCTGAGCACGAACTTGATATAGTTAATCCAAACGAAATTTACATAGTCGACGCCCCAGACAAACTTGATGTGATCGGACAGCAAAATTCTAAGCCCTCCAAACCCTGAGCAGGCAATGCTATGCCTCGTTTACGCAGAGATTGTTATTGAAGCTATCCAAAACATCCTCGAAAGTGAGCTAGCTGGACTACTAGACAATACAGAAGGAAAGAATCGCTTAGCGCGTCAAGTGTTGTTAAATGAAGCAGGACTTCCAGGCCCCCTTCCGCTTATTTTTACATCAGACAAGTCAGGGTTACTTCGCCAATTATATTACGAGTCTCTGGATCGTGTTGATAGCATATATCATGATGATGAATTAGATGTGTCGCAAAAGCAAGCAGCCCTGGGAGAAATCGCAGATGTCATGAATAAGCTACAGGTTAGTATGATGATTCTAGCAAAAGAGGAAATTACCACACCGGAAGATCCCAATGAAAGACTTCTCTCGCTTCTAGATCAGATGCAACGGGACGCAGCCCAGACAGACCAATCCTCTTCTAGCTAAGGCTCCATCCTACATGCTACAATAATTCACGTGACCAAGCCCACCAAGACCAAAAAACCGTCCACTCAAGCCGTCGTGAATCGCCGAGCGCGATTTGACTATGAGTTGGGCGAGGAGATTGTGGCCGGGCTGGTACTGACGGGCATGGAGGTGCGCGCGGCCAGGGAAGGGCATGTCCAGCTCAAAGGTGCATTCGTTAGCCTGCGCGGCGGTGAGTTGTGGCTGAACAATGCTAGTTTTTCGCTGCGACTTAATGTTCGCGGTCAAGCCAACGCCCGTAGCATTGATACCTCAGCGCGGAAATTATTAGTCAGCAAGCGCCAATTAACGCGCTTTTCTGAGGCCAAACAGCAAGGCATGACCATCGTGCCGACCAAATTACTGACCAGCGGCAAATTTATCAAGGTAGTCATCGCCCTCGCCAGAGGCAAAAAAACCTACGACAAGCGCGAAACCATCAAGCGCCGCGATCAAGAGCGCGAGACGCGGCGGCAGCTTTCTGGGCGATAACCCGACGGTATAATTTCTCTAATTTGCGAACTTGGCGGCGCTCGGTGAATGTGGCCGCTAATTTTTTGCTCTCGGCGCCAAACTTTGCTCGGCGCGCTGGCGAACGCAGCAGTGTAATGATAGCATCCGCCATGTTCTTGGGCCGATTTTTCACGAATATACCATTCACGCCGTCACGCACCACCTCTGATACTTGCGTGTCAATGATGACAATCGGCTTGCGGGCGTGCGCCGCTTCGTGTAGTACCCAGCCCTGCGTATCCTTGAGTGACGGGAAGCAAAACACATCCAGCGCCTGATAGGCTACGCCTAATTCCTCGCGCGGCAGAGCGCCGGTAAAGATGATCCGATCAGCGTACTTACTCTCGGCCGCCATCGCCTCAAGCTTTTTGCGGTACTCGAAATCGCCAACGAACAGCAGCTTGGATTTGGGGCGAGCCTTGGCGACGTACTTGTCAAAGGCCTGGATCAAAATCGGCAAGTTTTTCTCTTCGCCCAGCCGCCCGATGAAACCAAATACTTCATCAGATGCCCTGAGACCCCACTGCGCCCGAAAGGCCTTGAGCTGAGCCGCTGACGGCCGCGGCAGAGCATTGACACCATTTGGCAGCAATGTCAAATCATACAGATGCTCGTCATCCTGCCAACCGCTGAGCTGAGCCACGCTTTTACGGCTGAGGGCGATGACGGCGTCGGCTTTACTGTAGAGAATAGTGATGACGCGCTCGATGATGGCCCGGTTCCATTTGGTGATACCACGCGGCCGATATAGCTTGACCAGTTCAAATAAATCACGGCCCCTCAGTTTAATCGACAGTGGTAGCACCACGCCAGCCAGCGTCAAAATCCCCGGCAGTACCGCCGGATAGTGCTCGGCAAATTCGTACATGTCGGTGCAGTGCTGGATGACCAAAGGGATCTGCTGCTTGTGCGCTGCGCTGACGCCAACCAGCCCGATTTGCGACGGCGTAAAGATGTGCACGATGTCCAGCTCCAGCTCTTTGATGCGGCGCTGCACCGCCGGCGGGAAGAACACCGACGTATCGTAATCATCAAAAAACGCACCCTTGATCGACGGAAAGCGGACGATGTGCGAATCCGGATCTTCGTTGAGCAGCTCAGCCTGCTTGGCCGGATTTATCGACTTGGCGGGGCAGAACACATAGACGTCATGACCCAGCGCCTCGAGCTCGCGCTTGAGCGACTCGACCACAAAGACGATGCCGTTAATCGACGGTCGATAGGTATCAGTGAATAAACCTACACGCATACAATTCTGCCATTATATCACAAGATGGTATAATAGGGTAAGTTATGAGGAGACAGCAGCGACTGCGGATCGCATTGGTGACTGACGATTTTTATCCGGCATCTGGCGGTATCGGACGGTCGATCCAGACGCAAATTAGCGAACTGGTTAGCTTGGGGCACGAGGTGACCCTGCTCGCGCCGCGACATTTTTTGGAGCGACCAACTGGCTGCACAACCATCGCTGTGCCCTCATTCTACATCCCCGGTACGCCCTCGCACATGTGCGTCCTCAAATGCGGCCGGCGTAGCGCCTGGCGTATCTGCCGCCAGCACCGCTTTGATATCATCCACAGCCAAACGGAGCGGGGCGGCCTGATGTTGGCAGCGCGCATCGCCAAAGAGCAGGACATCCCTCACATTCACACCTTTCACGCCAATCTCGCCGGCACCCACACGTCGCAGCCGTTCGGTGCGTTTTGGGGGTCGATGGCTTATCTGTTTTTGATCAATCCAATGATTTCGATGATCGCTGATAAACGGCTTGACCAGCCAGTATTCTTTGCACCGAAAAGCCCCGACGCACCGGGGATCTTGGCCCGATTTGACTGGCACACCATGGCGACCGTCGCCTCGCGCGTCGATGCTTTCACTGCGCCGGCTGACTTTATGACCCAACGAATCAGCGACTGCGCATCGTGGCTGGACGAGCGCTCGCACATCGTACCGACCGGTGTCAACCCTACTCTCAGCCACGCCATTGCCCATACAGAACGCCACCGCACCGACCGTACCATCCGCTTTTTGAGCGTCTGCCGCCTGGCGCCTGAAAAACGCGTCGACGCCATTATCCGCGCCTTTGTCAAAGCCGACCTGCCAAACGCCGAACTGCACATCATCGGTGACGGCAAACAGCTCAAGCTCCGACTGCTCGCCGAAAAACACCAGGGCATTGTCTTTCACGGACATGTCTCGTGCGTCAAGCAGATGGCTGAGGCGTTCGTCAATGCCGACGTCTTTGTCCTGGCCTCACACGGCTTTGACACTCAGGCCATGACCATCGGTGAAGCGGTGACTGCGGGACTGCCGATCATCTACTGCGACCCGCGACTAACCGTCGGCACCACGAAAGATAACAGTATCTTAGCGCGCGACCCGTCAGTCGAGCAATTGGCGGCGGCGATGTGTCAAATGGCCGACGATACACGGCGCCGTCAGATGGCGCACGCTTCATCACGCCTGGCGTCTGAGCTCAGCCCGGAACATATGACCAGCCAATATCTAACAATTTACCGCGACTTGATAGCACGTACGGTATAATAGGTTTATGCGATTATTCTCTTGGAACGTCAATGGCATCCGCGCCGTCATCAACAAGGGTGAGTTTGCCCGTTTTCTGCAGACGTACGATCCAGACATTGTATGCCTGCAAGAAACTAAGGCCGCCCGCGACCAGGTAGAAATCGATTTGCCCGAGTATCACGAGCATTTCTATTCAGCCGCCAAAAAAGGCTATTCCGGCACAGCGATTTTCTCAAAAATCCGGCCGCTACACTGGCGCGACGGGCTGCCGCCACACATCATTGAGCGGTTTAATTTAACCGGCGATCAGTATGGCAATCCGGCGGACGAGGGGCGTATCATCACTGCCGAGTTCGACGATTTTTGGGTGGTGACCTGTTATACACCAAATTCGAAAGGGGATTTAAGCCGGCTGAAATTACGTCATGAACAATGGGATCCGGCAGTGCTGGCCTATCTGGAGGAATTGGAGCTAGTCAAGCCAGTGCTATACTGCGGCGATATGAACGTGGCGCATCAAGAAATTGACCTGGCAAATCCAAAGCCTAATGTCGGCAAGCACGGCTTCACTGACGAGGAGCGGGAAGGTTTTCAGAATTATCTGGACGCTGGATTTGTCGATACCTTCCGGGCAGCTTTCCCTGAGAAGACCGAAGCTTACACCTGGTGGACGCACTGGGCCAACGCCCGGGCGCGCAATGTCGGCTGGCGGATTGACTATTGGCTAGCATCGCGCGAAATCGCCGGGCGTGTCAAAAATCCTGAGATTCACGCCGAACAAATGGGCAGTGACCACTGCCCGGTGAGCATCGAGGTTGAGGTATGAAAATTACCAAACGCTTGAGGGAACGTAAGCTGCTCCTTGGCCTGGGTGCCGTGCTGATCATCGCCAGTAGTGCTGTAGCGACTTATT
Source organism: Candidatus Saccharibacteria bacterium oral taxon 488 (assembly GCA_010202845.1). Classification (NCBI taxonomy): domain Bacteria; phylum Candidatus Saccharimonadota; species Candidatus Saccharibacteria bacterium oral taxon 488. Next base: position 341,866 of record CP047921.1, on the reverse strand, counting down.
TCACCCTCCGTCATTTCAACCCGCCGCGTACCACTGCCCAGCAGCCTATCAGCCAAGAGCAGCCCGCGCCGACACCCAAAGAAAAAGATCCCGACAGCCCGAAAACTCCAGCACCAGCTGCACCAATTACCATCGCTCTGCCAAACGCTACACCGATCCCCGCTCGCATTGTCAACAGTGCCGATGACGCCGATCTCTGGAAAATTGCTAACAAATCCCGAGCCTTCGCCAATCCTCGCTATCAGCCCAGCGACCTCCGCCTCGTCAGCGTGCCGACATTACCCGGCCGCGGTCAGGATGAGCGCTCGCTCCGCGCCGTCCTCATGCCTGATCTCGAGAAATTAGTCGCCGCTGCCCGCGCCGCCGGCGTCACCCTCCGCGTCGGCTCAGGCTACCGCAGTTACGCCACCCAAGCCTCACTCTTTGCCAGCTACGCCCGCCGACATGGCGAGGCCGAAGCCAGCCGCTTTAGCTCGCGCCCCGGCCACAGCGAACACCAATCAGGCCTAGCCGTCGACTTTGCTGGCGCCGATCAAACCTGCTGGGTGGATGATTGTTTCGAACGAACCACCGCCGGCAAATGGCTAGCCGCTCATGCCCACGAATACGGTTTTATTCTGCGCTACCCGAAGGGTAAGGAATCGATCACCGGCTATCAATACGAGCCATGGCATTTTCGCTACGTCGGGCGGGAACTAGCGGGCGCTCTGCATCAGTCGGGCTTGACGATGGAGGAGGCTTGGTCGTATATTGAAGAAGCAATGACCAAACTCAAACAGCGAGGAACACAATAAATGAAGCACGGGGTGGGGCGCGCAGTCGTGGCCATGGTTTTGGCGGCCTGGACGACACTAACACTACTGATGATCAATGGCGGCACGCAGCTCGTCAACCAAACGTCGGCGTCGGTCGCTAATTCGCCGCTGTATAATTTTCAGCCGGTCACCATCCGCCTTGACCGCACCAATCGCGACTTGACCTTTCCGTCGTGGAAGTATTTACAAACCGGGAAAATCTGGTCTTATGTCTCGGGCAAGCAAGGCATCGACCCAGCCTTTGAGCCGCCGCTGACTGATATTACTGATGGCACACCAGCGTGGATAGATGATAAGCGCGTGCAACCGATGGTTAAAGAGCCACTGGAGCAACTACGTCAGGCTGCAACCAAAGCCAAGCTGCCGGTCCTCGTCTCTAGCGCTTACCGCTCCGGCACCGCCCAAGCCAAAGTCCGCACTGAAACCACCGCCAAAAACGGCGCCGCCCACACTGACGAATATGTCGCCAAGCCTGGCCACAGCGAGCATCAGCTGGGCCTAGCGGTTGACTTAACCAGCTTTTCCGAGAAATGCAAGGCCCGCTTCAGCGACTGCGCACTTGATCCAAAAACCGCCGGCTGGCTCGCCACCCACGCCCACGAATACGGTTTTATTCTGCGCTATCCGAAGGGCAAGGAAAAAATCACCGGCATCGCCAGCGAAGCCTGGCACTTCCGCTATGTCGGCAAAGACCTAGCCAGCCTCATCCACGAATCAGGGCTGACCTTTGACGAAGTGTACCAAAACATGGTCAAATTACGCGACAATACATCAGTTGCCAAGTAATCTCATTCATGATATAGTAAGCTCATGTCAGAGCTCGCCCCTCCCGTGATTACTCAACTAGCCACCGAAGCGTCGCCTGGCACACGATGCCAAGAAGCGACCATTACCTTTCCTGTTAGGGATGACGAGGTGCTACTCGGTATGAAAAAGCGTGGGCATGGCGTCAACTATCTCAATGGGTTTGGCGGTAAACTTCAGCCAGGAGAGACTCCACTCGACGCCACCGTCCGTGAGCTCAAAGAAGAATCCGGTCTCGAGGCAGACCCCAGTGCCATTGAGCCGACGGGCATCTTGACTGTTATGGGAAGCGGCAAGCCGATGGTCATTTACTTGTCGCGCTGCCTCAGTTGGCAGGGAACGCCCGAGGAGACGGAGGAGATGCGGCCAGCATGGTTTACTGTCGGCCATAAGCTCACAAACGGAACACTCGTCAACCACTTGCCCCTGGAAACAATGTGGCCAAATGACAGGCTTTGGATCATCGCGGCTATCCTTGGACGCAAAGCTTGCTATGACCTCACCATAACCGACAGCCTGGCAACACTTCAGACTGCACGGCCTCACGCTGATGATCCATGGCAGCCTCATCAGCCTCGGCTACCAGAGAGCATACATCAAACCCTATCAATGTAGCGCGCCAGCTAAGTTGCCAAGAAGCCAAAAATACGAGATAATCAAGCGATGAAGCAGCAGAAATTCGCAGTTTTTGATATCGATGGTACGCTTATTCGTGGCGGGCTGTACCGGCAGTTGGTGCTTGGACTGATTGATGCTGGCGCCATCCCCGAGGTCCACGCCTCGATCATTCAGCAAAAATTGCTCAGCTGGAAACGGCGAGAGTCAAAAGACGCCTATGATGAGTACGAACTGAGTTTGGTCAACGCTATTGCCAGCTCGCTCGCTAACATCCCGACCGCGGTGTTTGACGAGGTGGTAAGTAGCATTGTCGAGAGGGAGCTCGACCACGTTTACACCTACACGCGGCATCGCCTACGCGAGCTAAAGCAGGCGGGCTATTTTCTGATCGCTATCTCTGGTTCGCAGCAAGAGTTAGTCGAGCCATTTGCTAAAAAATACGGCTTTGACGCCTGGGCGTCTCAGGTGTATGAACGACGCGGCGACACATTTACCGGCACAATCATCACCAAAACGTATACCAATAAAGACAAGATCCTCCAAGGAATTATTGATAAGCACGGGCTAACGCTCACTGGTAGTTATGCCTTTGGTGACAGCGAAGGCGATCGGCACCTCCTGGCGATGGTTGAGCATCCCGTCGTCTTTAATCCAACGGAAAAACTACTTGAAATTGCCAAAACCAACGGCTGGCCAATTGTCCTGGAGCGTAAAAGCGTGGTGTTTGAACTCAAGAAAGGCAAACATGGATACTTTTTGGCGCAAGCAGGAAAAATCTAAGCCGCTGTTTCCCGACGTTGAATGGAATCGGCCAGAGCGCCGCGACCAGGCCGGGCGGCTGGGGATCGTTGGCGGCAACAAACTCGGCTTTGCGGCGGTGGCAACCAGCTACCAGGCAGCACGTGACGCCGGGGCAGGCGAAGTGCGAGTCGTGCTACCCGACACATTGCGCCGCACCGTGCCAGCAGCGATGACCGACGTTCTCTTTGCGCCGACCAATCCGTCCGGCGGCCTCAGTGGCGCGGCAGCAGGCGAATTAGCCGCCCTCGGCGAGTGGGCTAACGTCATGCTGCTGATCGGCGACGCCGGCAAAAATAGCGAAACGGCCGCGCTGTACGAGCAGTTTGTGCGCCAGTACCACCGGCCGATCGTACTGAGCCGCGACGCCATCGACCTGGTGCAAAACAGCTTTCCCACCATCCTCGATAATCCCCACGTCGTCTTTGTCGCCTCGTTCGCCCAAGTACAGAAACTGTTTCGCAGCGTCTACTATCCAAAAATCCTGACATTCAGCATGCAGCTGGCGCAACTAGTCGAGGCGCTGCACAAATTCACCATCACCTATCCAGTCACGCTAGCAGTCTTTCACGCCGATCAATTGGTCATCGCACGGGGCGGGGAAGTCATCACCCAAGCCTGGGCCGAGCCAATGCAGCTTTGGCGCGGACAAACCGCTGCGCGCGCCGCCAGCTACCTCTTGTGGTCGCCGGAGGCACCGCTGGCAGCCATCAGCACCAGCATGGCCGCTAGCGTATAAACCAGGGCGGTTCCCACCAGCTCTTGACGATTTATAAACTGCGCGGTATAACAAGGATAGCTATGTCACGAAAATGCCTGATTTACCATCCTGTGGCTGAATTTCCTCTGTCAGATCCAGATTTTACTCAAGAGATACAGGAACGATTTAGTAGACTGAATGACAACCCCATAAAACCAACGCAACCCGAGGAGCGTCATCTTACTATCCTAGGCGCACGAGAATACCCAAAGGTCCTACATCCATCTAGACTGCGCATTCATCTACCAGAGCAATCACAAAAGAGCCTTGAGCTCAACGTAGTTGGTGCTCGTATGTTAGGAGGGTGTGCACTCACTCTGGTATTCAACGACCTCAGCCAAACTTTACCGCGGGAAGAAAGACGATGTATCAAGCAAGCATTTATAGAAGCAGGGGCTACCACTCCTCACCATAAAAAATTCAAGCCACACGTCACCATTGCCAAGATTCCTAGAGGAGTTAGTCGACGACAAGTAATCCACTGGACAGAAAATATGCTACCAACAGACCCAACCATCATCGTTGGCGGCATCACGCAGAACAACCTCTTGGGTAAAGAGTTTGACGAAAAACCCTTTATCAAGTTCATTTTTGGTAATGAAGGCCACTTTATTCCACGAGCTACCGACCATACACCTCCGCCACAACGAGACCAAAGAAACAGAAGGAATAGCCACCACTCCCGTCCCTAGCGCTACCTTGTTGTGAAGTATTGCCATCAATAAAACTCCCGCTACAAAAACGGGAATAAAAATTAAATGAATTGTGAGGCGACCTCTGGTACCGCGGGCCGGACTTGAACCGGCACGAGCGATTGCTCACCAGATTTTGAGTCTAGCGCGTCTACCAATTCCGCCACCGCGGCACGAGAGAACGCCCCAAGTCATCCGAGGGTAATTATACCACGGCCGCTACCACATCAGCAAGAGCCCGAATGCTTTATCTTTCCGGCGTTTTCCCGTATAATAAGAGGTGATGAATCCTCATGACGATCAGTTTGGCAGGCGAGTGGGAGCGCCAATCTCGAGTCAACCTCGTCCGCTTACGCCGCCGCCACGTGATTATTCCGGCTCGCAAGCTGCTGCCGCCAATGTTATTCGTGATCAAATCAATGCTATTTACGGCGGTCGCGGCACCGAATCAACGCCACACACCACACCGGTGGTTCAACCGCGCCCTATAGAGCAGCCACATCCAGAACCGACCGAGCGCACCACTGTCACGCCGCCACCGCGCACGCCAAGCCCGCACGCCCTGAACACCGCGCCACCGGCAGCACAACCGACCCAGCCGATTGCAGCGTCATCTCCCGCTCATCCCGCTCACATCACCGAGTCACCCCAGCCCCAACCAGCGAACAAGTCAACGGACAAGCCCACCGCCGCGCCACCAACCACACAGCCGCAACCGACCGCCCCGGCCAAAACTCCCACTCATCAGCCGCAAATCACCGCCGATCAGTGGAAGCAGTACCACAGCTCGTGGCAAAAATATTACCAGATGTACTACGAGCGCTATTATGCCTCGCACCTTGATCAAAAGCAACAGGAATTTGACCGGCTGGTCAAGTCTGCTCGCGACGCCAACACCGCTGCCGCGCCGGCCATGACCGATATGTTGTCCGCCCAAAGCCCCATCAAGCGCCTCCGTGCCCAGATCCAGCAGACCGTCCGCGACAAGGCCAAAAAAGTCACCAAGTCACGCCATTTCATCCCGGCACTGGCAGGCGTACTGGTGCTGCTAGCATTCGTCTTTTTGCAGTACAACCGCGTTCTGTTCGGTATCGCCGCCGCCTACACCACCCCGGGCAATGTTGATCCACAAAACATCATCGTTAATCCAGCAAGCAGCGCGGCTGTTGGCCCCGACCCACGGCTGATCATCCCCAAGCTCAACGTTGATGTGCCGGTCATTTATGGCGTAAACGCGGCCGACCATAACGCTCAAATGAAAGCAATGGAGAAGGGCGCTGCTCACTTTGCGATCGCTGGCGCTAACGCCGTGCCTGGCCAAGTTGGTAATGCCGTCTTCTCGGCACACTCTTCTAACGATGCCTTCGCTGCCGGTGACTATAAGTTTGTCTTTGCCCAAAACGAAAAGCTCGTCAAAGACGACATCATCTACATGCACTACCAGGGCAAGCGCTACACCTACGCCGTCACCAAAAAAGAAGTCGTCCTGCCAAACGAGGTCAGCCGTGTCCAAATTCAAACCGATAAGCCGATGCTCACTTTGATCAGCTGTGTACCGCTTGGCACCGCCGAAAAACGCCTGCTGGTCTTTGCCGAGCAAATCAGCCCCGACCCATCTGGTGCTACCAAATCGACCGAGCCAGTCACCACTCGATCCGCCGCTATCCCGGGTAAGCCATCGCCAACACTGCTTGAGCGATTATTCGGCGCCAAAGAATAAAGCACAATAAGATTCAAATTAGCACTTAGCGCTTGATCGTCATTCGCAGCCGCGACATCGTCACCGTGCCGTTATCGGCTCGACGGAAAGCATACAACCAGTCGCCGTCGTGCGACAGTGACGCATCAAACCCTTCGCTGGCCTCGAGCATCGTTGACTGATTAGCGCCGTCGAACTCGCGCATCACCAGCTTGCCACCCTCAACACTCCACACGTGATAATCATCCAGCCAGTCAAGCACCGTCCCCGTCGGCAGCGCCGTATCGTGCGACATCGACTGCCGTTCAATATCATAACTCATAAAACCAGCCCCCGTTCGCATCAAGACAAACCGCCCGGTACCGCTCAGATCTAGTTCAGTCAGTTGCTCGCCGGCGGTGATCGACTTGACGCGGCTGAGTAATTTTGATGCCGACGAGCTCGACCCGTCCAGCGCCGCGCCCATGTGCAGCGTCACCGCCGAGCCAACGCCAACCACCAGCACATCTTTATTATCATAGCGCGAGAACTTGATCATCAACGGCGTCGAAGCCTCCGCCTCAGTCTGTCGCCGCACGACCACTGGCTCAGTCCAGTCCTTACGCCAAATACCCGCCAGCTGCAGCTTGCTCGTGCCATTCGTCCCGACGTAGGTGATATAATCCGTACCATACACCGAGAACGATTGCACATGACTGATCAGCGGCGCAGAAATCGTCGCCGCGTTTAAGTCCGCTCGCCGCAGTTCACCGCTCGATTGTAGTACATACAGTTCGTTGCCGCTCTCACCGAGGAAGCGCACGTCTTTTAGCTCCAGCCCGATCACTTTCGCGATATCAACCACTGTCTTATTCTCGCGGTCGACTTTCAGCCACTGGACCTTTTCGCCTTGGCCTTCGACCACGTAGGTGTGTTTGAGAATGGCGTAGCGATTACCGGAATCCCACTCAACAATCTTGAGCGCATGCGCCGTCGACTGACCGCCATAGCCTGCCACCACCGACGTATCCAGCGTCACCTCATTAAACTTTGGCTTATCCGAATCGCGCAAATCGCCCCAAACGATCTTTGGCGCATCGGTCGCTTGCATCACACCCAGCATGAACCGCCAATTTGGCGAAAATCGCACCGAGGCCAGCGACGAAAATTCCTTGACCGAGCTCACCACTCGCTCGCTCGGCACTAGCCGCGCGTATGATAGCCAGGTCAGCGTGCCGGCCTTGACCTCGACAACTTTGCGCCACTCGTCATAGCCATCCAGCCGCATGGAAAATTGATGCTGCCCCTCGGGAAGCATGCCCTTGATATGCGTCTTGCCGAGCTCCATGCCATCGACGGACACCCGTGCGCCTTGCGGCCGCGAATCATACTGCACCAGCGCCCGCTGCTCAACTGTCTGTGTCTTGAGATCTAGCTGATAGCCAAGCGTATGAAAAATCAAAATAAATGCCAGCGTACATACCGCCAGTACCATAATTGTGTAGATCAGCGTCCTGCGAGCAAGTTCTAGGCCGCGCTTTTGCTTTCGATACATAATGAGAGATTATACCACATTTCGCCCCTTGCAAAAAGCATGTCCTCTTTGTACAATAAACAATAAGCATTAGGAATACGAGGGGTTCATGAACAAACAAATCATCCATAAAACCGTCCATAAAACTGCCGGTCAAAAGTCAACGACGCTCAGTCGCCGCCATGTTGCTGCGCCGTCGCACGCCAAGCGTCGCCTGGCCAGCCGTCCTGACGTCACACGAAACACTACAGTCCCGATGAGCGTTCATGTCAATAAATTTGCACCGTCCGCGCCAACCATCCCGCCACAACCAACCAAACGCGACCGTCCAGCCGAACCGCACCCGACTGTCGTGCGCGCCCAGGCTCGTGCTGCCGAGCAGCCTCATCAGACCACCCGAACTGCAACTCGCCGCAGTCCGACCACACCGCCTCATCACTCGACTCGTATCATCCAGCCAAACCAAGCTCCAGCCAAACAGCATCCGGCGATCCTCGCACCCAAGCCAGCCGCCGTTCTCAAAAATGAAGCCATCACCGAAGCCCTGCAGCGTGCAACCACGCCGCAAAAAGCACCGCGCCGCGCTAAAAAACCAAAGAGCCGCATCGGTCGCTGGCTGCAAGTCGCCTCCGTCGGCTTGGCTATCATGCTGATCGGTGGTTATTTTACGTATCTTGGCATGCCTAACATCTCCACCCGTATCGCCGCCATCCAATCTGGTGTTAACGCCAAATACCCCGGCTATCGACCGACCGGCTATGCCCTCAGCGGCCCGATTACCTTCAAGAGCGGGGAAGTCCGCATGAAATTCGCCTACGCTGACGGCGGCCAATCTTACACCATCACCCAGCAAAAAAGTTCGCTCAATTCCGCCGCCCTCAAAGAGACCCTGACCGCCGACGGCGGCGACGTCCAGACCACCACCGCCGGCGGTCTGACTATTTACAGCACCGACCGGACGGCCAGCTGGATCAATGGCGGCGTCCTCTACCAAATCACCCTCGGCGGGGCATTGTCAAGCGAGCAGATCACCAAAATTGCCACTAGTTTATAATCAGCCCCGTAAGCACCGCACACCCCTCACGTTTACCAGCGCTGCGGCCTCATGCTATAATCACCCCATGACTACACGCACTCGTTTCGCACCCTCGCCAACAGGGTTTTTACACGTTGGCGGCATTCGCACGGCATTATTTGCTTTTCTCGTCGCCCGGCAGGCCGGCGGCCAATTTATCCTGCGCCTCGAAGACACTGACAAGGCCCGCGAAGTTGCCGGCAGCCGCGAGCATCTCATCGCCAGCCTCAAGGCGCTGCACCTCGACTACGACGAAGGGCCAGACATTGGTGGGCCACACGGACCGTACGTCCAAAGCCAGCGGCTCGAGCATTACCGCCAGTGGGCACAAAAATTAATTGACGCCGACCGCGCTTACGCTGATCCGTACACGCCCGAGCAAATCCAAGCGTTTCGTGACGCCGCTCAGGCCGAGAAGCGTGCCTTTCGCTACCGCGACCATCGCCCCGACAATCCACCAGCTTGGGATGGCACCACGCCGCTGCGGTTCAAGGCTGAGCCCAAAAGCTACACCTATCACGACGAGGTCATGGGTGACGTCACCACCAGCCCCGAGGTCGTTGACGACTTCATCCTCATCAAGTCTGACGGCTACCCGACCTACAATTTTGCCCACATCATCGACGACGCCGAGATGAATATCACTCACGTCATTCGCGGCCAAGAATTCATCTCCAGCATGCCAAATTATCTGGCACTCTACGAAGCACTGGGCTTGCCGCGGCCCGTGTTCGCGCATCTGCCACACATCATGAACGAGCAGGGTAACAAGAAATTAGGCAAGCGCGACGGCGCCAAAGACGTGCTGGATTATATCCGTGATGGCTATCTGCCAGAGGCGCTGGATAGCTTTATCGCCACCATGGGCTGGAACGACGGCACCGAGCAAGAGACCTTCACCATGAGCGAATTGACCGCCAAATTCAGCCTCAGCCGCGTGCAGCGCTCGGGCGCTCGCTTTGACGAAAAGCGGCTGCTGTGGACGAATGGGCAGTTTATCCGCTCGCTGACGCTGGATGATTTGGCCGAGCGGGTTAATGATTTTTGGCCGGACAGCGCAGTTGGGGCAGACGAGGAGTATCGCCGGCGCGTCCTAGCGCTGGCGCAAGACCGCGTAAAAACCCTGCGTGACCTCGGTGGATTTGGCTACTTTTTTGCGGAGCCCGAGATTAACATGGAACTTATTGACGGCAACAAGCAGCTCAAGAAGTTATCTGAGAGCGAACGGCGCAGGCTGCTAGAGACTGCCCACCACGAACTCACCACGCTCACCGATTGGACACCAGACACAATTCAAACTCGGCTAAACGAACTGCTGGAAATCACAGGCCAAAAGCCCGGCATTCTCTTTAGTCTCATCCGCATCGCCATCACCTGGGCGCCGTTTAGCCCGCAGCTGAATGACACGCTGGCGCTGATCGGCCGCGAGCGCACGCTGGCGCGGCTTGAGCGGGGAATTACCGCGTTCTCGGCGGGCGTGAGTCTATCAGTAATTGCTACGCCATAGACACCAACTGGCCAGCACACTGCTCCGTTTACCACCGCATGTCGCTTATGCTATACTAAACCCATGCACATCAAGAATCCTCGCCCAGCCACCGCGGCCAAAAAACCGACGGTAAAATCAGCTAAACTTGAGCCGGCATCACCAAACGCCCCGGCCAAAAAACGCTCGTTTGCCCAATGGTGTAAAAAGCACTTGTGGGCGATTGTCCTCATCACCGCCTCGCTGGTTATCGCTGGTATTTTCATCGTCGCTATCAATTCTGTCCAGCACGACGGCGGTCTACCGTTCTTCACTGCCAAGAAAAAGCCAACCAAATTCTACTCACCGCTCACCGGCCTCGAGGTCGCTGATGAAGCGGCCACCAAGCAACCCGTCACTGGTGTCATGATCGAGAACAGTCCCGACGCTCGCCCACAGTCCGGCTTATCAAGAGCTGGCATTGTCTACGAGGCGGTTGCCGAGGGCGGCATCACGCGCTTCCTCGCTGTCTATCAGGGCGCCAAGCCAGCCCTCATCGGCCCAGTCCGTAGCCTTCGCCTCTATTACCTCAGCTGGGGGGCACAATACCAAGCCTCCATCGCCCATGTTGGCGGCAGCTCAAACGCCCTCGACACCGTCCGCAGCAGCGGCTACCGCGACATCGACCAATTCTTTAACGGCGGCAGTTATTGGCGGGCCAGCGACCGCCGCGCCCCACACAATGTCTACACATCCGGTGAGAAACTTGATGCCCTCAACGCCGCTAAAGGCTTCAAAGAGTCATCATTTACCGGCTTCAAGCGCGGTGATGGCAAACCGGCCGAAACACCGAACGCCACTACCATCCAGCTCAATTTTAGCGGCGCCACCTACAACACCGCCTATGCTTATAACAAGGCAACCAACACCTATAAACGCTCGCTAGCTGGCGCGCCGCACGCCGATCGGGAAGGCGGCCAGATCGCCCCACGCGTCGTCATTGCTCTCGAAGCACCGCTCGAGCGACGCGTCGGGCCAGATGGCTACGAGGACACCGTCACCATTGGCTCGGGCAAGGCGACCGTCTTCCAAAACGGTACCGCTACGGCTGCCACCTGGAAGAAAGACAGTCTCACCGCACCGCTCAAACTGCTTGATGAAAATGGTAAAGACTTTACCCTGAATCGCGGCCAAACATGGATCGGCGTCTTTACGCCCGGGCGGGGATCCGTCACGTGGCGATGATAGCTGGCGGCACGTCAATTTGCAGCTTTCGACGATACCACCGGCGCATGTTGTTCGCTTGCACACTGGCCGGGCAGGCAGCCGTAGCGCTCATCGGCGGTGTGATTCTCAGTGTCACCAGCGTCACCTCGTGGAGTCACCCAGCGTTCTGGCTAATCACTGGTACGATTTTCATCGTCGGCAGTCTTTTTTCGACCATGTTGATCATCATTGCCGGTCGGCCGCTTGATGATATCTTGACCGCCCTGATCCATAAACGCGGCGAGCGCACCACCACGCCGCTACCAAACCCGAACGCCGAGCAACACGCCAAAACCGGCTTCAAGACCGTCCTTGAACTCATCTACGACGAGCCGACTCAACCCGCACCACCGCCAAGCCCCGACGCGCTACTGACCCAAGCGCTCAATCACACCAGCTGCGGCATCATCGTCCTTGACCCCGCCAAACGCATCATCTCCGCCAACAAGGCTGCACCAATTGCCACTGACGCCGACGGCCAGCCGTATCTGGCGCTGGATTTTCTCAACGAGCAGTCGCTCGACGCCTGGCTCAGCGACGCTGACGCCCGCCAAGTCTCCGCCGAGCGGACCTGGCGCCATGTCGCCACTACCAACGGTGCCTTCAAAAAAACTCGCTTCTTTGACATCATCGCCTCCTACCAAAAAGACGCACCCGGCGAGACCGTCATCGTCCTCATCGACCGCTCAGCCCAATATCTGCCCGAGGAAGAAGACCTCAATTTCATCTCTTTCGCCGCCCACGAACTCCGCGGCCCGATCACCATCATCCGCGGTTATCTCGACGTCCTCGCCGAGGAGCTGGCCGGCCGACTCAAGGGTGACGAACCGCAGCTGCTGGCGCGACTGACGGTCTCTGCCAACCGCCTATCTGGTTATATCAATAACATTCTCAACGTCGCCAAGTTCGACCGCCACCACCTCAGCATCCACCTTGCCGAGGACTCGCTTTCTGACATCTATGGCTCGATCGCCGACGACATGCAGCTGCGCGCATCGACGCAGCACCGCTTGCTCAACATCAGCATCCCAAGCGACCTACCGACCGTCGCTGCCGACCGCTCCAGCATCAGCGAAGTCATCTCCAACCTCATCGATAACGCCATCAAGTACAGCTTTGAGGGCGGCACCGTCTCTGTCAACGCCGAACAAAAAGGCGATTTTATCGAAGTCTCCGTCACCGACAACGGCGTCGGCATGCCACCGAGCGTCGTCAAAAATCTATTTCACAAATTCTACCGCTCGCACCGCAGCCGCGAAACCGTCTCCGGCACCGGCATCGGCCTCTATATCTGCAAGGCCTTTATTGAGAGTCACGGCGGCCACATCACCGCTCGCTCCAAAGAGAACGAAGGCTCGGTCTTTTCGTTTACCGTGCCGGTGTACGCCGCCGTCAAGGACAAGCTGCTCGAGGACGGACAGCTCAATCGCAATCTGATCCGCCAGGGCGGTGGCTGGATAAAAAATCACGCTATGTATCGAGGATAAGAGGAGGGAAGTATGGCGATCAAAACAATCTTGTGCGTTGAGGACGACCGCTTTATCGGCGAGATGTATGTGCGTAGCCTGCAAAAAGCTGGCTATGACGTGACGTGGGTGGTCGATGGTAATGACGGGCTAGTCATGGCCCGGAGTCAGCCGTTTGACTTGATCATCCTTGATCTAATGCTACCTGAACAGCGCGGCGACCAAATCTTGGACGCTCTGCGCTCTGATGATACCGACCTGATTCCCAACAGTAAAATCCTCATCATGACTAACTTTGAGCAGGACGACGCCACCAAATCCGCCATCATGAACCGCGTTGACGGCTACCTCATCAAGGCCGACATCACGCCCCGCAAGCTGATCGACGTCGTCAACAAGATGGGCTAGACACCCCCGGCTAACCATGCTATAATGACCCGGTAGCTTTAACGCGGCCCTATCGTCTAGCGGTTAGGACACTGGGTTCTCATCCCAGCAACCCGGGTTCGATTCCCGGTAGGGTCACCAAACCTTTTCATACCTGCACTTGGGTGATATAAGATTATAATCGCCCGTTTTCTTTGTAAAAGTTTCTGAGTCGTAATGTATAGTGACAGTAAGAGAAAAACATTTCTCAAAAAATGAAAGGAGAACAGCTATGAAAAATGAGGTCATGAAAGTATTTAATGCTTATACAGAAGCATTATCAAAGGGAGACGTTGAAGCAGTTTTTGAAACGATGTCCGATGATATTGTATGGCACATGGGAGGAGAGGGTCCACTTTCAGGAATTGTTAAAGGAAAACAGGCGCTAGGAGAGCGTCTAGGAGAATTTATCAAAAGAAGTAATGGTACATTTAGAGTAATTACAAATTGGGCTGCAAGTAATGACTGTTTTGTGGCTGCCAGTGTCGTTTCTTTAGCTGAAAAAGAAGGTGAAAAACTAAATGACCCGGGTATTGACCTATTCAAAATAGATAATGGCAAGATACAAGAAGTGTGGACTTTTGCAGAACAACAAGACGAAGAAGATAAGTTTTGGGAATAAATCAAATTCATCCCTAGTAAAACAATTAAAAAATTATATACAATGATATAATAATTGATTTTTGCTAAAGAATAAAAATCAAATCGTTCTAGTTAGGTGAGCCTTTTTAGCGACAACATGAGTTTTGCCATTGATACTCCACCATAGTATGATTTCATTATGACAATCCGCCCCTTCCACCCCAAAGACCGTACCGCAATCGATGAGCTGGCGATCAAACTGCACGCACATTTTGCGCAGGTTGACGATACAGCGGAATCGCTGCCGTTCGCTAGCCCGCGAGACGCGCACGGCTATATGCAGCGGATGATTGACGATAGCGAGGATATGAACGGCGCGATGTATGTTGCCGAGGAGAATGGCCAGGTGGTCGGCTTTATTCAGGGCGTGATTATTGATCATCGGCCTGGTCAGGACGCCGTTTTCGATGCGGTGCATGAGCCGCGAAAAGACGGCTGGATCGGGCTGCTCTATGTCGAGCCAGAACAGCGCGGCAGCGGTATCGGGCGAGCCTTGCTGGACGAAATGAAGCGCTATTTCCAGAGTAAAAATTGCGATACCTTGCGGCTAAAAGTGCTGAGCGGCAATCAGCCCGCCATAGCGTTCTATGAAAAATATGGTCTTACGGCCCGCGAAGTAGAAATGATAACAAAACTGTGGTAGGTTTTTCGGGATCTCGGCTTGAAGCGGCGCCCCACCGCGCGCTATACTGATACTATGGCCCGCGAAATTCTTACCATTGAGCATCTCAGCAAGACGTACGGTTCGGGTGATAGTGCCACGCGTGCGCTCAAGGACGTCAGTTTTTCGATTCGTCACGGCGATTTTCTGATGATCACGGGGCGCAATGGTTCGGGCAAATCGACCTTTATGCATCAGGTGGCGATGCTAGATCGCCCTGATAGCGGCACGATTTGGTTTGATAGTAGGGGTGACGAGACACCGGCGATAGAGATCACTCAGCTACCAGAAAAACAGCGAATTGAACTGCGCCTGCGCCAAGTTGGCTATATTTTTCAAGAGTACGCCCTGATTCGTGAGCTCACCGCCCTAGAAAACGTCATGTTGCCGCGGCTGATGTGGTGCTCGGCGAAGATTGCCCGACAAAAAGCCTTGCACGAACTGGATCGTGTTGGTTTGAAGGACAGAGCGCGCCATCTGCCATCGCAATTATCTGGCGGCGAACAGCAGCGCGTGGCGATTGCCCGGGCTCTGGTCAATGAGCCGCACATTATCTTTGCCGACGAGCCGACGGCTAACCTAGATACGGTTGCCTCAACAAATGTCATGGAAACATTGAAGGAAATTAATGCCAGCGGCATAACCTTGGTGATGATCTCGCATGAAGCTGATGAGCTAGCCTATGCCAAGCGGCAAATCGTGTTTGAAAACGGCAAACTAAAAGGCGAGCGCAAACCTTCAGCCGGGAGGCTACTATGAGCCAGGCTCGCAAAACGCAGGAAACGCAAACGCCACGCCAGCCCAAGAACAATCTGTGGCGCGAGTTCTTGCTAGGCTGGCGATTGATGCGGCAGTACATCGTGCGCGGCCGTAAGTGGACGCTGGGCCTGACGACGCTGCTGGTGGCGGTGGCATTCATCAATCTGGCCTTCATATCGTCGCTGCTAGCTGGCGTCACGTCGGCGATTGAATCGCAGATCAAGAATCTGATGGTCGGCGAGGCCTATATTGATGTCAAAAAGCCCGGCGAGTACATCACCAACGTTGATGATAAGCTGGCTGAAATCAAACGCATCGACGGCGTGACGGCGGCTGACAAAATCCTGGCTGTACCGGCGGTCTTAGGATATAACGATGACAAGCAGGTACAGGCTCGGATCAATGTCGTTAATCCACGAGACTTTCGCCAAACCCTGGAGGTCGCTAACCGCGTGTCGGACGGAACGTTTTTGGTGGGTGACGACGAGATCGTGCTGGGTAGCCGGCTGCTCGAGAGAGGTTCGCTCGAGGGGGTTAAAGTTGGCGATCGGGTAACGATAAATGTTAACGGTAAAAAGGTCGACGTTAAGGTCGGCGGTATTACCTCGACAAAGTTTTATAATGCAGATATTCAAGCGTACATCTCGCGCGATTTGTGGCGCAAGCTCACCAGCGGCATACCGAGCCATTTGACAGCTGGCGAAAACGATGCCAGCATGATCGTCGTGCGCACCAGCCGCGGCAAGGAGGCGTCGGTGCAACGAGCGCTTACTGACCTGAACTATCCGGGCCTGCGCGTTCACGATTGGCGCGACGGAGCGACGGTTATGGATACGATTACCGGTAGTTTTCAGTCGCTCAACGCTATTATGCTGATAGTCGGCATTATCATTGCGGCGGTGACGATCTTCATCGTGATTTACGTTGACATCATCAACAAGCGGCGGCAAATCGGCATTCAGCGGGCGATTGGCGTCAAGCCGCGAGTGATCGTCTTTAGCTATGTCCTATTGGCGCTATTTTATGCGGTGTGCGGTATAGCGGTCGGCTTGGCAATTTTCCTCGGTGGGCTGGTGCCATATGTGGTGGCACATCCGTTCAGTCTGCCAATTGCTGACGTGACGCTCAACATATCGTGGTGGGAATTGCTATTCCGTGCCGAGGTTGTGCTAGTGGTCGCCATCATCAGTGGTGCCATCCCCGCCATCATGGCCTCGCGGATGAAAATGCTCGAGGCGATTTTGGGGAAGGGCTAAGTGCACCTCTCGGGGCAGCTGAATACGTACCTGCCGTGACGTGGCTCAATGTGGGTATCATTTTTGCTCGTCTCGGTCTATAATACAAGCATGAAGTGGGCGGGGGATATTTCGCAGGTCGGTGAATTGTCGCGATTTTGGCTGCGGCGACTATGCGAGGCGGCTCTGTTCGTCGGGCTAGTCATCGTCCTCCTCTATGCTTGGGCGCGTTTTATCCCGACCGGCTACCGGCTACCCATCGGCGAAGCCATCACTGACCTCGCCGCCGCTATCAGCGCTCTTGTTAGCCTCACCGCGCTCATCCTCTGCCTGTGGCTACCACGACAAGCCATCACCGCCGTATCCATCGCCGTCTACGGCCTAATCATCCTCGCCGTCGGCTCGCTCGTCGCCACCAGCGGCTTTTTGGCCTCGCCATTCGCCGCCGCTTGGCTCAGCGCCGCAGTGTTCGCCGGCTTCTTTGGCTGGCCCGTCGTCCTCGGCATCAGCCTCCTCGTCGTCACCGCCATCACCACTGCCGCCATCACCCAGCACGCCAGCCCTATCGCCACGATTGGCGCGCTATTTTTTGGCCTGGCGCCACTAGCTCTTGGCTTTATCATCTGGCGCCATCAGCCGCGCGTCAGCAAACTCGGCGACATCTCTGAACTCCGCACCAAGCTATCCACCGCCGAGGGCACCTCTGACATTGTCATCAATACTATCGACGACGGCGTGCTGGCCATCTCGCGCGAGGGCAATATCGAGCTAATCAACCCCTCGGCTCAGCGGATCATCGGCTGGAATCAAGGCGACGCCCTCGGCCTCAAATGGCAAAGCGTCATTCAACTCGTCACCGCCGACGGCAAAGACGTCACCGTCACCGAAAACCCGGTCATGCAATCACTGATCAATAATCGGCCGGCACACTCCGACAAATTACTCCTCCGCACTGCCTCGGACAAGCAAATCCTCGTCTCCATCGTCGCCTCACCAGTTGGTAAAGATAGCGAAGGCATCATCGTCGTCTTTCGCGACATCACCAAGGAAAAAGCCGAGGAGCGCCAGCAAGCCGAATTCATTTCTACCGCCAGCCACGAAATGCGCACCCCCGTTGCCTCCATCGAGGGTTATCTCGGCCTGGCCCTCAACCCAGCCACCGCCCACATCGACGACAAGGCGCGCGATTTCATCACCAAGGCCCACGCCTCGGCCCAGCACCTCGGTCGACTGTTCCAGGATCTACTTGACATCAGCCGCGCCGAAGACGGACGCCTCAAGAACGAGCCACAGATTATCAATATCACCACCTTCGTCGGCGAGATTTTTGAGGGCCTGGCACCACGTGCCGCCGAAAAAGGCCTCGTCTGCACCTTCCGCCCGGACACCGCTGCCACCATCCAGCCAGCCTACTACGCCAACGTCGACGCCGATCACCTCCGCGAAGTTGTTTCTAACTTGATCGAAAACGCCATCAAATACACGCCCGACGGGGAAGTGGTTGTAGATATCACTGGTGATGACAAAACAATCACCATCAGCGTCCAAGATAGCGGCATCGGCATCCCCGCCGAAGACCTGCCGCACCTCTTTCAAAAGTTCTACCGCGTCGACAATTCCGACACCCGCGAGATCGGTGGCACCGGCCTCGGCCTGTATCTCAGCCGCCGCCTGACCGAGGCGATGTCTGGGCGCTTATTCGTCATCAGCGAATACCGCAAAGGCAGCACCTTCTTTCTCGAGATTCCTCGCACCCGCACCGACGAAGCTATGCGCCAATTACCAACCACTCCCGCACCGGCTGCTCCACCACTAACCACCGAGCCGCCAACCGCCGTCGCTGTCCAGCCGACCGTCCCGATCAACGCCACGCAACCAGACGCCACTGCCACTGTCCTCACTAAATCAGCCACGCCTCCGGTACCGCCGCCAAACTTTACTCCGCTGTCGCTGATGCCTACGACATCATCTGAACCGACCGCTGTCAAATCCGCCATACCTTCCGCACCGCCTGAACAAGCCGCTACACCAGCACCGCTTACCGCTCCAGAGCCGCCAACCGCCGAACAAAAACCATAACCACTATAGTATTTTGGCGCAAACTTCGGTATAGTAGGGGTAGTTATGACAAAGATTTTACTAGTAGAAGACGACAAAAGCCTGCGCGAGATTTACGGCGTCAGGTTACTAGCTGAGGGCTACGACATCGTTTCGGCGGGCGACGGTGAAGAGGCCTTGGCTATGGCTATCAAAGAACGCCCGGCCTTGATCGTCAGTGACGTGATGATGCCCAAGATTTCTGGCTTTGACATGCTGGATATCTTGCGCTCGACCACCGAGACACGCGACGTGAAAGTCATCATGATGACCGCACTCTCATCCGAGGACCAGCGGCAACGCGGCGAAGCCCTCGGCGCTGATCGCTACCTCGTCAAGTCGCAAGTCGGCATCGAGGACGTGGTGCGCACGGTCCACGAAGTACTCGGCGACGCGCCAGAACCGACTCCTGCACCCGAGCCGGCCGCAGAACCCGTAGCAGCAGCTGGCGCGCCAACCACCCAGCAAGACGCTCCGGCAGTCACCTTACCATCACCGACAGAGATAGCAGCTGCCGACGCGCAGGCTCGACAGTTTTTAGATGAAATTTCTGCCGTCCCCGCCGAGCAGCGCACAGTCCTCGAAAGCGATAAATTCGCTGGACCAATCGCCACACAAGTTGTCACCCCAGCACCGACTGCACCGATGGCCCCGCTAACTCAGGATGGCTCAGCTACCACGCCCACTCAAGCTAATCCAGATAATTCGACCCCTCCAGCAACTGACCCGGCGCCGTTCGTCTTGCCGAGCGCCGCGCCGACGCCGGCAGCTCCATCCGCATCGACTGAGCAAACCGCCGAGCCGGCCACCACAGAACCAGTGACACCAACCGACCCAGCGCCAACTCCAGCACCCGAGGTAGAGCAACCTCCGGTCTCTGGGCCAGCACCGACCACCCCGGCCGACGCCCTGCCAGAGCCAACAGCGCCAGTCTCATCACCATCGCCACAGCCGACCAGCCACGGTGGTGAGCGGGTGATCCAGCCGCTGAGCCAAGAGCCACAGCCGGACATGTCCAAGATGATGGAGCAGGAGCTCAGCGACCAGCTCGAGTCTATACAGGCCTCGCCGCAGCCAACGCCAGATTCAGACGACTTCACGCTACCAACGTCTGATGCCATGGCGGGGCCGCACGGCGACCTGACGCTTGATGCACTCGAGCCGCTACCGACGCCAGCCGATGACCAGCCGCTTGATGCCGGTACCGCAATCAATGCCGAGCTCGCCAACGCGGCATCATCACAGCCACAAGATGACGATACACCATTCGTCCTGCCCACCCCGGCACCGATGCCAACTGATCCAACCTCGACCCCAACGCCTGAGCCAGAGCAGACCTCGACCCCTAAAGGAGAGCCATCCCCCGCGACAGAGCCAGCACAGCCAACAGCCCCCCAGCCGCCGACCAACGCCTTTCCGCCGCAGCCACCAGTAGCCTCCTAGTATGACTACACCAACGCAAGCATCCGATTCTGCCGATTCATCCGCCCAGCGCCTCAACAAATTCGTGGCGCTGGCACTTGGCGTGTCGCGCCGTCAGGCTGACGAACTGATCGAGCAGGGCACGGTCACCGTGAACGACCAGCCCGCCAAGCTCGGTCAGCGCATCACCACCACCGACATCGTTCGCCACGGCAATAAACGACTCACCGCCCAAACCCACCAACTCATCCTCCTCCATAAACCCATCGGCTACCTCTGTTCGCGCGCCTCGCAGGGCGGCGTACCGACCATTTACGAATTATTGCCAAAAAACCTTCATCACCTCAAGCCCGTCGGTCGCCTGGACAAAGATAGCTCAGGACTGATTCTCCTCACCAACGACGGCGACTTTGCCCATCAGATGACGCACCCGTCGTTTTATAAAATGAAGCGCTATCTGGTGACACTCGACCAGCCACTCCAGCCGCTCCACCGACAAATGATCAATGACTTTGGCGTGCAACTACCTGACGGGCCCAGCCGCTTGACGCTGGAGCGCCAGCACGACGGCGACGACCACCGCTGGATCGTCCAGATGAGCGAAGGCCGCAACCGCCAAATCCGCCGCACCTTCGCCGCCCTTGGCTACACTGTCACCAAACTCCACCGAACAGATTTTGGTAGTTACACCCTCGGTGACATCAAACGCGGGGAATTTACCGAAGGTCCACTGACTAACTAGGCCTCCTCAGGTGCCAAAAAACGCATATTATATCACATTTTTGACAAAATCCATTGACATTTTATTCTATTAGTGATATATATCAGCTTTCAGCTCAAAGTTTTCGATAAAGAGCGGGAAGTCGCCCTTTAGCTTTGAGCTTTTTCTTCTACCGAAAGGAAAGATTGTGAATCAGTTTGCGCCGATGATCATTATGATCGCGATCCTCCTTGTGGGGGCGACCATCGCGGCAACGGCCGCGGTCTGCACCGTCACCGACGAATTGAGATTCCGGGGAGCGGGGATCCTCTTTTGGTTCGCAGCCACACTATTCCCGCTACTCCTCGCCACCTGGGCAAGAGGATGGGGATTCATCATTGCGATGACGATCTACATCGTCATCGTGATCGCCCCTGCGGGGGTGATCACGATGCTGAGTCTCTTCGACATCAAGAGAAAGGAGGCTTCAAAGAGATAGGGCTAACGCCCACCGAAAATAGCTCACCGAACTGACCTCAAACTGGTTGAGATGCATCATTTGCATTTCCTGGGTTGAGACATATCCAGTTCTGGTTTGAGCTCATTCGGTGGGCTATTTTCATTGCCTTTCGCCAAAACCCCACGCCCCTATTACGCACGTCTGCAGATTACCCACGGCCACCAGTAAGCGTAGGGAATTCTAACGAATTAGTTTGCTATAGCCTCACACAAATTGTATAATCTAATATCATAAATACAGAGCGTACAAAGGAGTAGTCGTGAGCAATACATCAGAATTTCCAAATAGTGGCAACGAATCATTATGGCAAAAAGCGGGAGCAGTACTTGGTGCTGTGGCCACCACTGCACTATTTATGTCAGGATGCTGCGCACCAAAAGAAAAGACGGAAGTAACCAGTACAGCACAAGAGCAGGAAAGCCCTGCGGCTGACACGAAGACAGATTCAAGAGGCAACCCCGATCTTGATTGGAAGATTGTTGATAAAGGCTGTGCTGGTGGCGACGACTGCGAGGAAGGGGAATTGAGTGCTTACTCACATATAGCAAAAGCCTGCAATGGACCTACGCTGTTGTATCGATATTACAACGCTAATTCAAGAACAGGCAGCATCACCGCCATCCCTAACAGCCCTGAATGCGGTTACACCCCGCCAACACCAACTAGTCCTGTACCAAGCATTGAAGCGACAACCACCCCAACAAATAGTAATTAAGCCTCATAACGCTCATCCTCGCCAAAACCCCACACCTCTGGTATAATAGGCGTAATTATGTCTCATACATTACCTACCGTCGCCATCATCGGCCAAGCTAACGTTGGCAAAAGTTCGCTATTCAACCGCTTGACGCGCGCCCGCACCGCCATCGTTGCCCGCGAAGCCGGCACCACCCGCGACAACGTTGTTGGCAAAGTCTCATACAAACGCCGCGTCTCATCTCCTGAGAAGACTGCGATAAGCGCCACACCTCCTGCGCTGGAGCCTGGCGCGAACACAACCGCCAGCCTCTCCGACAAGTCGATAGCTCTGCGGACGGCGTTGCCGGATGCATTCGACGCGGAGGAGACGGCTGGCGGGCGCGCTGCAGCAGACACGCACGCCGAATTCTGGCTCATCGACACCGCCGGCCTCAAACCCACCGAAGACGAATTTGAAGCCACCATCCAAGACCAAATCGCTGATGCCTCCGCCGCTGCCGACGTCATTCTCGTCATGGTCGATTCCACCGTCTATCCATCAGACGCCGACCGTCAACTGGCCAAAAAAGCCCTCAAAAGCGGCAAGCCCGTCCTCCTCGTCGCCAACAAAGCCGACCTCAAAGGCTCGCTCCACACCGACGAATTCAAGCGTCTCGGCATCAAAACCATCATCAAAACCTCCGCCGAACACAACATCGGCATCTCTGAGCTGCTCGACAACATCGCCGATCTCATTCCGCCAGCCACTCAAACCGAAGCTGACGACATCATTCGCGTCGCCCTCATCGGCCGGCCAAATGTCGGCAAAAGCAACCTATTCAACACCCTAGCGGGCAAGCAGCAAGCCATCGTCGCCAACGTCGCCGGCACCACCCGCGACGTCAACCGCGTCCAAGTCCGCTACCACGGCCAGACCATCGAACTACTGGACACCGCCGGCATCCGCCGCCAGGGCAAACAAGAAACCGGCATCGAAAAGTTCTCCGTCCTACGCACTATGCAGGCCATCAACGAAGCCGACATCTGCTTCCTCTTGATGGACGTCAACGAATTGAACGTTGGACTTGATCAGCGCCTAGCCGGCATCATCGACGAAGCAGGCAAGGGGCTAGTCCTGGTCGTCAGCAAATGGGACTCCGTCGAAGGCAAAGATGCCTACACTCACGACAAACTAGCACCGCAAATCAGCTATCATTTCAAATTCACCCCCTACGCACCGCTGATTTTCACTTCATCAGTCACTGGGCAGAATGTCGCCAAATTGTTCGACCTCGCCCTCGATATCCACACTCGCCGCCGCCAAGAATGCAAGACCCGCGTCCTCAACGACCTCTTGCAAAAAGCCGTCGCCGCTCATCCGCCAGCCGGCCTAAAGAACTCGCATCCAAAGCTCCGCTACATCGTCCAGACCGACACGGCCCCGCCATGGTTCGTCATCTACGGCAGCAACCTCAAATTCGTCCACTGGAGCTATAAACGCTACCTCGAACGCACCCTGCGTGAAGCCTTCAACTTCGCCGGCACGCCCATTAAACTATCTTTCCGCGACGAAAAGCAACTGAAAGCCAACCGCGAACGCGTCGCTCGCGGCCTGGCACCAGTTACCAAAGCCTACAAACAAGCTAAAAACGCTGAAAAATAGCTATTATGCCACATTTCTACCTCAATTTCATTGACATTTTATTCTATTAGTGATATATAACAGGTATGGAGCAAATTTCACGCAAGGCTATTGAGGACTACCGCGATGACCAAGAAGAACTTAAGGCTTGGCGCATCGCCGAACGGCGCAGACAGGAGGAAGCTTTCCTGCAGCGTGTCAGAGGTGAGGCCGCCGAGCTCGGACGCCAACTGGAGCCGACCCCTAAGTGGATGCAAGCAATCGCGCAGCTCCGCCGCCGGGTGATACAAACCCTTGCTGAGGGAGGCTCCAAAGAAGAGACAACTATATCTGCATCAATCTCCCTGTCCGACATGCCATGGCGGTGGCGGCGAAAGTGGAGCCGTCTTGCAGACGGATGCGGATTATACCAGGAACCGGTCAACACCCCTTAGAATTAGCAAGAGGTCTCTTGGAGGGAGGCCTAAGACATTGTCTGGAAACTATCCTGCCCGTA
The DNA here is from genome assembly GCA_010202845.1 of Candidatus Saccharibacteria bacterium oral taxon 488. Lineage (NCBI taxonomy): Bacteria > Candidatus Saccharimonadota > Candidatus Saccharibacteria bacterium oral taxon 488. The sequence continues at coordinate 317,617 of CP047921.1, read as the reverse complement.
GCGCATGCAAACTGCTACAAGACAAAGGACACAGGATGGGTACTCATTGTAGCCTTTTGGCCCCCGAAAGACTAGCCTCCCGCGAACCTCTGTCAGCTCTGCTTGTCATGTTCGCTCCATGAATGCGTGTCTATGCTGATGAGTCGGAAACGACGAAAGCGAACTCGATACAGAAAATACCGTAAATCTAGGCCGGCATTTAAGCGAGCGGGGGCGGCCAATACATGTCTATATCTCTCGATAATCCGCCTCGGTGGCAACTCGCATAATTTTTTGGACAGCCTCAATCATAGGGGCAACTGTCTCAATCTTTGGTTCAAACCGATCTAACTCACGTAGGTTTACCCACCGATACTCAGAATACTCATCATTGAGCGTAATTTCACCGCCAATAAACCGGGCATAATAGTGCGGCAGCACCATGGCCTGTCCATTAGTTTTGACAAAATATTCATTAACACTGATACTCGTTACCACCGCAATTTTAGCAGCCGAGCCAATTTCCTCATTTTTCTCCCGCCGAAGACCATTCACCAGGCCACCATCCGTCGACTCCAACTTACCGCCAATAAACGAGAACACGCCATCATAATCAGCCTCCCCGCGGCGCCTAGCGAGCAGCACAGCAGAGCCGTCTTGATTGAATAGCACTATTTTTTGACAGTACTGAAACAATGTTGTATCCATATATCACCTTTCTCGCCTTACACTTCCTAGAGTCATCATACCATAGGTACGGGTAGATCCTACAGCCACCCAGATAACGACTGGGATACGGGGGGTAGCGCTCAGTTGCGACGGGGGGGCAGGGCCGCCCGCCGAAAATAGTTCGCCGACTGGGCTCAAACTGGTTGAGATGCATTACTTGCATTTCCTGGGTTGAGATATATCCAGTTCTGGTTTGAGCTCGTTCGGTGGGCTATTTTCATTAATGTATTATACTGGATATATGGGTGATCCAACCATGCAACAATTATGCCACCTCTTCAGCAAGCTTCGCGAGGAGAACAAGACAAGCTTTGCCGAACTTAACCGAAAAATTGACAACATCTACACCACCCTCGACCGTCAAGCCGGCATATTCGACACTAACCAAACCGAGCATCTGGCACTTTCGAAACAAGTTGATCGTCATGACGATTGGATTGAACGCGCCACACTGGAAATCGGTGTAGCGTATACAGTGAAGGGATAGGAGTTCTATGCGCGTCGGCACCTTCAACGTTCTAGCGGATAAATATATTCACTACGGAGATTCACTGCCGCCCGACTTTAAACTTCAAGCACCTGGCAGTCGAATTGAGCCACTACAGACACTTATTAACTCTCTCGGCGTCGATGTCCTTGCACTCCAAGAGGTTGATGATGTACTCGCCAAGTCAATCAATCGGGATGGAGCATGGCAAACCTTTTGGCGACAAAAGGACAATAACAAGCCGGATGGCTGCCTAACCTTGGTACACCCCGATATTACTGTCGATTCATCTGAGATGCTTGCGTTTGGTGATAAGTCTGGTCATGTCGCGCAAATTATACAACTTGGTGGTATCGCCGTCGTTAATACTCACCTTAAGTGGTCGCCGACTGATGACCCGCAGCATAAAGGCCTCGGACAGGCACGTGAGCTTCTCGAGCATCTCGGTGAACAGCCCGCGATTATCCTGGCTGATTGCAATGATCAACCGGGCGGGCCAGTCCGACGGCGCCTTACGGAGGCAGGTTTTGGCGACCTAGTTGGGAAAATGCCGACTGCCTGGATTAGCGGCGAGGCTGTTTCAATTGATATGATCGCTCTTAGAGGGGCCGCCGGATACCTAGTACCGACACTATATTCCCCAGCCAAGCCAAACCACCAGGTGCCGTCTGACCATATTCCAGTTCTCGCTGATGTAGAGTGGCCCTAGTCGTCCAAGCGACGAAGTAACTCGCCAACCCACCCGTTTTGCGCTACAATATTTCTATGAATCTCCATAACACCCTCACTCGCCGTAAAGACAAACTGACGCCGCTCGACGGGCAGACGGTTCGCATGTACACCTGTGGGCTGACGGTGTATTCACAGCCGCACATTGGCAATTGGGTCGGCTATATTTACTGGGATGTATTGGTGCGGTTACTGCGCTGGCAGGACATCTCGGTTATTCGCACGCAAAATATCACCGACGTTGGACACTTGACCAGCGATGATGATAATGGCGAGGACAAGATGGAGAAGGGGGCGCGCCGCGAGGGTAAAACCGCTTGGGACGTGGCCGAGCAGTACATCGCTATCGCCGACCACGAAGCCTACGAGGTGCTGAAACTGGTACGGCCCGACCACTTAGTCCGGGCAACGGACTATATCCAGCAGCAAATTAACTTTGCCAAGGGGCTAGACGAGAAGGGATTTTTGTACAAGATTGACGGCGACGGTATGTATTTTGATACGTCGCGGCTGCCGGATTATGGCAAACTCGCGCGGCTGGACATAGCCGGACTAGAAGCCGGCGCGCGAGTCAGCGTCGAGGGCAAGCGCAACATCACCGACTTCGCTGTCTGGAAATTTTCACCGACAGACGCCAAGCGCGACATGGAGTGGAATAGTCCATGGGGCGTCGGTTTTCCGGGCTGGCATTTAGAGTGTTCGACGATCGCTCGGGAGACGCTAGGTGATACAATCGACATTCACACCGGCGGCATCGACCACATTCCGGTACATCACACCAACGAGATTGCTCAGAGCGAGAGTCTGACTGGGCAGCAATTTGCTCAAATTTGGCTGCACAATAACCACATCAAGGTAGATGGCCGCAAGATGAGTAAGTCGCTCGGCAACATCATCACTCTCAGTGACATCACGGCGCGCGGTTTTAGTCCGATGGCCTTTAAGCTGGCAATCCTCAGCAAGCATTACCAAACCGAGGGCAATTTCACCTGGGAAATTTTGGAGGCAGCCCAGGCGCGGCTGGACCATTGGCGCGGCTATGCGGCGCTGCGACACCAGACGCACGACACGCTGGATGATGACGACGAGAAAGATGAGCGGGAGGGCACGGTGTCACTATTGGCAGCGCGGCAGGCGCTTGTTGAAAAGTTGAATGATAATTTGGATACACCAGGAGCCGTGGCGCTGATCGACGAGGCCTTTTCACGGCTGGATCATGCGCCGTTGGAGAAAATTCACCGCGGTGGTTTATTGCAGCTACTCGAGGCGGTCGACGAGGTGCTGGGCCTAGGGCTGATGGACGGCACGCCAGACATTGATGATGAAGCGAAGCGGCTTATCCTTGAGCGTCGGCAGGCTCGCCGCGCCAAGAACTGGCAAGCTGCCGACGATATTCGCGCTCAACTCGACGAAAAGGGCATCGCGCTACGCGACACCCCATCTGGTCAAGTTTGGTCGTACCGATAATCCCGATAATCTCTCGGCCGCTTACTCAGCTGGCTTCCTTGGCGGCTTTTTTGAGCGCCTTTTTTAGCGGCGAGCGGCGAGGCGGCGCCTGCGGCTCGCGATTATGCGCCAGATAATCATCCATCAGCACCTTGAGCGACCCAGCGATCGGGATAGCCACCACACCACCAACTAGGCCGCCAACATACAGCCCCACCGTCACCGCCACCAAGATCGCCAGCGCCGACAGCTCGACTTTCTTGCCCTGAATGACTGGCGCGATAAAATTATTCTCAATCTGCTGGTAGATCACGAAATAGATGAGATAGATGACGCCCGCCGACACACTATTGAGCATCAGCATCAGTCCCACCACCACACCGGCGATCGTTGCCCCAAACATCGGGATCAGGCTGAGTAGGAACACCAGCAGAATCGTCGGCATCGCCAAGTTGGCCGCGATCTCCGGAATGAACCAGCTCATGCCAAACACAAACGCCCCGGCGCACAGCGAGCCGATCCCTGACACCGTCAGCTGCCCGACGATGTAGCCAGTCACCACGTTATAAATCTTGCCAACCAGCACCTTGTGATGGTCGCGCCGCTGCTCATCCCGATACAGCCGCCACAGCCGCTCCATCCATTCCTGACCCTCCAGCAGCATCAAGAACGTTAGCACCAGCACCAGAAAGGCCGATGCCAAAAATGATGCCAGCGAGCCAATACTACCGAGAATATTCGCGCCGAAACTCGCCGCCCAACTGGATGCCTGGCCGCGGATATTATTCATCAGCGAATCAATTTGCGGCTGCAGACCATTCTGCTCGACAAAGCCCTTCAGCCCGTGCCACTGCTCGTTAACACCATTAACGAGGCTAGGCAGCGTCTCGGCAAACTTAGCCGATTGTTGCACCAGCGGTGGCACCACAAACCAAATCACACTAGTCAAGATAATGATCAGCAGCATAAACGCCAACGCCGTCCCGCCCAGCCGACTCTTGCCAGGTAGCCACGACGCCAACTTACGCACCGGCGCGTTCAATGCCAGCGCCAGAAACAACGCCGTCCCGAGCACCATCAGCGCATCCCGCGCCGAATAAATCATCAGCCCCGCCAGCCCAAAGCCAATCACCACCAGCCAAAACCGCACAAATGTTTTGGTGTCTATTTCAATGCGTACTTTCATACTTAAACTTTATCAGCTTTTCGCTTCATCCGCAACGCCGACAGAGATAGCTTGCTGTCATAGGACATCGCACCGTAGCGGAAAATCCGCACCGCCAGCATCATGATCAGTACCGCAGACACCACCAAGACCGCTACGCCGATCAAGGCCTCAATGAGCGACAAATTGCCGACCGTATTCCTAATCATCAACGGAATTGGTGCCGTAAGCGGGAAGTATGACATAACCATTGAGAAGGTTGACTCTGGGTATGAAACGAATACTGACGCGGCATACAGCGGCCCAAACAGCAGTATCATCACCAGGCCAACCCACGAACTCGCCTCCTTGGCGGTCGGCATCATTGCCCCCATAGCTACCAACAGACCAGTCAACATGGTAAAGCTCGCACCAAACAGCGCAGCGGCAACAGCGATTCTCGTCGGATCAAACACAATTTGCGATAGATCAAAGTTAGACAAGTGCAGCTGCGAACCAAATCCAAAATAGCCAATCAACACCGGCACAACGATAACCATCCCCTGAATCAGCGATAGAGCGATCAACGCCCAAATCTTGCCGATAATCAACGTCCTGGCCTGCACCGTTGTCAGCAACATCTCCACAGTGCGATTTTCTTTCTCCTCGACAGTACTCGTCAGCATCTGATTACTAAAGAAGGCAACGAGCATATAAAACAGCACCAGGAAGAACCCTGGCACGATCATCTCGTTCACACCGCCGCTTTCTTTACCGTCTTTATAGGTCTTGAGTGACGAATTAATTTTCTGCTTGATCACTGCCGCTTCCGATCCGGTGACCCTACTATCAACCGACTGATTCAGTAGTGTGCGGACAACTGCCTCGTACTTATTGTTCTCAAAAACCCCCGTATCTTGGCCGTATATCCTGATCGTGTCCTTCTCAAGATTCTTCGGTATATAGAAATAAGCATCCGTCTGACGGCGTTTAACTTTTTCGATACCTTCAGCTTCGGAGTCAACTGATTGGACTTTCATCACCGCTGCGACTTCCGGCTTGATTAGCTTTGAATGATCTGTCATAGTAATGCTAAATTTTTGTTCTTGAAGCTTATCGGCCGCCTCTTTAGTCGCCTGATTTGACCAAAGAACAATACCGAAAATCAATCCGATCATAACCGGAAAACCCAGCGCTATCAGCCAGAAGGTCGGTTTTTTCAGAGTGCGCAGCACTTCAAATTTGAACACCATTCCCAAATTATGCATCTTACTCATGACGTACCTCCTGCTTCTCGCCGCCATAAACCTTGACGAAAATATCATCCATTGACGCACCGCCGAACTGTTTTTTCACTTCTGCCAGCGTACCGTACGCCGCTGATCGACCGTCTTTTAATAGAATCAGCCGATCACATAGCCGTTCAACCTCTTCCATCTGGTGGGTGACAAATATCACCGTCGCGCCAGCCTTGCGGCGCTCTTCAATGATGTTCATTAGTAGTCGGCGATTAACTGGGTCAAAACCCTTGGTCGGCTCGTCCAAAATAAGCAGTTCTGGGTCACCCATGATGGTCACGCCCAGCTGAATTTTTTGCTGCTGGCCGCCTGATAATTTGTCCAGCCGAGTCTTTGCCTTGTCGCTTAGACCGACTCGCTCCAAGTAGTTCATGGAGAACGTACGAGCTTCTTCCTGGCTCAAACCTTTTAGTCGCCCAAAGTAAATCATGGTGTCGATGACTTTTTCTTTTTTGTACAGGCCACGCTCCTCCGGAAGGTAGCCTAGCTTGACGCTATCCTCAACCGTATACGGTTTGCCATCAACCAGCAGCTCGCCACCCGTCGGCTCGTATAGCCCCAGTAGCGCCCTGAGTGTCGTCGTCTTTCCCGAGCCGTTGCTGCCTAAGAATCCAAACACCTCGCCACGTCGCACCTCAAAACTGAGGTCCTGGATGACCGTTTTGTCACCAAACGCCATCTGAAAATGACGAATCTCGACAATCGGCTGCTGCTGTTTTGCTGTATCTCGTCCCATATATCTCCCTTTCTTTCTGCTTATTATACTACCATACCTTGATATAATATACTCATGCGCCTCCTTATCATCGAAGACGAACGAAAGATTGCCCGGATCATTGCTGAGGCGCTGCGGCGTGAGCATCATGCCGTGGACGTGACGCATGACGGAGATGAGGGGCTGAATATGGCGATGAGCGAGCCGTACGATCTGTTGGTCGTTGATCGGATGCTACCGGGACGGAGCGGCACGGACATCGTGCAGGATTTACGCGGGCAGGGCAAGGATATGCCGATTCTGCTATTGACGGCACTGGGGACGACTGAGGACAAGACGTTCGGCCTGGACAGCGGCGCTGATGATTATCTCGTCAAGCCCTTCGCCATCGCCGAACTCACCGCCCGCGTGCGAGCGCTCCTTCGCCGCCCGCCGATTCAGCAACCGGACACGCTCCAGATCGCTGATCTCGTGATCGACCAGACAACGCAATCCGTCACTCGCGCCGGCACCTCGATCGACCTGACCAGCAAGGAGTACGCGCTCCTCGAATACCTGGCGCGCCACCCCGGCCAGACGCTTAGCAAAGACACATTGATCGCCCATGTGTGGGATTTTGATGCCGATATTTTACCCAACAACGTCGAGGCCTATATCAAGCAGCTACGCAAGAAAATCGACAAGCCATTTCGCCGGCCACTGATTCACACCGTGCGCGGCTTTGGTTATAAATTGGAGGCTGGCGAGTGAAATTATTTTTCTCAGCAACGCTCAAGCTCGCCGGCTGGTACTTGCTCATTCTGATGACCGTCAGCTTGCTATTTAGCGGCATCATCTTTCAAGTCGCTAGCTCCGAGCTTGACGTCCAGCTGAATAACTGGAGTAAGCATCACAAAACTGATGGTAACACCGAAACCACCATCATCCGCGACCATCCATCAATCTCGACCACCAACCTGCTGATCAGCCTCGGCTATCTCAACCTCATCGTACTGCTTGGCGGCGGTGTGTGTGCCTATATATTGGCCCGACGGACGCTCGAGCCGATCGAGGCAGCACATGACGCCCAGTCGCGCTTTACCGCCAACGCCAGTCATCAGCTGCGCACGCCACTGGCCGTCATCAAAGCTGAGGCCGAGCTGGCATTGTCCGACCAGCGCGCCAGCAAAGCATCGCTTCGCCAGACGCTCCAAAGTACGCTCGAAGAGACCGACCGTTTGACGCAACTGACCGAGACGCTGCTCAAATTGTCGTCTGCCAATCGACAATTAGAAACCACCACCGAGATCTTTGACATCACCGACCTCACCAAAAAGCTGATCACTGAACGCAAGGTCGATGCGCGCACCACGCTAATCACCGACGAGGCCATCACCCTGACCAGCCACCGTCTCATCGTCCGCGAACTCATCGCCATCATCCTCGACAACGCCCTGCGTCACAGCCCGCGTAAGTCTCGCGTCCAGGTTGACATCAAGGCTGTCCATCACCGTATCACTGTCTGTCTGACGAACGATGGCCAAATCGCGGCGCGCGACTTGCCGCATATTTTTGAGCGATTTTTCTCTGGCGATCAGCGAACCGGCGGCTACGGCCTCGGCCTCAGCCTCGCCAAGCAACTGGCCGGCGCCCTCGGTGGCCAACTCACCGCCGCCAGCCGTAAAGGCACGACAACGTTCACCATTTCGCTGCCAAAAACCCTGTAATTCACCTCTGGTGGCGTGACTTTTTTTGACATTTTTACAATTTTTCAGCTAATTTTCAGAATGCCATGGTGTAATAAGTTACGGTGAGGTGAGCCTCACCAGAAAGGGTAAGGATGAATACGACAACATATCTCAGTAAAAAAGGCTTCAAAGAATTACACAAGCAAATCAACGAACTCGAAATCCGCGAAAAAGCACTCTCAGCTGAACTACGCGACATCGGCCGCGCCAAGTCTCGCGACGACAAACTCCGCCGCAGCGACATTATCATGAATCTCGAAAACGTCCATGGCAAGCTCGCCGAGAAACGCACTGCGCTCAAGACCGCCAAACCACTACCGCGTAAGCGCGATCGGCTACGCATCGCCATCGGTTCGGTGGTTGATCTCATTGATCAGCAGGGTCAGCTCTTTCGCTACACCCTCGTTGACAGCCTTGAGGCTGATCCGTCTGACGGCCGCATCTCGGTCGATAGCCCCCTCGGACAGAGCCTCCTCAACCGCCACGCCACCGAAACCATCTCTCTCGGTCTCGGTCGCACCACTCGGCGCCTGCAAGTGGTCGGCGTCCACTAACGCGCCCCAAGCGTCCCAATTCGACGCTGACCACGCGCCCCATGCCGCTCGTTTACCACGGGCGGCATTTTCGGTATACTACTTATATGACATCAACGATTCTTATTGTTGAAGACGAGCCCACCTTACGCACTGGCACTGAGCAATTCCTCCGCCAGCGCGGCTTTGCGGTGGTGACGGCGACCAGCGGCGAGGAAGCGCTGAAGAGATTTACTGGGGCAGATGTGATTATTCTCGATATCATGCTGCCAAAGATGAGTGGCATTGAAGTGCTGCGGCGTATTCGCCAGACTAGCGACGTGCCGGTGCTGATGCTGACGGCGCTACATGATGAGCCGACGCAGGTTGCGAGTTTTGACGAGCTAGCGGATGATTATATGAGTAAGCCGTTTTCACTGGTGCTGTTGGAAAAGCGCATCAGGGCGCTGCTTCGTCGCCAACAGTCTGTCAAAAAAAACTTGTGGCGCCATGGTCTGGCCTCGGTGGATTTCGCGGCCTATCAGGGATTTTATGATGATACTGATGCGCACCTCAAGCCTAAGGAAGTGCAGCTACTCAAACTGCTCGTGGATAATCCAAACATGGTCTGGAGCCGGCAGGCTATCATTGACAAGCTGTGGCGTGACGATGAGGTGCCGTTTGACAGGGTGATCGACGTTTACATCAAAAACTTACGCAAAAAATTGCACCTGGACTGCATCATCACGGTGAAGGGAGTGGGCTATCGCTATGAAGCGGCTTAAATTATTTCCCAAAACGTTCTTGGTGTCAATTGGCCTGTTTGCGGCGTTGATCATCCTGGTGCATGCGCTGGTCTACACCTTGATGCCGCAATTTTATCTACAGCAAAAAGAGCGCGAGGCGGCGGACAATCTCACGGCGCTCGTGGCTGAGCTACGCGGTAAATCGACTGAGGAAATGCGTCGTCTCAGCCAGGAATTTGCGAGTATGAAAAATGTCAACATCACGCTGACGATTGACGGGCGCGATCAGTATTTTCAAGGCTTTCAATCTGTCAATATCGTGACAGACAGCGGTAAACCAGTCGATACCAGCGTGGTGAAAATCGCTGATGGGCAAACGGTCGATCCGCGCTCGGTGATTTTAGAGCAGGGTAGTGTGGCGGATAATCGCGGACAAACGGCCAGAATCAAGCTACTGGCCGATGTAGCGCCCGTTACTCAGGCCAAGCTCGCCACGCTGCACGTATTGCCGTATACCATGCTTGGTTCACTGTTGGTGGCGCTCGTGTTCTCGTACATGTATAGCCGTTTTGTGACGCGGCCGATTCGTAAGATGGCGGCGGTGACCACGACCATGCAGCGACTGGAAAAGGACGTACACTACCCAGTGAACAGTCATGACGAGATCGGCGTACTAGGGCGAAATATCAATGAGCTCTATCAAAATCTGTGGCAGACGATTCGCTCACTGGAGCATGAGAATAAGCGGATCACCCAGCTGGAGAAGGAAAAAATTGCTTTCCTCCGTGCAGCCTCGCATGAGTTGAAGACGCCATTGGCGGCGCTCCGGATCATACTTGAGAATATGCAACTCAACATCGGCGAGTATAAAGACCGTGATCAGTACCTGGCGAAATCGGTGGCACGGGTTGATCAATTGACGACGATGGTGAACAACGTCTTGCGCTCTGGAAACGTGGCTGAGCAAGCCGTGCGCCAAGAAAAGCGACTGAGGGTTGATCAGCTGATCGCCGAGGTGGTTGATGATTATACACTACTGGCGAAAACGCGCGGCATGACTTTCACAGTTGACGCCCGTCCGGCGACCATTCGTGCTAACCGCGACATGATGCGCCACGTCATCTCGAACCTGGTATCAAACGCGGTGCGCCACGGCGACGCGGGGAGTGTGATAACAATTACCTGCGATCAGCATGAGCTGGCCATCGAAAACGCTTGCAAACCACTCACCAAACAACAACTACAGCACGTTTTCGACCCGTTTTATCGGAGCAATGCCGCCACGAAGCAACACACTGACAGCAGTGGCATTGGTCTCTATACCGTGAAAATGCTGCTCGACGCTAAGGGCCTAGACTACAAATTCACGCCGCACGGGCAGGGCATGCGGTTTGTGGTGAGGTTTGAGTAGGAGGATGTGATGGATAGAGAACTAGAGAAAATGAGTTTGGAAGAATTGTGGCAACTATTCCCTATATTTCTTGTAGAACACAATCGAGAATGGGTACACTGGTATGATGAGGAGGTGAAAGTCATCTCCTCATTGGTGCCAGAAAAATACATAGCACGAATATCTCACATTGGCAGCACGGCCATCCCAAATATACAGGCAAAGAATATAGTAGATATATTGCTTGAAGTCCCGTCGGAGAAAGAATTAGAGCCTGTAAAAAATATTCTTGTTGAAAATAATTGGTTGTGCATGAGTGAGAAAGCAAAACGAATCTCATTGAATAAGGGATATACCAAACAGGGCTTCGCGGATAAGGTATTTCATATTCATATTAGGATCGTGGGGGATAATGATGAGATCTACTTTAGGGATTATCTAATTGAGAATGGCGATATTGCCAAACAGTACGAGAAATTGAAACTACAACTTTGGAAGGAATTTGAGCATGACAGAGATGGATATACTGATGCAAAAAGCGATTTTATCAGAAAGTATACTAAAATAGCTAGAGAAAAATACGGGTCCAAGAATAGGTCTTCCTAAATTGTGCATATTAAAGTCGTCAAACAGACTCTCAACTCCTGCTTTACATAAAGATTCCGCCGTCAGCATATCATGCTGAAGCGCTGGCTGTCTGTGCTACAATTAAACCATGAAGATTATTGATACCATAACCCTCGCCGAGCTTCACCCGATGGCCGAGAGAATGTACGGGACGATGGTCAAGGCGGATGTCGATATTGCTAAGAAAATTGTGGTAATCGACATGGATATGCATGCTGATGGCGAGGCGTATTTGCTAGAACGCGGATCGCAGCAAGCCGATCTATGGGGGATTAACCTACATCCGGATAAGTTTGGTACAGATGAATTTATCGAGTTTGATAGCATGATAAACATTCGTCCGCGGCAAAATAATCCGTCGCGTGATGTGCTCGACCCAGCGGTGCGGCAGCAAATCATTGATATCATCGCCGGAGTCGTCCGTGAGTGAACATGTCTTTGACCGAGAGAAGTGGCAAAGCTTGACGATTTTCGAGCAAATGGGCAACATCGGCTCAGAGGTCGGGCGAGCGTTTGCCGCCCGGCGCCGCGGCGATACGGCTGCAATGACTGGCGCCTGGCAGCGCGGCTTGGACTTATTGGACGCCACCGCCGAGCAGCTTGCCCACCAAAAATCACCAAAACTCCGCGAAGTCCTGCGCGCCCGCGAACTATTCGCCGGCATGGAAGACGAATCGTTAGAGGATTACTTTATGTGGTTTGCCATAGCGGCGCGGAGAGGGAGGTAAAGCGGTAAAAGTCCGCCCGAGGATCATAAATAGGTTTACCAATAAACTCATGAACTATGCCATAAATACTAGTCAATTGCTTAATATCTCTTTTTTCTATGGCGCTATCTATCAGGAACAATAATTCCTCGGCAACTGATATCTCAATTGGATCATTCATTAATTTTAACCCTCTTTGAAAGTGAGCAGTTTATAGACTTGCTCGGGTCTATTGTATCACTCCTCTCGACAACAGCAGTTGGATTGGCAGGACGGTCTGCTAATGACAACCGTATTGCGTGATGGCACCTGGTAGCGCAGGTACACATCGTACATGCACCTGTACCATGTTTCGCCGACCACATTGTCAGGAATCAAAACGGCGTGCTCGCCGTTGGACAACTTCCTGATGATACAGTTGTCACCGCATTTAACATAGCCCTCAATTTCCATAACTTAGGCCTTTCTCGAGTAGAAGGAGCAGCGTTAAGGATTATTCCAAAACGCTGATATATATATCAATAATAGTACCCAAAGTCAAGCAATCTTACAAAAATCGCCACAAACCATGGTAATTTCCTGCTCACTCACACTAGAATAAGGCTACAACCAATACCTAACTCCCAATAAATCAAGATAGTATTCGCTGCACAATTTTAGCATCGGCTTGTGGCCTAAGTCGCATAACTTTATAATAGAAGGTATGAAAATTATCACCAAAAAATCTTACCCCGATTTATTCGAAAAAGTCCTAACGGGCGAGAAAACGTTTGATATGAGAGTGGCCGATTTTGACATCCAACCCGGTGACATTCTGGAGCAGATTGAGATAAATTATGAAGGAACGCCAACCGGCCGCAAAGTCCGTCATGTAGTAGGCGAAGTTTTACGCACGAAAGAAATCGATTTTTGGAAACAAGAAGACATTGATCAATACGGATATCAGGTGATGTCGCTTGCCGAGCGGGTTGAGTAATGTAATAGTAAACCACTTTGCGGCAGGTTCCGTCCTAGAAAAAGAAATCAAGAACCAAATTCAAAAAAGCTACCGAACTCTTTAACGCTATCACCTCTGGCAGCAAAACCTCGAATCACGACTATATGATGAGAAGCGCCAGAAAATTCAAATCGGCGACCAAATAATTTTTACCAATCGATGAATGGATAATGAACTTTATCCGCTTGAGTAGTAATTGTAAGGCGGTGTTACCGGTATTGAATTTGCACCAATTTGACTAGCCATAGCCATAAATTACGCATGTGTAGCAATAGATAACTTGTATTATTGTATAGGGTATAAGACAATAAACCCATGCACCGATATAAGAAATCGTCAGTCACTGTGAATATCCGTAAAGCCAAAGCAGGCGATGTTGATTTCGTTTCCCGCTTGATGACAGAAACACTTGGGCCGTTTTACAATGGCGATCATCGAGCTCACGCACGGCGGATTTTTACCGCGCATATCAATAATAACGTCGATTCTGTCGGGCAGTTTTCACTTCTGCAGTACATATTTATTGCAGAAGTCAATCATCATCCCGCTGGAATGATTCATTTAGTTGTCAAGAAGCAGGGGACAGTTAAAATTAGTCCGCTCATCGTTGCGCCAGAATATCGCGGTAAATTTGGCATTGGCAGTAAGTTACTTCGCCATGCTGAGGATTTTGCTCGCAAACACCACACTCGGCAACTCTACTGTACAGTGGCTGCCCAAAACCAAGCCACGTTCAAGTTTCTATTGCGCAAAGGCTTTCATCTGGCTGGTAAGGCGCAAGATCATTATAAACCTGGTATCGACGAGTGTATGCTATACAAGCCGCTGAGTCAGAGCACAACTCCTGGCTTGTCAGATATTTCAATCGTCCCGTTTGACGAGAAAAAGCATACCGCTGCGACGAGACGGCTGATTTTGTCGCAGGTGGGCAGTAGTTTTTACGGCGTTAATAATGCATGGATTGATACACTGTTTGCTGGTTATCGACGGCGTGAAGGTCGAAATGTCGATACGAAATATAAGCTTATTTTTATCGCTGAGCAGGATAGAAAGGTCGTTGGCGTTGTCGGCGCAACTCCAAAGAAAGGCCAGCCGATTAAAATCATGCCATTGGTAGCGAAATCAGAGACTGTTTTCGAAGTACTGGTAGCTAACTTGCCACAATTATTAGCTGGTTATAGTCGTAAGCTATATGTCCATCTCATTCCTGAGCCGTGGCAGATAGCTTGTTTGCAGCGACACGGCTGGACGATTGAAGGCTTATTTCCCGAAGGCTATGCACTAGACGTCACTGTTCAGCAGTGGGGATTGCGCATCAAAAAAAGAGATATTAAAAAGGCCAGAAACAGCGTTCGGTCGAAACCTTAGGCTTGTCTGACTATGGTGATAGTCCAATTATAACTAAAGTGCATGCACAGCTAGCGTCAACCTACTAGCCGCATACCACAGCAGGATGTATAATAAACCTAACAATAAATCATAAACAGAGGAATATATATGGAAATCAAACCCCTAGACATCGTATCTATGATAGGTATTATTATCGTAGTATCAAGTAGCGCCATCTCTATGCATATTGCCGCAAAAGCTGGCAAGGAACAGAGAGCTAAGCAAGAGAAAGACGCTAAAACTAAAAAGACAGAACCAAACAATCCCGCAGCAAGCACAAGCGAACTCCGCGCCGAACTGGATGATTTGAAAAAACGGGTTGCAGTGCTTGAGAAGAAATAGCCAGATAACCCCACCCATTTCACATTCCCTTCACATACCCTTGCTACACTGACATAGAACCAAGAAAGGAGATCTATGTCATTTGTACAACGTGCCTGGTTGTATATCACCAGGAAAAAACTCAAAACGCTGATTTTGCTGGCGATTTTGCTGTGTATGTCGACGATTATGCTGAGTGGATTTGCCATCAAGCATTCGACCGACGCGGCGGCGCAGTCGCTAGACAAAACGCTCAAGGCCGGTTTCACACTGGGCAATAATCCGCGTACCAATCCGGGAACAGCCCGCGGCTCGGGGACGGTGTCGAACAAAGACATCGACGCGGTGAAGAATCTGGAGGGTGTGACGGACTATGTCAAGCGCCAGAACGCCACGGTCGATTTTATCAATACCAAGCTAGTGCCACTACCGAGTGGCGGCAGCGGTTATGATGCCGAGAAAGACAAGCAATTTGGCAACGCCGCCACTATCATCGGCGTTAATAAATCTGAGTCCGAGAAAAAGTTTCGAGCTGAGTCGCTCAAGCTCATCGCTGGCCGGCACATCACCGAGAACGATTCGCACAAGATTTTGGTGCACGAAGATTTCGCCAAGGCAAATAACCTAAAGCTGGGCGGTAAAATTAAGTTAAAGGCCAATCAATACGACACCGACAACGAGCATCCATCCAAGGACGAGGTGGAAGTGGAAATCGTCGGTATATTTAACGGCAAAAACCCAAAGCAGGCGACGTATCAGGTGGAGCTGTTCGAGAATTTGTTCTTGACTGACCTCACGACAACCCGCCAGCTGAATGCCTATACGGCGCAAAATGAGATTTACCAGGACGCTACGTTCTTTACCAAGGGCACCAAACAGTTGGATGAGGTAATGGCGCGGGCGAATAAATTGCCGGTCAATTGGCAAAAGTATCAATTGAATAAGAATAGTCAGGAACTGGCTGGCGTGACTGGTGCAGTCAATGGCGTGTACGGCTTGATCGACGGTATGTTGTGGGCGACGGCGCTGGTCAGTGTTGTGGTAATCGGCATGGTGCTGTACTTGTGGATGAACGAGCGCAAGCGCGAAGCGGGCGTACTCTTGGCGACGGGCGTGCCGCAATCAAAGATTGTGCTGCAATACATCGCCGAGCTGGTGATGATCGCAGTGCTGAGCTTCGGTGCGTCGTACTTTACCGCAGGCCTGATTGCGCAACAAATGGGCGATCACGTGGTGTCGCAGGCGGTGCAGAATGCCACACGTCAAGCTGGCAGTTCCCTCAACGGTGCGTCGCTTGGTGCTGACGCTGATTCGGTGACGTCATCGCGTACGCTGGACAAGGTGACGGTCGGTGTGCAGCCGACGGATCTACTGGCGGTGTGGGGCGCTGGGCTAGCGGTGATTATCATTGCGGTGCTGCTGGCTTCGCGGCCTATCACCCAGTCGACGCCAAAAGAATTACTAACTGAAGTGGACTAGGGGCAAATGATGACGATTATCAAACGAGCCTGGACGGCTGTGGCGCGGCGGCGGCGTCGCAGCCTGACCATCGCCCTGATCATGACGCTGATTTTCACGCTGCTGATCGGCACGCTGACGGTGCAGCAGACGATGGCGCAGCTGAAGCAATCGGTCGAGCGGAATATCCGTGCTGGCTTTAGCATCGCTAACAAGCAACCGTCGGGCGAGGTGCCGATGGATATCGCGCAGCGGGTGCAGCGCCTGGACAAAGTCAAAGCGCACAATTTCCAGGCAGAAACTACTGCGGGACTGCCAAGCAAGCAATTGATTGACGTGGCAGGCAGCGGCGTGCAGCTGGACTCTAACGTGGCTGGCGAGGCGAAGGTGACGGGCGCGACACAGAGCGATCTGCTCGGCGAGTTCACTGGTAAATTTTACCAACTAGAGCAGGGCAAGCACTTGACCAAGCGCGATCAAAACGCGGCGCTGATCCACAAAGCGTTTGCCGAGAAAAACGGTATCAAGACAGGCGACAAGCTGGACATCACCAAAGACGGCCGGCGGGTGACGGTGACTGTCGCTGGTATCTTCAGCGGCAAAGGCGAAAAGCCAGCGGTCTTGCAGTCCGACATGGCGGAGAATCATCTCATCACCAATCTAGCCGTGGCGCAGCAGCTAGCGGGCAGCCAGCAGTTGACGCGAGCGACGTATTTCGCCGAAAATCCGCACCAGCTGAAGTCGCTGACAGACCGCGTCAAAAACTTGCCAAACATTGATTGGCAGAAATTCAGCCTGACTGACAACGGGGCCGTGTTCGCTGGAGTTCTCCAAAATATCGCTGGCATTCAAAATATCTTGACGATTGCCACCATCGGTGCAGCCGCCGCAGGGCTGGCGGTTTTGTCACTGGTGCTGGTGTTCTGGGTGCGCGGCCGCTTGCATGAAATTGGCATCTTGCTGTCTATCGGCACGTCGAAGCGGCAGATTATCGGGCAGTTCTTGGCAGAGTTGGCGATCACCGCTCTAGTTAGCTCGGTGTTCGCGCTCGCTATCGGTTCGGTCGCCTCGTCGCAGATTTCTACTGCCCTGACGGCGCAAACCGACCAAAGCCAGCGCGTAGAAAAGATTGTGGTGCAAGCCGCGCCAATAGCAACTTATCTACAGGCTTTCACCTTCGGCTACATGGTCGTTCTGCTGTCAGCCATCGCTGCCA